>DATBAW010000482.1:0-17139 GCA_036271335.1 Thermoanaerobaculia bacterium
CGCCGTAGCGGTCGTCGCGATGGTTGCTCAGCGGCGAGAGGAACTGGTGCAGCAGGTAGCCGTGTGCCGCGTGCAGCTCGATCACCTGGAAGCCCGCCGTCACGGCGCGGCGGGCGGCGGACTCGAAATCCGCCACCACCTCGTCGATCCCCGCCTCGTCGAGCTCCACGGGGATGGGGCCGTCGTCGCGGAAGGGGATCGGGCTGGCGCTGACGACCGTCCATCCTCCTTCTTCCGGCGTCATCAGAGGACCACCGCCGAGCCAGGGCGCCGTCGTGCTGGCCTTGCGTCCGGCGTGGGCCAGCTGGATGCCGGCGACGGCGCCTTGGGACGTCACGAAGCGGGCGATGCGGGCCAGCGGCTCGACGTGCGCGTCGCTCCAGATTCCCATGTCGGCGGGGGAGATGCGGCCGTCGCGCGTGACCGCCGTGGCCTCGACGACCACCAGCGCCGCGCCACCCACGGCGCGGCTGCCGAGATGGACGAGGTGCCAGTCGTTGGCCAGACCCTCCTCGGCGCTGTACTGGCACATCGGCGAGACCACGATGCGGTTGCGGAAGGAGGTGCCGCGGAGGGTCAGCGGGCTGAGCAGGTGGGTCTCGGAAGGGCCGGGAGCGGTCATGCGCGGATGGTAGCTCAGGAAGGGACTTTCACGGACGAACAGGGACACACACGGACGGACACGGACAAGGAGGACGACGAGGAGGTCCCTGCCGTCCTTGCTCGTCCGTGTTCGTCTGTGAAAGCCCGTGTTCCTCCCTGAAACGTTTTCTCGCCGCCCGGCACTTACCAGCAGAGGGGCACAAACTCATGTACCCTTCTCGTATCTCTGAGAGGCACCCCTGACCCGAATTCACCACCCCCGAACCGCCGTCGGCGGGGCGTCGCCATGGGGGGAGCCAGGGCTGAATTCCGACCGCCGATTCCAAGAACGAGCTCGAATCCAAAATACTGGAGACCACCATGTCCCTCGTCCTTATCGCCGCCCTCGTCGTGGCGTTCCTCATCCTCATCGTGATCCTCCGCTCGATGGTCTACATCCCGAACAACCGGGTGGGCCTGATGGAGAAGCTGGTCAGCGCCAAGGGTTCCGTGCGCTCCGGCCTGATCGCGCTGGAGGGGGAGGCCGGCTTCCAGCCGGACCTGCTGCGCGGCGGCTGGCACTTCCTGAAGCCGTTCCAGTACCGCGTCCACCGCATGCCGCTGGTCACCATCCCGCAGGGTGAGATCGGCTATCTCTTCGCCCGTGACGGCCAGTCGCTGCCCCCCTCGCAGTCGCTCGCCTCGAACCTGCGCGCCGCCAACTTCCAGGACGCCGGGGCCTTCCTGCGCGCCGGCGGCCAGAAGGGGCCGCAGCGGATGGTCCTGCGCGAGGGCACCTACGCGATCAACCTGGTGCTGTTCGTGGTGCTGACCCGCGATCACCTCTACTACCTGCCGCTCGACCGCAGCGAGGAGGCGGTGTTCGGCAAGATGGGGCAGCTCATCGGCGAGCGCGACGGCTACCATCCGGTCGTCCTGCGCGGCGCCGAGGACCGGATCGCGGTCGTCACCGTCCACGACGGCCCGGCCGTGCCCTCCGGCGAGATCATCGCGCCGCTGGTCGGCAACGATCCCGCGCAGGCGGCGACGTACCACAACAGCTTCCAGGACGCCGACAAGTTCCTGATCGCCGGCGGCCAGCGCGGCCGTCAGCTCCAGGTGCTGGTCGAGGGCACGTACTACATCAACCGCCTGTTCGCCACCGAGGAGCTGGTGCCCAAGACCACCGTCGAGGTCGGCACCGTCGGCGTCGTCGTCTCCTACACCGGCGACAGCGGCCTCGATCTCTCGGGCAAGGACTACAAGCACGGCGAGATGGTGGCGGTGGGCGAGCGCGGCGTCTGGAGCGAGCCGCTGCTGCCGGGTAAGTACGCGTTCAACACCTACGCCGGCAAGGTGATCATCGTGCCGACCACCAACTTCATCCTGAAGTGGAACCGGACGGAGATCGGCGCCCACAAGTTCGACGAGAACCTGGCCGAGGTGAGCCTGATCACCAAGGACGCCTTCGAGCCGAGCCTGCCGCTGTCGGTGGTCGTGCACATCGACTACCGCAAGGCGCCGCTGGTCATCCAGCGTTTCGGGGACATCAAGAAGCTGGTCGAGCAGACGCTCGATCCGATGGTCAGCGCCTATTTCAAGAACGTCGGCCAGACCCGCACCCTGATCCAGCTCCTGCAGGACCGCTCGGCGATCCAGGACATTTCGGGCGTGCAGATGAAGGAGAAGTTCGCGATCTACAACCTCGAGCTGCAGGAGGTGCTGATCGGCACGCCGACGTCGGGTGAAGGCGGCGGCCAGATCGAGCAGATCCTGGTGCAGCTCCGTTCGCGGCAGATCGCCGAGGAGCAGGTGGAAACCTACAACCGGCAGGAGCGCGCGGCGGTCAAGGAGCGCGAGCTGCGCGAGGCCGAGAGCCGGGCGCGCCAGCAGCAGGCGCTCACCGAGTCGGAGATCGCGATCACGGTGCAGTCCAACCAGGGTAAAGCCGAATACGCCCGCGCCCAGCAGCAGGCGTCGCAGATCCAGGCCCTGGCGACCGCCGAGGCCGAGAAGATCCGCATTCTGGCCGAGGGCGAGGCGAAGAAGATCCGTGCGATCGGCGAGTCCGAGGCCGACCGTGCCGCGCGCGTCGGTATCGCCCAGGCGCTCGCCCTTGAGGAGCAGGTGCGCGCCTACGGTGGTCCGCAGTTCCAGCTGATCCAGAACGTCATGGGCCGCTTCGCCGAGGCGATCGAGAAGTCGCACGCCGACGTGGTGCCGAAGATCCAGATGAGCAGCGGCGACGGCAAGGGGGGCGGCAGCCTGGTGGAGAACCTGCTGGCCCTGCTCCTCTCCGGCAAGCTGAGCGAGACGATCGGCGTCAACCCGATGGCCACGACGGTCGATCCGCGCGCCGAGACGCTGCGTTCGGAGCTCCGGCGGAGCGTGCAGAGCGCGGTCCCGGGGAGCGCGCCCAATGCGGGGAACGGGGCGGGCGGAGCCTAGACGGCCCGCGAACGTCGTAGGGGCGCAGCATGCTGCGCCCCTACGGGGGGTACGGGTGAACACCGGATCAGCCTTTCGGCATAAGATCCCGCGCCATGACGCCGGAGACCCGGGAACCGCGATCCTGGCGTGACGTGCTGCCCTGGCCGGCCGTGGTCCTGCTCTACACGGCCGGCACGCTGATCTACTTCTGGCCGCTCCCCCGGCTCTTCGGGAGCCACATCGTCGAGCTGGGGGACTCCGTCTTCCTCCTCTGGGTGCTCAAGTGGGGCGTTCACCAGATCCATCTGGGCCTGCCGGACGTCTGGGACGCCAACATCTTCTTTCCGACCCGCGGGACGCTGGCGTTTTCCGATCATCTCCTGGGGCCGGCGGCGCAGCTGGCGCTGTTCCTGAAGTTCGTTCCCAACGCGATCGCCGGTTTCAACTTCCTTTTCGTTTCGTCCTATGTGGCCTGCGCCCTCGCGGTCTGCTGGGTGCTGCGCCGGAGCGGACTTTCCTGGACGGCGGCGGTGCTGGCCGGATGGATGTACGCGTTCTCCTCGTTCCGGTTGTCGCAGATGGCGCATCTGCAGATCCTGATCGCGCAGTGGATCCCGCTCACGCTCTGGTTCTGGGACCGCCTGCTGGCCCGGCGGCGGGCGTTGGACGCCGCGCTGTTCCTGCTCTTCTATCTGCTCAATCTGACGGGCGGCTGTTATTTCGCGTACATGATCCATTTTCCGCTGCTGGCGATCCTGGTCTGCCGGGCGGTCGCGGAGCGGCGGGCACTCCTCTCCTGGCGCTCGCTGCGCGTGCTGCTGCCGGTGGGATTGGTGGCGGCGGCGGCCGTGGCGCTGCTCTTCCTGCCGTACGTGCGGATCTCGCGTGCCCAGGACCTCTCGCGGTCGGGACGGGAGATCGAGACCTACAGCGCCGGGATCGCCAGCTATTTCAGCCCGAGCCGGGAAAACTTCTATTTCGGCGCCGGCGCGGACCGCTTCCTGGACCGCGTCTTCGGCGACTCCGCGGACCTCTTCCGCCGCCCCGAGAACGAGCTGTTCGCGGGCTTCCTGCCGACGCTCCTCTTTTTCGCCGGCATCGCGGGAAGCGCCATCGCCGCCTGGCGCGGCAGGCGGCAGGGTTCCGTCGATCCCTGGGTGCTCGGGCTCGTGCTGTCGGGCCTGATCTGCTTCGCGCTGTCGTTCGCGCGGTTCTACGTGCCGCTCGCCCGCGTGATCCCGGGACTTTCGGGCATGCGCGTGCCGGCGCGCTTCTACGCCTTCGTTTCGCTGACGCTGGTGTTCTTCGCCGCCCGTGGCGTCGACCTCCTGCTGCGCCGCCTTCCCGGTCCGCGATCGCGGGCGGCGGTCGCCCTGGTCCTCGCCGCCGGCCTGGCGATCGAGCTGGCTCCCCGGCGGCTCGACTGGCAGCCGCTGCCGCGCGAGGAGGAGCTGCCGCGCGCCTACACCTGGATCCGCGACGAGCCGAGCGTCAAGGCCCTCATCGAGCTCCCTCTGTTCGCCGACAGCCGGGAGAACCGCTATCTCTACAATTCCACCGTGCACTGGAAGCCGATCGCCAACGGCTACAGCGGCTACTTCGCGGAGAGCTACGTCGAGCTCGCCGATCACATCCCGTACGTCCCGCACCAGGACGGCCTCGCCCTGCTGCGCAAGATGGGGATCACCCACATCGTGGTCCACGCCGACACGCGGCCGCAGGTCAAGATGCTGAACCGCTGGGACGAGCGGCTCGGCAACGGGCCGGAGCGCGAGGTGGAGAAGGTGTATGCGGAGCCCGGGATCGCGATCTATCGGATTCTGCCGGCGCCCCCGGAAACTCCGCGCGCGCCCGTGCGTTAAAGAGGGTCACGAAAGGAGCCGCTGATGCTCAGAATCCGTTTCATCGCCCTGACTCTCGCCCTTCTCGCCGCGCTGGCGCCGTCGGCGCGGGCCCAGGGAGGTCCCGCGCCGGTCAGCCCGCAGGAGCGCCATGCCGTGATCGAGCAGCTGGCGCGCTTGCTGAACGATCACTACGTCCTCCCCGACGTCGCGAAGACGACGGCCGCGGCGCTGGTCGCCAAGGAGAAGGCGGGCGCCTATGACGCCCTGACCGATCCCATCGCTTTCGCCGACGCGGTGACGAACGATCTGAAGGAGCTCGGGCACGACCGGCACCTGCGTCTGACGCCGAAGCCGCCGGCGCCTCCGGGAATGCCGTCTCCCGCGCCCGACGATCCCGCCGCCGAGCGGGAGGAGGCGCGGGTGAACAATTACGGCTTCCGCGAGGTCCGGATGCTCCCGGGCAACATCGGCTACCTGCGGCTCGACTCGTTCCTGCCCACCCCCGTGGCCGGCCGCACGGCGGTCGCCGCCATGGCCTTCCTGGCCGGCTCGGACGCGCTCGTCTTCGATCTGCGCAACAACGGCGGCGGCAGCCCGACGATGATCCAGCTCCTGTCGAGCTACCTGTTCGAGGAGCCGACCCATCTCAACGACATCTATCGCCGCGAGGGGGACCACCGCGATCAGTTCTGGACCCTCCCCTGGATCGACGGCGAGCGGCGCCCCGCGATCCCGGTCTACGTGCTGACCAGCGCGCGCACGTTCTCGGCGGCGGAGGAGTTCACCAACAACCTCAAGGTCCTGAAGCGGGCGACGGTCGTCGGCGAGACCACCGGCGGCGGCGCCAATCCCGGCCGGACCTTCGACGTCGGCGACCGTTTCGAGGCGGGCATCTCGACGGGGCGGTCGATCAATCCGACCACCGGCACGAACTGGGAGGGGACCGGTGTCGAGCCCGACCTGAAAGTGCCGGCCGCGAAGGCGCTGCTGGCGGCGCAGGCCGCCGCGCTCGACGCCCTGGAGGCCAAGGCGAAGGCGCCGGACGCGAAGGCGCGCTACCGGTTCGCGCGTCTCGCCATCGACGGCCAGCTGCACCCCTACACCCTGCCGGCCGGCCGCGCCGCCGACTATGCCGGCGTCTTTGGTCCACGCCGGATCACGGCCGAGGGAGAGAATCTCTCCTACCAGCGCGAGGGCGGGACCAGGTTGCGAATGAAGCCGCTGGTCGCGGACCTCTTCGCGCTGGAGACCGTCGACGAAGCCCTCGTGCGTTTCGACCGTGACGCGGCGGGCCATGTGGTGAAGCTCGTCATGCTCTACGTGGGCGGCGAGGCGGTCGAAAACCCGCGGACGCCCTGATCGCCTCCGCGAGGCGGGAAACTTCCGGGGAGGACGGCGTGCCGTCCTCCTCTGGCCTTGCGCCATGCCGGCCGAAATGATTTCCTGGCTCAGATCATCTCTCACCAGCAGCGTGGAGGCTCCTTTTCGATGAGACGACGATCTTTCCTGATCTCTTGCGTGGCCCTGGTCGCCTTGCTGGTCTGCGCCGTCCAGGGCCGAGCCGTGCCCGGATCCTCGGCGGATCTCATCGCGGCCATCAGGGCAGGCGATCTGGCCCGCGTCCAGAAGCTCCTCGGGGAGGGTGCCGATCCCAATTCCCGGGACGAGACGGGAGACCCGGCTCTGGTCTGGGCGGTGAGCGTGAGGAATGCCGCGATGGTCGAGGCCTTGCTGAGCAAGGGAGCAGACGTCCACGCCATGACCAATAACGCCCACAAGACGGCACTGAACGTTCCCCTGGTCTGGTTCGCGGCCGGCCAGGGCTCGGCGGAAACGCTCCGGCCCATTCTTCGGGCGGGCGGCAGCGCGAACGCCCGTGTGGACAACGGGATCACTCCACTGATGGTCGCGGGTTACCTGGGAAACATCGAGACGATTCCGGTGCTGCTCGCGGCGAAAGCGGACCTCGAGGCGCGAGACGAGAAGGAGCGGACGGCCCTGATGTGGGCCGCGAACGGAGGCCGATACGAGGCCGTCCGTCTCCTCCTCGACGCGGGGGCCGAGGTGAACGCCGTCGGAGAGCTGCGGGCCACCCCCTTGATGTTCGCGGCCCAGAGTGGCTTCAACGACGTGGTCGCCCTCCTGGTGGAGCGGGGAGCCGACCTGGAAAAGAAGGCGACACCGGGCCTGACGGCTCTCGGTTTCGCGAAGCAGAACAAGCTGGTGACGACCATCGCCCTGCTGGAGAACGGAGGTCGACAGAAGCCTCCCGTCGCCGAATTTTTGCGGCTCCGTTCCTTTCTGTATCCGGAAGAGCCGCTCGAAACGCAGGAGGCGAAGGCCGCGAAGTCGGACGGCGGCCCCCTCAAGCTGGCATATTTCCAGATGCAGCTCGGCGACCGCGCGGGAGCCCTGGCCTCGCTCCGCAAGTTCATCGCGACTCCCGGCATGGGCTCCCGCGAGGTTCTCCGCGCCTGGAAGCTGATCCGGAACCTCGGCGAGGCTCCGCCGGCTGATCTCGGCCGGCACGTCCTGGGCGTCGTCGTCGAGTCGGGCCTCGGGCCTCTCGTGCTCGACGTCGCGGCCTACGCGGACGGTCAGCCCCGATTCTTCCTCAGCTCGGGGGGTGGCATCATCGGCCAGGACTGGTCGGCCGCCGAGACGGCGAAGGACCTCGAGATCGTCCGCCTGGCCCAGGAGCTGGTGACGGGCATGGAGCCGTCGGAGAAGCGGGAGCTTCCGGGGCCCGGCCGGATCCGCTTCACCTTCCTGACGCCGGGCGGCTCCTATGTCGCCGAGACCAGCTTCGTGAAAGGCCAGCAAGGGCCCTATCTGAAGATCTTCTCCGAGGTCGACGACCTCTTCGGCCTGCTCAACAAGAAAGTCGTCGCCGCCGAGGCCGCGAAGAAGCCATGAGCCCAAGGGCTCAACCGCCTTCCGCCGTCCCCGACCCGCCCTCGGGCGAGCCGATGTTCTCCCACGCGATCGCCCTCACCCTCCAGGTCCCAACGCTGGACCGGGCAGAGCTCTTCGAGCGGCTGACGGCCGAGATCGCGGAGATCACGACGGCGGAAGATTCGGGGTGGAAGCCGTGGACGCGGACGGTGTATACGGGCACGGACGGCTCGCGGATTTTTCGCGGCGGCATCGGCTTTTCGGTCGTGATCGATCCGCAGGGACGGCTCTGGCGGGCCGCCAACCACGAGGACTTCGAAACGACGTTCACGATCACGCCCACGTCCTGCGAGATCGAATCTCTGACGCCGAAATATTCGCAAATGAAGGAATATCTCGCCCGCGTTCGCGGGGCGCCTGGAGAGGCGGTGTAGAAGATAGGCTAAGATCCCCAGGCCTCCGGGATCACCATGCCATTCCCTCCTCCGCGATCGAGCGCCGAGCCCACCTCCAGTCCCCTCCCTTTCCCCGTAGCCTTCGTAAAGTATTATGAGAAAGGCTCGACGGTCATGGGCGCCGATCAGATCGCGGAGGGGCTGCGGGCTCGTGGCTGGGACGCGCGCTCGCTGCCGGTCGCGCAGGTGAGCGGCGTCGAGCCGGGAATCCTGGTGTTCATCAAGACGTCGCGGCTCGATCACCTGCTGCGCTTCAAGGCGCGGGGGCACCGGCTGGTGCTCGATGTCCAGGACACGGTGGTGTTCAAGCGGCGGATCAAGAACCGATGGCTGTTCGACGCGCTGATCTTCAAGAGCGGGCGGCAGCTCGCCGACTTCGGCCGCCCGGCCAAGCCGGACCGCGTGATCTATCACCAGTGGGACCCGCGCTATGGGGCCAACCGAGCGCCGCGCGACCGCCTGGCGCTCGGCTATCTGGGCCTGCCGCGGTCGCTCGCGGTGTGGGGCGAGCTGCCGGAGGTCGAGTACGTCCGCGACGACGCGATGTTCACCGAAGCGGACCGTTTCAACGGCCACCTGTCGATCCGCGAGCTGGGGCGCGAGTTCCTCTACAAGCCGAACTGCAAGGTGTCGACGGCGGCGGCGTGCGAGGCGAATCTGGTGACCACCCGCGACCTGACCACGGTCGAGCTGCTGGGCGAGGACTATCCGTTCTACTGCGAGCCGGACCGTGAGTCGATCCTCGCCACGATCGAACGGGCGCGGGCGGCGTTCGGCACGGCGGAGTGGGAGCGCGGCCTCGCGCGGATGCGGGCGGTGCGCGAGATGACCGCGATGGATCGCGTGCTGGAGGGCTACGAGGCGCTGTTCCATGACCTCGCCAGGGCGGCGCCATGACGGACACCGTCTGCTACTTCATCCAGACCCATCGCGATCCCGAGCAGATCTACCGGTTGGTGCGGACGCTGCGGCGGGGGAGCGCGGGCGGAGTGATCGTGGTGCAGCACAACCCGGCCGGCTGCGAGCTCGACTGGTCGCCGCTTGCGGACCTCTCTGGCGTGCACCGGATGCCCCCCTGCGCGCGGCAGATCCGCGCCCATTACTCCTGCCAGGTGCAGCCCTATCTCGACGTCATCGGCTGGCTCGAACACCAGGGGATCGCCTACGACTGGCTGGTGAACCTGACGGCCCAGGACTATCCGGTGACGCCAGTGCCGGCGATCGAGGCCTTCCTGTCCGCCGCCGGCTGCGACGGCTACATCCGCCACTGGGACGTGCTGACGCCGGCCAGCCCCTGGTCGCGGCGCAAGGCGCGGGGGCGCTACTGGCATCATCACCGCTGGCTGCCGGCGCGGGCCGAGCCCTGGCTGCGGGCGCTGAAGCCGCTGACCAAGGTGCTGCCGTTCCGCGTCTCGCTCGACTACGGCGCGGTCGTCGGCCTGCGCGATTTCCGCGCGCCGTTCGGCTCCGGCTTCCGCTGCCAGGGAGGGTGGGCCTGGTTCTCGCTGCGGCGCCGGGCCGCCCTCTATCTGCGCGAGTTTCTCGCCGCCCATCCGGAGATCGAGCGGCACTACCGGCAGACCCAGGCGCCCGAGGAGTCGCTGGTGCAGACGGTGCTGGTCAATAGCGGCCGCTTCGATCTGGTGGACGACGACCTGCGGTACATCGACTATTCACGGGCGGTCAAGGGCTCGCCGCGGACCCTCACCGCCGCCGACCTGCCGCTGCTGGCGACGGGGCGCTACCACTTCGCGCGCAAGTTCGATCTCGGGGTGGACGCGGCGGTTCTGGATCGGATCGACCGCGAGTTGCTGGAGGCGTAGCCGCGGGGTCATCCCACCGCCCCCCTTGCGCCCACCTCTTTCGACCTGCCATGCTGCCGCCCCAGGCGCGTCAAGCGCCGACTATGGTGAGTACCGAGGAGGGATGCACAACATGCGAATCATCGTGATCGGAGCGACGGGGACCCTCGGCAAGGCGGTCGTCGGCGCTTTGTCGGGGCGGCACGAGGTGGTCCAGGTGGGGCACCGCGGCGGCGAGTATCAGGTGGATCTGGCGGCGAAGGACTCGATCGAGCGCCTGTTCGAGATGGTGGCGCCGTTCGATGCCGTGGTCTGCGCGGCCGGGCTGGCGAAGTTCGGAGCGCTGGAGGGGCTGTCGGACGCCGACTTCCAGTTCAGCCTGGGAAGCAAGCTGATGGGGCAGGTGAACGTGGTGCGCGCCGGCATGGCGACGATCCGCGAAGGAGGCTCCTTCACGCTCACCAGCGGCGTGCTGGCGAGCGAGCCGACGCACGGCAGCGCGGCGATCAGCCTGGTCAACGCGGCACTCGAAGGGTTCGCCCGCGCCGCCGCCCTGGAATTGCCGCGCGGCGTGCGGATCAACGTCATCAGCCCCCCCTGGGTCAGCGAGACGCTGGTGGCCATGGGGCGCGACGGCGACGCCGGCATGCCGGCCGCGCAGGTGGCTCGCGCCTACGTCGAGAGCGTCGAGGGGAGCGAGAACGGCGAAGTGCTGGACGCGCGGGCCTACGCCTACTGACCTGCCGCCTTCCCGCCCGGGCATCGATGTCCGGGCGGCCTCCCCCTTGCCTAGCACCGGTCCTTTCCGCGGTTCCCGCGGAGATCTCAGGAACATAGTCGGGAATCTACGCAAGAAAGATTGTTCCGAGTATTGCCAAGATCTACCTACCTGAATATACTGCGACTCTCTTCGAGGCCTTGGAGAATCGAGCCGGCTGAATTCTGACCCCTTTCGGGGCGGTCCGTCGGCATAACGCGGGTTTAACCACAGACCGGAACCGCCTCATCGCGGCTCCCAGGAAGGACAAACCATGTCGTTGAAAAGCTTGCGCCTGGCTTCGAAGTTGGCTCTCTGTGCGTCCCTCGCCCTCCTCACGATGGGTCCCCTGATGGCGAAAGACCGGAGCGAGAGCGGCAGCGGTCCGGAGGTCGGCGGGCATCGGGCCATCCACCATCTGAAGCAAGTGACGGTTCCGGGCACGTACAACCAGATCTTCAAGAAGGCGACCTGCACGGCGGACTGTGGCGACGGCAGCGGCTGGGAGTGCTCGGGCCCCAACGTAACCTGCGAGGACGGCGTTGGCTGCTCGGCCTCGAACGACGAGATCACCCTTATCGGCCTCTGCTGAGACGACTAGGATCATTAGTGCACCAGGGGCTACGAGCACTCATCGCTCGTAGCCCCTGGTTCGCGACCGCGAGCTCGGTGGCGCGATTGACTCCCCGCCCGAACCGTGTAGGATCACTCCCGAGAGCTAGGGGGGCCGAAAGGCTGAGAGTCCCTCGGGGGACGACCCTCATCACCTGACCTGGGTAATGCCAGCGTAGGGAAGCGAGGACAAATGCCGGACCCTCTCCAGTCTGCCTTCTGGAACGTCCAACGACGAGAGGAGCCGCGCCGTGATCGATCCCAATCCCGCCAACCCTGAAGGCAGGCCTGAGCCGAGCCGCCCGGGGATCACCACCGATCCTTTCCCCAGCGCGGTCAAGATCCATGTCGACGGCACCCTTCCCGGCGTGCGCGTGCCGATGCGCGAGATCCGCGTCTCGCCGACGCAGACACATCAGGGGCTGACCGTGCAGAACCCGCCGGTCACCGTCTACGACACCTCAGGGCCCTACACCGATCCCTCCGCCGACATCGACCTCCGCCGGGGGCTGCCGCCGCTGCGGCAGGACTGGATCCGCGGCCGTGGCGACGTCGAGGAGCTGGCGGACGTCTCCTCCGAGTACGGACGGCGGCGGGCAGCTGATCCGAAGCTGGCCGCGGTGCGTTTTCCGCACCTGCGGCGGCCGCTCGTCGCGCGGGCCGGGGCGAACGTCACCCAGATGCACTACGCGCGGAAGGGCATCGTGACGCCGGAGATGGAGTTCATCGCCATCCGCGAGAACCAGCGGCGCGAGGCGGCGCGGGAGACGCCGGGCGGACGGGCCTGGGGAGGTGGCGTGGCCCAGCACGCGGGGGCGCCGCTCGGCGCCGTCATCCCGGCGATCATGACCCCTGAATTCGTCCGCGACGAGGTGGCGCGCGGGCGGGCGATCATCCCGTCGAACGTCAACCATCCCGAGAGCGAGCCGATGATCATCGGCCGCAACTTCCTGGTCAAGATCAACGCCAACATCGGCAATTCGGCGGTGACCTCCTCGATCGAGGAGGAGGTGGAGAAGCTGGTCTGGGCGATCCGCTGGGGCGCCGACACGGTGATGGATCTGTCGACGGGCAAGAACATCCACGAGACCCGCGAGTGGATCCTCCGCAACTCGCCGGTGCCGATCGGCACGGTGCCGATCTATCAGGCGCTGGAGAAGGTCGGCGGCAAGGCCGAGGACCTCACCTGGGAGATCTACCGCGACACGCTGATCGAGCAGGCCGAGCAGGGAGTTGACTACTTCACCATCCACGCCGGCGTGCGGCTCGCCTACGTGCCGCTGACGGCGCACCGGATGACCGGCATCGTCTCGCGCGGCGGCTCGATCCATGCCAAATGGTGCCTGTCGCACCACCGGGAAAACTTCACCTACGAGCACTTCGACGAGATCTGCGAGATCATGCGCGCCTACGACGTCGCCTTCAGCCTCGGCGACGGCCTGCGCCCGGGATCGATCGCGGACGCCAACGACGCCGCCCAGTTCGCGGAGCTGGAGACGCTCGGTGAGCTGACGCGGATCGCCTGGGATCAGGACGTGCAGGTGATGATCGAGGGGCCGGGGCACGTCCCCATGCACCTGATCAAGGAGAACATGGACCGCCAGCTCGTGGCCTGCGGCGAGGCGCCGTTCTATACGCTGGGGCCGCTGACGATGGACGTCGCGCCTGGCTACGATCACCTGACCTCGGCGATCGGCGCGGCGATGATCGGTTGGTTCGGCACGGCGATGCTCTGCTACGTGACGCCCAAGGAGCATCTGGGGCTCCCCAATCGCGATGACGTCAAGCAGGGAGTGATCGCCTACAAGATCGCCGCCCACGCGGCCGACCTCGCCAAGGGGCACCCCGGCGCGCAGATCCGCGACAACGCGGTGTCCAAGGCGCGCTTCGAGTTCCGTTGGGAGGACCAGTTCAATCTTTCTCTCGATCCCGAAACCGCCCGTGCCTACCACGACGAGACCCTCCCGCAGGAGGGCGCCAAGGTCGCCCACTTCTGCTCGATGTGCGGCCCGCACTTCTGCTCGATGAAGATCACCGAGGAGGTGCGGGAGTACGCCGCGCGGCAGGGGATGGAGGAGGAGAAGGCGCTGGCGGAGGGGATGAAGGAGAAAGCGGAGGAGTTCAGGGAGAGCGGGGCGGAGATCTACGTGTAGGCGCGCGACGTCCCCCACCTTGTTCGGCCGGAGACATAGGTAACACTTTAGACCGGGGACTTGGGTAACACTTTTCGGAGCTGATTGTACCGCCGGTGGGTAGGGAGCGGCGGCTCCGTAGGGAGCCCGTAGGGCGACCGAAGGAACCGCCGCCGTGCGACCGGCCAGCCATAGAGTTGCCTCTCCTGTTCGTCCAAGCGCGCCAAAAGCATCGTCCCGAAGTAGAGGGCTCCAAACACCATCCGCGGTTTCTTCCAGTCCCATTCGCTCGCCGCTCAAGGCTTCGCTGAGGAACAAGAACTTCCCCTGCCACTTGATGCCGCCGTTGGGGCGGACCCAGCGCACCTCGAAATGGCCGGGATACTCGGGTTCCAAAATCTTGGTTGGGTAAGGCCTGGAAGAGCGCCCGTAGAACTGCGCCGGGGTTTGCTGCCCGAGCGCTTCGTGCGGTCTCTCTTCGTTGTAGAGGCTCCGGAACTGATCGAAGCGTTCCTGTTGGGCCGACCTGCTGGCGGCAGGTGGACGCGCAGTTTCCCGCTTGAGCGTCCGGTGCATCCGCTCATGTCTTCCGTTCTGCTCGGGGTGACCCGGTTCAATACGCTCCAGACGAATGCCCAGCTTGACCCATCGCACTGACAGGTACGTCAGCCGAGCCACTGCTTTAGCGGAGGCAAACGGACTGCCATTATCGCTGCGGATCGCATCCGGCAAACCATACTCCCGAAACAGCCGTTCGAACACCGGCAAAGCCTGAGACCCGGCCACCGAATCCAGTCCCTGAAGTCCCAACAGGAAACGGCTGAACCCGTCGGCCACCGTGAGTGGATAACACAGGCGGCCATCCCCAGTGCGAAACTGACCCTTGAAGTCGCAAGTCCACACTTGGTTGGGAGCCTCGGCTTGGGCCGAGGGGCGACCCGAAGTGGGCCACAGTCGCCGGGCTCGACGCCGCTCTTCTACCAAGCCATGCCGCTTCAAGAGGCCGCCCGCCGTACTGGCCGCTGGCCAGGGCGTCTCGCCGCGCTGTCGGCGACGGGGAATCACGACCTCACGCTCGGGGTCACGCCGTACAAGGTGACCTTCCGGTTGCAGCGCGCGAACCGGCGGGGGATCGACCGGCCGCTCCTCGACTTCGCCCGTCAGATCGTCTGACGGGCCTCGAAACCGATCACGAACGACGAAACACGGAAAGCCAGAGAAAAGGAGAAAACATCATGCCCAAGACATCGATCGCCGATTCCATCGTGGCCTGGGAGACGGCCCTCACCAACGCCAAGGCGAACGCCACGGACATCCCCGGCATCGAGGGGTATACGGGGCCGCTGGAGCAGATCCTGGCGGACGCCAAGGCGCTGTCGGCCAGCCTGGCGTCCCGCATGGCGCTGAAGCAGCAGGACAGCCGGGACCGCAAGGTCGTCATGCAACAGGGAAATACGCAGGTGTCCCGGCTGCGGCATGTGGTCAAGGCCTTCTACGGGCCGCACAGCGAGCGGATCATCGAGTTCGGTGGCCGGCCGGTGCGGCCGACGAAGAACAAGGCGCCGGTGGTGCCGGAGGAGCCGCCGGTGGTGAATCCGCCGGGGCCTGAGGTCGCCGGGAGTGGAGCGGCGACGGATGGCAAGACGGCTGAGGCCACGGTGGTCCACGCGAATCCCGATCACCCCTGATCGATCACCTTGAAAACCTTGTTGAGAAAGGAAACGTGACATGTCGAAGAACTCTTTGCATTCCACGATCGAGAGCTGCGAGAAGCTGCTCGCCTCCGCCGCAGAGCCGAGAGGCCTCCCTTTCATGGAGGCGCTAGGTCTGGAGCTCGCAGCTGAGGTGGAGCGCCTCAAGACCCTGAGCGGCCGGCGGTCGGCGCTGCGGGACGAGCTGAAGCAGTCCACCCGGCAGCTTCAGTCGTCGCAGGGGCGGGGGACGGCTCTCGTCAGACGCATGCAGTGGCTGGCCCGCTCCTGGTACGTCGACGGCAAGACGCTGAAGGAGTTCGGCATCAAGCCGAGGGCGAGACGGAAGGCTCGTGCGAGGCCGGGAGGAAGGAAGGTCGAGGCCCCCCGAAATCCCACCGCCCGGTAAGCAGTAGACCGTCAGGGCCGGGGGCGTGGTGAAGCACGCCTCCGGCGTTTCAGGGAGCTTGTACAGGATAGCGCAAAGCGGGCCGGAGGGCGCAAGAGCCGGAGAAAAGAAGTGGCTCCGTTTGGCTCTTCCGGCTCCGACGCCCGGGCATCAATGCCACCCTCTTACACACATCTCGACGGATCTCAAGATTTTGCTCCGAAGGGGCAAAGGCATGTAGCCTGGGGCGCGAGCCCCAGGAATGGCAGCCAAACCGTAGGCCCCAAAGCCCCGAAGGGGCGACGGCAAACCCCACGTTTCGAGCAAGACTGCTGTCGCCCCTTCGGGGCTTTGGGGTTGCTTTGGACCGGCTACCTGGGGCTGACGCCCCAGCCTACATGCCCTTGCCCCTTCGGGGCAAAACCTCGAGATCCGTCGAGATGTGTATAAGGGCCCGGGCGTTTACGCCCGGGCGGGGCGGGCGCTGCGAACAAACTGAGCCGCTATCTGGGCCACTCTCCCGGAGAAAACAGGCGCCGCTACGCCGTCCCTCCGGCGAGGAACGTCACCGCCGCCGCCACGCAAGCCTCGTCGCGCAGGATGCGCAGGTGGCCGAGGCCGGAGGTGGGACGAAGCTGGGCGCCGGGCCAGCGGCGGGCGAGCTCGGAGCCTTCCTCGAAGGGGACCTCGCGGTCGTCGGGGTCGTGGAGAACGAGCAGGGGCGCGGTCATCCGCGGCGCGAGCTCGGCGGGGGCGATGCCGGCAAAGCGGACTTCGAGCCATTCCTCGGCTTCGCGGAGCATGCGGTCCATCACTTCCGGCGAGACGCCGACGCCGGTGCGGAAGCGGAGCCAGAAGGAGTCGAAGCTCAGCGGCGGCGCGAAGAAGACGGCGCGCTCGACGGCCAGCCCCGAGGCGATCGCGTAGGCGGCGCCGGCGGCGCCGAAGGAGTGGGCGGCGATTCCGCGCACCGGTCCGAACAGCGAGCCGGCGCGGCGGAGGGCCGAGGCGAAGTGGACCAGCGACGAGACGCTCCCCGCCGACTCGCCATGGCCGGGGAGATCGAGCGCCACGGCGCGGAAGCCGGCCGTCACGAGCGGATCGACGAGCGGCGTCATCTGTCCCGCGTGGCCGCCCCAGCCGTGGGCGAGCAGGAGGGCGGGACCGGCGCCCCAGGCGCGGCCGGCCACCCGCTGGCCCGCGACCTCGAAGGAGAAGAGCTCGCCGCGCGCCAGCACCGCCCGCTCCTCGTCGCGCACCCTTGCCCGCCGGGGGGTGAAGAAGAGCTTGCGCGCCAGCCGCGCGGCGGCGCCGGGGGCCAGCGTGCTCGCCACCTGCATCCCCGTCCGGAGCCACGAGGGCGCCGGGACGGGGCGAAGACGACCGGTCGTGCTTTTTTCAGAAGGGAGGAGGGCAGGCGTGGAGCTTACGGGTTGCATGGGATCTCCTTGCGGGAAGGGAGGGTCAGGAACGGCTGCGGTCGAGCAGGGTCTCGAAGGCGGCGCGGGCGCGCGCTTCGGCGCGGGAGTCCTGGAGCAGCTTGGCGACCTG
>DATBAW010000483.1:0-2860 GCA_036271335.1 Thermoanaerobaculia bacterium
GCGATCCATGACCGCGGGGCTGTTGGAACCTTCAATCCCTGTCCAACGAAAGGATCCCATGGCCGCGGAAGAGATTTTTACCCAGACTGTCCTGAATTCCTGGAAGCAGACGATCGGTCAGCTCGACAAGACCTTCGCCTCGTTCAGCGACGAAGACCTCCAGCGCGAGGTCGCGCCCGGCAGGAATCGCGTCTACTACCTGCTCGGGCATCTCACTGCCGTACATGACCGGCTGTTGCCGTTGCTGCGCTTCGGCGACCGGCTGCATCCGGAGCTCGACGAGACCTTCCTCGCGAATCCGGACCGGACCTCGCCCACCGACGGGTTCGAGCCCGCCGCCCTGCGCAGCGCCTGGTCGGACGTGAACGCGAAGCTCCTCGCCGGTCTGGAAGAGCTGCGGCCGGAGGAGTGGCTGGAGCGGCACGACTCGGTGTCGCCGGAGGACTTCGCCAAGGAGCCGCACCGGAACCGTCTGGCCGTCGTGCTGAGCCGGTCCCTGCACGCCTCGATGCACGAGGGGCAGATCCGGCTCGCGAAAGCGAAGTAGGCCTGACGCGCCCTCCGCCGCTGGCCGGGCGGAGGGCGCCACGGTCTCTATCGTGAGATCAGGCAGGTCGCGCCGTCGAGGACGTAGCTCTGCGTCAGCGTGTCGCTGCTGGAGCCGTTGGCGTCCTTCTGCTCGTGCTTGACGGTCAGCGTGGCGCTCCTGCCGTCGACGACCAGCAGACCCCCGGCCTTGATCTCGTCGGCGAGCTGCGCCTCGGTCTTCGACATCGCCTTCATCATCTCGAGCATCATCGCGCGGTCCTTGTCCGGCAGGGCCTTCCACTTCGCCTGCATCTCCGGGGTGCCGAGCCTGAAGGCCTCCTCGGTCTTGCCGTCATGGATCAGCCCCATCTGCTTCACGGCCACCTTGCCGCACGGATGATCGAGGATCGCCGCGCCCTTGATCTCGGTTTTCCCATCCTCGGCCCGGCCGGGCAGTGGAACGAACAGAGCGGCGCTGAGGAGCACGGCGGACCAGCGGGGTGCGTTCATCGGGATCCTCCTTTTGAGTGGCTCAGGTTGGCGGGGACAGAGAGAAGAGCCTATACGCTTTTTCGGGATGCCGATTCCAGAGTCCCATGCCGTTGGTCACCAGAAAGCTTCTGGTCCGCCGCCAGATAGTTTCTGGTCGTGCGCCAGATAGAAACTGGATATCCCCCCATCCGCCTGCCGGATTCTCCCGACGAACGGACGCGTCGCCTGCCGCTCCGCCTCTTCGGCCTCGCGCAGCGGACGGTTCCCGAAGCGAGGGCGCAACCGCGCCTCGGGAGGCGGACGCATCGCCTCTCGGGGGGAACGCGTGAGCTTCTCGGGTGACGAAGGCCCTCGGCGAGGCGGACGCGAGAACGGCTCAGGCGTTGCGTCCGCCTCGCGGGGGGGACGCAGGAGTGGCTGAGGCGAAGCGTCCGCCTCACGGGGGGGAAGCGCGAGTGCGCGAGGGGATGCGTCCGCTCGCGCCCTTGCCGGACGCCGGCGAGAGCGCTACCCTCGACGCTCGATTCGGGAGGAAACCCCTTGCAGGATCAAGAGTATGAGCGCCTGAGGCGCGGCATCGAAGAGCGTCTCGCGGCCGATCTCGAGCTCATTCACGCCGCCCATCAGGCCAGGCTCCAGGCCCTGGACGCCCTCCGGCTTGCGTCCGCGGACCCGCAGGCTCCGAAGGAATCGCCCCCGAGCGTTACGCAAACGGCGCCTGTCGAGGAGCCGGGAGGCCGTCCCGCCGCCGTCCAAAAGCTCCGGCGAGGCGGCCTCCTCGCGGACATCCGGGAGATCTTTGGCGACCTGCCCGAGGCCTTCGACAAGGCGGACGTCGTCCGCCTCCTCGGCTACGAGCCGAACCGGCCATCGCTCCATCGCGCCTGGGACAAGCTCAGAGATGATGGGAAGATCGTCATGGAGCGCTTCAGCGCGGGCCGGAGGCCGACGCGGTTTCGGAAGGTGGGGGCGAAGTAAAAGGACCCAAAGGACCCAAAGGACTGCGAGGACATCAAGGACGACAAGAGCAAGGAGCGCGGGCTGAATCTGGTCCTTGCAGTCCTTGAGGTCCCTGGGGTCCTTTTCTACGGCATCCGCCCGTCCAGAATGGCGCACAGCTTCGCCGCGTCGATATTGCCGCCCGAGATCACGCAGACGATCTTGCGGGCTTCCGGCACTCCCGCCAGCGCGGCGGCGACGGAGGTGGCGCCGGCGCCTTCGGCGATGACGCGGTGGCGCTCGGCGAGGAGGCGGACGGCGGCGGCCACGGCTTCGAGGGGGACGACGCGGGCGCCGGCGAGGAGGGTGCTCGCCAGGGGCCAGATCTCGGGGAGGAGGCTCTTGCCGCCGATGCCGTCGACGAAGCTCGGGGTGTAATTCACGGTCTGCGGCGAACCGGCGGCCAGGGAGGCGGTGAGGGGCGCGGCGGTGTCCACCTCGCAGCCGAAGACGCGCGCCTCGGGACGCAGGGCGGCGAGCGCCGAGGCGATGCCGCAGGAGAGGCCGCCGCCGCCGAAGGGGACGAGCACGGTGTCGACGTCCGGCAGGTCTTCGAGGATCTCCAGGGCGATCGTGCCGTTGCCCGCCATCACCGCGCGGTCGGCCACCGGGTGGATGAAGAGGCCGTCCATGCCCGGGAAGGTGTGCTCCTGGATCACCTGCCACCAGCGGTCGAAGGGCACCTTGACGATCCGGCCGCCCAGCCGCTCGATGGCCGCCAGCTTGGTGGCCGGCGCGTGGTCGGGCACCACGACGGCCGCCGGCACGCCGAGCTCGCGGGCGCTCCAGGCCACCCCCTGCGCCATGTTGCCGGCGCTCGCCGTGTAGACGCCGTCGCGCA
>DATBAW010000484.1:0-3121 GCA_036271335.1 Thermoanaerobaculia bacterium
GCCATGCAGAGGTTGCGCTTGCCGGTGATCTCGCGGGCGTGGCGGGCGAGCTTGAGGACGATCTCCTCGGTGACGTCCTGGATCGACTTCGCGAGGTCCATCTCGCGCTGGGTGATCGGCGACTCCGGCGAGCGCGCCGGCCCGCCGAACAGCGCCGCGAACTTGTCGGACGTCATCTCCAGGCCGTCGAGATAGCCGAAGTAGTCCATGTTCATGCGGAACGAGCCGTCGTCGCGGAGGTCGATCAGCTCCCGCTTGATGGCGTCCGTGTACTTCCCCTCGCCGTAGGGGGCGAGACCCATCAGCTTGTACTCGCCCGAGTTCACTCGGAAGCCGGTGAAGTAGGTGAAGGCCGAGTAGAGGAGCCCGAGCGAATGGGGGAAGGTCATCTCGCGGATCAGCTCGAGCTTGTTCCCCTCGCCGACGCCGATCGTGGTCGTGGCCCACTCGCCGACGCCGTCGAGGGTCAGCACCGCCGCCTCCTCGAACGGGGAGGGGTAGAAGGCCGACGCCGCGTGCGACTCGTGGTGCTCGGTGAAGTAGATCTCCTTGGCGTCGCCGACGCCGCACGCCTCCAGGGCCTCCTGAATGTGCGGCGGGATCCAGAGCTTCTCGCGCAGCCAGACCGGCAGCGCCATCACCGCCGAGCGCAGCCCCTTGGGGACGGTGGCGAGATAGGTCTCCAGGATGCGGTGGAACTTGAGCAGCGGCTTGTCGTAGAAGACGACGCCGTCGAGCTCGCCCGGACCCACGCCCCCTTCGGCGAGGCAGTAGCGCACAGCGTTGGTTGGGAACCCCTCGTCGTGCTTCTTGCGGGTGAAGCGCTCCTCCTGGGCCGCGGCGACGATGCGCCCGGCGTCCACCAGGCAGGCGGCCGAGTCGTGGTAGTAGCAGGAGATGCCGAGCAGCTTCATCAGAACTGCTTCTTGTAGGAAGCGAGGGTCCGCGCGCGCTCGCGCTCTTCGGTCTCGATCCAGTAGGTGGGCAGGCGCTTGTCCGCGTGCTTCGCGACGCCGAGCTTCCCGCGCATCCTCAGGATCAGGCCGGCCGGCAGGAAGACGAGGTAGAAGAGGATCGCCATCAGCCCCCAGGTGACCACGGCGCCCACGGCATGGGCAAAGACGTCGAGCCCGCGGACCAGCACCTTGTAGGCGCCGAGCGGCGAGGCGAGCGCCAGCAGGGCGACCAAAACCGCGACGGCCGCCACCACCATCGCCGACCGCTCCTTGTGGACGGCGAAGTGGAGCAGCGCCGCGAATGCCAGGCCGACGGCGCCGCCGATCAGCCCCTTCCGCCGGTTGGCCGCCGCCTCACGGGCGAGCGCCGCCGCGTTTCCCGCGGCGCGATCACGCCAGTTCCAGGCGACGGACGAGGCTTGAGCGTTGGTTGGCATGGCTGTCGACATCTAGATCTGCTAAGGGGGCACCGCCGGACAACGATTGAGCGGGGTTCCTCGAAGCGGAGAAGGATAGCCGGGAAACGGGGGAGCCGGCAAGGGCGGCCAGGATGGGATCGCCAAAAGCCCTTGCGGGCACCTTCTCTCTTGAATGCTCGATAAGGAGGCCCCCATGAAGAAAAAGACCCTGCTCCGCACCTTCGCCCTCGCCGCCGCCCTCAGCCTCAGCGTCGCTCTCGCCGGCCGGGCCGTGATCACGCCCCCTCTGAATCCTAACCAGGGCATCTGCCACACCACCTGCGTCAGCGATACGGGTTTCACCAAGACAGCACTCATTTGGCAGACCTCCGAATCGGAGTGCTGCAGCACGACGCTGAAGCCCCCTTGCCCCGTGGGTACCCACGAGCTCTACAGCGCGTACCAGCCCCCCAACGGATTCACCTCGCTCTGCCAGATCGACTGACATCCGACTTCAGAATGAACCGTCCGAGCCGGTGCCTCCGCCGGCACCTTCTCTCGGACGCTCGACAAGGAGATCTTATGAAGACCCTGATCCGTACCGCCTCCCTCACCGCCGCCCTCGCCCTCAGCGCCTTCGCCATGACCGGCCACGCGGCCGTCAACGACACCTGCGACGTCGTCTGTATCTACCCCACCAACCCCACGCGTTTCGTAGTGACGGTCTCCACCACGGAAGCAGAGTGTTGCAGCATGAGCTTCAATCCCTGCCCGGCGGGCACGAGCCCTTACACCCGCAGCTTCGCGCCCCCCAACGGAGCCCTGCAGCATTGCCGTTGAGACCTCGAAACTTCAACAACCCAGAAGGGAGCTCCTGATGAAGACTCTGCTGCGCGCCGCCACGGCCGCCGCCGTCCTCGCCCTCTCCGTGCTCGCCGCCGGCCGCGCGGCGATCACCCCGCCGCCAGCCGGTACGTCCGGCACCTGCCGCTCCAGCTGTTACAGCACCTCCGCGCCGCCGCTCATCACCTATGTGAACTGGTCGACGACCCAGGCGACCTGCTGCTCGGGCTCCGGCGCGCCCTGTCCGGCCGGAACCCACGAAGGCGGAGCCAGCGGGTTCCAGCCGAAGGGCGGCTTCATGAGCCTGTGCATCGTTTCTTGACACGCGCGCTCTCTCGACAAAGGAGATTCCATGAAGACCCTGCTCCGCACCCTCGCCGTCACCGCCGCCCTCGCCCTCAGCGCCTTCGCGATGACCGGCCACGCGGCCGTCAACGTCAACGGCACCTGCGAAGTTGTCTGTTTCAACTCCACCACTCACATGGGCTCCGTGGTAACGGTCTCCAGCACGGAAACACAGTGCTGCAGCAGCACCTTCGATCCCTGCCCGGCAGGCTCCAGCCCGCTCACCCGCAACTTCACGTACCTCGGCGGCCTGCGGCATTGCCTTTGAGACCTCGATCCTGCGACAACCCAAAAAGGAGCTCCCGATGAAAACCCTGATCCGTCCGTCCCTCCTGATCGCCGCCCTCGCCCTCGTCGTCTTCGCGCCGGCCGGCCACTCCTTGGGCCAAGGCAACTGCCGCGTCTTCTGCTACGACCCCACCACCCGCAGGTTCTCGACGGTGAACGTTGAAACGATGCAGTCGTTATGCTGCAGCGGTACCTTCAACCCTTGCCCGGCGGGGGACACCGCCGGCGCCTTTTACTACACCCCTCCCAATGGCGGCAGCCAGTTCGCCTGCGTGAATTGACCGGCGGTCC
>DATBAW010000485.1:0-6451 GCA_036271335.1 Thermoanaerobaculia bacterium
AGAATTCTCCTCCTCTTGCGGCCGACCCCTACGCCGCGCCTTTCTTGACATCCGCCAACGGCGAGTCTATCGTTTCGAGACACATTCCAAGGAGGATTCCTTCATGAAACGTTCGCTCCTACGTCTCGGCTTTCTTCTCGCGGTTCTCGTTCCCTTGAGCTTGCAGAACGCCTCCGCTTTGTCATCCTCCTTAGGCACGTGCCTTCAGGGTTGCGCTCAGGCTAAACTGCGCTGTGATTTGAGCTGCAATGGCGATTCCGGCTGCAAAGATAATTGCGCAGCCGCTGATGCGGACTGCATGGATGGTTGCAGGGGTATATCCTAAATCCTAAACCTTCATGGAAAGACGGGTCGACTTCGCCTCCGGCCGGCTCAGGAGCCGGCCGGGCGGCACGCCGCCACCGCCGAGTTCAAAAACCTTTCGATCCGCTCCCGCTGGTCTGCGTCCGAGCCGCCGCCGGTAAATTCCGACGCTTCCAGCACCGCTCCGGTCCAGCCCTCGGTGTGCCAGTGCCCACCGTCCAGTTTCGGCAGCTCCCGCGTGGGCTTGGGCCAGGGAAGGACGTAGAAATAAGGTTCGGCGAACGTGCCGTCCCCCGGGCTCAGGCCCACGCCGATCGAGCGCGCCTGTTCTGAGTCGACCGGGTCGGCCTCCGTATCGAGCCGGAGCAGCGTCGCGAGGTCGAAGTGATGCGGCCAGCAGACTACGGGCGAGGCTTCCGGGTTGCGCTCGCGGAGGGCGCGCAGCAACTGGTTCGCGCCGGCGTAGTAGCGGTCGAGCTCGGCGAGCGCGGGAGACATCGAAAAGGAGAACCGCGCTCCCATCGACACCGGATGCGCGGGGAGCCCCTCGGAACGCTCCAGGGGCTGCTCGAAAGGCCGGCCGACGAGCGCCTCCACCTCGCGCTCCATCCATTCATAGGCCTCGTCGAAAGTGTGCCCTTCGAGCTCCATCTCGCAGATCGTCCCGCCGCTCTCATCCAGCAGCATCAGCGCCGGATGCGCCAGGTGAATCGCGGGGCGGAACGGCCTTTTCCCCGCGATCACGCCCTGCGCCAGCACGCGGGGGCCCGCCAGCCACTCCAGGCTCTGCTCGCTGAAGTCCGGCTGGCGCGGCAACAGCTGCTTGCCGACCGCCGCGGCCACCTGCGCCGCCCAATGGAGCTGCAAGCGGGCATCGATCAGAGCGCGGGGATCGACCGCGCCCAGGGTTTCCCAGTCCGACATGGCAAGGTTCCTCCCCATGCTGCCTGAATGTTCGCAAGAGAATATCGTGAAGCGCGGTGGACCGATGCGCCGCAGAGGATACGGTTCGTCGTTGATCGGCGGTTCATCGTGGATCGGGAGGGCTCATCGTTGATCGTAGGGCTTGTAGAGACGTGCCCAGCCCGTCCACGACACCTCCTCGGAGGCCACGGGGACGGCGGGACGTCTCCGCCGAAGGGCATACCGCTCGATGTGCCCTCAACTTTGAACGGGTCGCTTTTATGGCCCTCCATGAGAGCGGACCTGCCCACGAAAGTTGTGCTTGAGGCGATGGCCAACGCTCCGCCGGAGACGTCCCGCCGTCCCCGTGGCCGATGAAAGGGTGTCGTGGACGGGCTGGGAACGTCTCTACAAAAATGATGAAAACCCGGGTGCGATATGCGGGATGTGGATGATCCGCTACACTTCCCAGCGATGCACCTCCAACGCGCCCTCCTCCTTCCGCTCTTCCTCTTCACCCTCGCCCTCCCGGCCGCCGCCCAGACCGCCCAATCGCTGCGCGACGACTACGACCGCCTCCAGCACTGGCGCTTCCGCACCGAGCCGATCGCGGTACCCGCGGGCGGTATCACCTGGACGGTCGAGGGCGCGACGTGGCGGTTCGAGTCGGGACGGTTCTGGCTCGAGGAGCCGACCGCCGGCGGCGTGGTCACCGGCCTGGTCTTCGAGGGCAAGGGGCGGTTCCAGATGGATGTGCCGGACGCGGCCGAGCTGGCGCAGCTCCGGCGGTTCGCCCGCCGGCCCGATCTCGCTTCGGTCGACGAGCCGTTCACCGAAGTCGTGCTGCGCACCTCCGGCGAGCTGCCTCCCGATCTCGCCAAGGCCCCGGCCGCCGGTCCCGCCGCAGTCACCGCCGTCAACAAGCTCGCCCGCGACCGCCACGAGCAGTGGCTCACCCAGCGGAGCTACGACGTCGACGCCCGCGTCGTCCAGGCCCTCGCCACCCCCGGCGACCGCTACCTGCGGGCCGACATGAAGACCGGCGATTTCGGCTGGCTCGCCTTCGACTACGACGCCCAGCGCATCGAGGAGGTCCGGCTGGAGTCGTTCAACACCTCGCACCCCGCCGTCGAGGTCTGGGTGAGCCTCGATCGGCCGGCTGAGCGCGACGCGCGCGGCCGCCCCACCAGCCGCTGGGATCCGGAGATCGACATCGAGCATTTCGACATCGTCGCCGACCTCACCGAGGCCGGCCGCGACAAGGACTGGATGAAGGGGAAGTTCAAGGTCGGATTCCGCTTCCTGCCACGGCGCGACGGCGCGCGGGCGGTGCAGGTCTTTCTCGATCATTTCGCCAAGGTGACGTCGGTCAAGGAGAACGGCAAGCCGGTGCCCTTTCTGCGCGATCACATCGGCGATCGCCGCGCCAGTCTCGACGGCCGGCTCTACGACAGCTCGCTGATCCTCCTGCTCGATCAGCCCCTAGCCAAGGGCGCCGAACGGCGGATCGATCTCGAATACGAGCTGGACGTCCTCGACTTCGCCAAGGGGCGTGACTGGTATCCGAGCGCGGAAGGGGACGAGACGATCCTGCGCGACGAGCACACCGCGCGCCTGGAGCTGAAGACGCGCAAGAAATTCGAGGTGCGCGCCAACGGCCGGCTGGAAAAAGGGAGCGGTGGCGAGGGAGATGGGACGTCGACCACCGTCTGGATCGTCGATCATCCGATCAAGATGCTGACGTTCACCTATGCCGACTTTCTCCACGAGGAGCGGGTGACCCACGAGGGCGTGCCGGACGTGATCTGTTTCGGCTCCAAGGTGCCGCTCGCCGGCGGCGCCCGCTTCCGCGAGGTGGGGCAGGACGTGATCGACAGCCTCGCCTTCTATCAAAAGCTTTTCGACGCCAAGCTGCCGGACCAGCCGATCTACGTCTCCAGCATCAACGCCGGCCATGGCCAGGCGTTCGACGGCTTCATCCAGCTGGCGCACAAGAGCTTCGACCTCCTCGGGCCAGGGGTCGGCGAATTGTTCCGCGCGCACGAGGCGGCGCATCAGTTCTGGGGCGTGATGGTGGGCTCGGCGACCTATCGCGACGCCTGGCTGGGCGAGGCCTTCGCCGAATACTCGGGAATGATGTTCGTCGAGCAGACGATGAAGGACGGTCCCCATTTCATGGAGGAGATCATCCACGCCTACAACGACGAGCAGAACGGCTCGATCAAATCCGGCTTCAGCAAGTTCACCCGCATGGACGTCAACAAGGCGAACCTGCTGCACGGCGACCGCATCGGCCCGATCGGCCACGGCTGGCGGGCGGACACCGGCGAGGTGCCCACCGCCTACGGCTCGCAGGTCTATGGCAAGGGCGCGCTGGTGCTCCACATGCTGCGCGGCATGCTGCGCGACCAGACCGGCAGCGATCAGGCCTTCATCGACGTCCTGCGCGACTTCCTCCACACCTACCGCGGCCAGGCGCCTTCCACCGGCGATTTCGAGGCTGTGCTGACGCGCCACGTCCCCGGCGACTGGTCCTGGTTCTTCGACGAGTGGGTGGACGGCATGGGCATCCCGGCATATCGCTGGAGCTACGACGTGGCCGCAGCGCCAACCGGCGGCCCGTACGTGGCGACGCTCAAGGTGCGCGAGAGCGACGTGCCGCCGGGCTTCAGGATGTCCGTCCCCGTCGCGGTCGAGTACGCGGACGGCCGCACCGAGCGCCGCCGGGTGATGGTGGACGGCCCCGAGAAGAGCTTCCCGCTGACCTTCTCCGAGCGGCCGAAGAGCCTGACGTTCAACGCCGGTTCCGAGGTCTTGTCGAAGACGCGGCGAGAATGATCCTTTCGCCTCGCGAGGCGGACGGACCCCGATCCGAGGGGCCCCTTTCGCCTCGAGCGGCGGACGCGTGCCCTCGCGGAAGCGACGCATGGCCTGGCGAGGCGAACGCTTCCCGTCGCGAGGCGGACGCTTCGCCTCGCATAAGATGAGCCTGGCCTCATGAGGCGGACGCTTCGCCTCGCCAGGCGAACGCTTCCCCTCCGCAGGGGAACGCCTCGCCTCGCGAGGCGAAAGCGCGGCCTCGCGAGGCCGGACGTCGCTCCCGACAGTCTTCTTCAGGAGGGTACCCCCATGGAAACACGCAAGATCGGCTCGCTGACCGTCTCCGTCACCGGCCTCGGCTGCAACAACTTCGGCTGGCGCCTCGACTACGACCACACCGTCGCCGTGGTCGACGCGGCCCTGGACGCCGGCATCAACTTCTTCGACACGGCGGACATCTACGGTCCCCTGCAGAGCGAGGAGTACCTGGGCCGCGCGCTCCAGGGGCGGCGGGACAAGGTGGTGCTCGCCACCAAGTTCGGCATGAAGGTCGACGACGAGCGCCAGGGCGCCAAGCCCGATTACGTCCGGCGGGCCTGCGAGGACAGCCTGCGCCGGCTGCGCACCGACCACATCGACCTCTACCAGCTCCATCGTCCCGATCCGGAGACGCCGATCGCCGACACGCTCGGCGCGCTCGGCGCGCTGGTGCGCGCCGGCAAGGTGCGCGAGATCGGCTGCTCGCAATTCTCCGTCGAGCAGATCCGCGAAGCCAAGACCGCCGCGGGCGACGGCGCGAGGTTCGTCAGCGTCCAGAACGAATTCAGCCTGCTGCACCGCGAGCCGGAGCAGGGAGTGCTCGCCGAGTGCAAGCGCGAGGGCATGGCGTTCCTGCCCTTCTTTCCGCTCGCCGGCGGCATGCTCACCGGCAAGTATCGGGTGGGGGAGCCGGTGCCTGAGAACACCCGCCTGTCGAAGGGGAACGAGCGTTTCCTCAACGACCGCAATCTCGGGATCGTCGAGGAGCTGGTCCAGTTCGCGGCCTTCCGCGGCCACTCGCTGCTGGAGCTCGCCTTCTCCTGGCTGCTCAGCCATCCGGAGGTCGCCTCGGTGATCGCCGGCGCCACCCATGCCGAGCAGATCCAGGGGAACGTCAAGGCTGGCGGCTGGCACCTCGACCACGCCGAGCTGGCGGAGATCGACAAGCTGGCGCCGATGGCGGCTCCGAAGCCCTGAAACGTTTTGGGCCTCCGAAGCATCTCCATCAGGAGGCTCGCCTTCAGGCGATCGCCACATCGAGAGGAGGGGCTTGCGGCATGTTCGAGAGTTTCGAGGCAGCGGAGAACAACCGTGGCGTCAAGGGCTTTTTCACGCGCCACTTCGGACCGGTCATCTACCTGGACCTCGCGGAGGAGGGGATCCGCGAGATCGGCCTCGTCTTCATGAGCCTTGCCGCCCTATCGGGGATTTACGGCCTTGTAGCCCAAGGTAGCGTCTGGTCCCTGGTGGTGGGCCTGATCCTCGCCTTTGTGGCCTTCATGCTCTACCTGACCCGCAGCCGGACCGCCGCGGTGATCCTGCTGGTGCTGTCCCTCCTGAACGTCGTGCTCGCTTTCGCTTTTCTCGCCTCGGTCTGGGTCGCCTTCTCGGCGCGGGCGACCCAGCTGACCTTCGGCTATCACCGTCTGAAGCGGGAGAGGGCGGGCGCGCTGAGCGCGCTGGAGTAGGGAGTGGTAGCAGAGTCCAGGAACGAGAAGTTGTATCCTCCTCAAGGGAGGAAGTTTCGTGGCTACCGTACCTGCCTATCCTCGAGACGAGGTCGCCCGGCGCGGCGATGAGATCTATGAACGTCAGATTTTGCCGCGTCTCGGCGCGGAAGCAAAGGGCCAGTTCGTCCTCATCGACGTTGAAACGGGGGACTACGAGGTGGGTTCTGACGAGCTTGCCGCCTCGGACCGGCTCCTCGCCCGACATCCTGACGCACAGGTCTGGACTCGCCAGGTCGGCTCCAGGTACGCCCGCCGATTCGGGCCTCGTTTCAGGACATCAGCTGCATAGGCCACATAATTTCTGGCAAGGTCGTCATCCGAAGGCGACGCCTTCATCAAGCCCTTACCGGTCTCTTGACCCTCGCAACTACCGCACTTAGCGGGTGATGGTGGAACAGGCCGCCGCACGCCCACCCCTTGGCCTTCGCGGAAAGGCCAGGGAATTCCGTTCGTCCGGTCGTCTAAGAGGGTGTCTGAAAAGTCATGAGGCAGCCAGTCGGCGCACCATTAATCGAATCATGGCAACGCGGATCATCGCTTCACTCGTTTCGATGAGTACCTCATAGTCCTTGCTCAGTCGGCGGAAGCGTCCCATCCATGCGAACGTCCTCTCCACGATCCAGCGATGTGGCAAGACTTCAAAGCCCACAGATGGA
>DATBAW010000486.1:0-3653 GCA_036271335.1 Thermoanaerobaculia bacterium
GGGCACGAGCCCGGCCTGCTCGGAGCCCTCCAGAAGCGCCGCGAGCTGGTCCCCGGCGAGCGCACGAACGGTTTCGAATGCACCGTCGCGGTGGCGGACGTGGACGCCGTCGCCGCCGCCGTGGTAGCCGGAGGCGGCACCCTTCTCATTCCGCGCACGATGATCCCGACCGTCGGACATCTGATCTTTTTCCGCGATCCGGAAGGCAACGTCGTCGGCGCCATGCAATACGATTCGAAGGCTCAGGACGAGATCTGAAAGGAGAGAATGACTTTGCAGGTATGATTCCAGAAACTCAAGGCAACTCGCGGGCGTCGAGCGAAGAGGAGACTGCATGGGATCAATGACCAGACCGCCTTCCGTGATCAGTCCGCCTTCCGCCGGGGCGGGGGGCGGTCGCGCGGGTGGAATGGCGGTCGTCGAGAACGCGGAGACGATCGCGCGGCTCTACCGCCGGCTGGTGCTTCTGGTGGGGTTCCAGATCCTCCTGACCGTCGCGCGGATTCCTTTGCTGATGCTGGTCGGGGCCTCGCCCATATTGGGTCTGATGGGGGTCGCGGTCGGGGTGGTGGTGGTGGGGTCGTCCCTGATCCTCTGCATCACCGCCTATCAGCTCGCCGGGCAGATGGGGCTCGGCAGCCCTCTCGCGTGGGCGTTGGTGATGTTTCTGCCCTGCATCAACGTTCTTTCGCTCCTGGTGCTCAGCTCCAAGGCGCAGGCGTGGTGCAGGCAGAACGACATCAAGGTGGGCCTGCTCGGGCCCACGCGGGAGAGCATCGAGGAGCTCCGGCGGCGGGTGATGACCGCGCCGTTCGATTGAATGTGTCTCGAATTGCGTGCTGGCCGGAAAGATTGCGAATATACTGATCCCCGGCGGCAGACGGAATTCTCTCTCGCCGTCCTTTTCGAAGGGAGCTCATCTGTGAAAAAAGCACCGAAACTGACGCTGAGCCGCGAGACTGTCCGCAACCTCGAGACGACCGACCTCCAGGCCGTCGCTGGCGGCGTAACACTGGTGTGCACGATCTCCTGCGGCCATGTCAGCTGCCTCTGCTGACGGCCCTCCCGGCTCTGGTCGCTCCTCGAGGCCGTAAAGGGCCCGGGGAGCGACCGGGGCTCCCCTGAAACCTCGGTTCGCCCTCCTCCGTAAGGTCCTCAGGACACGGAGGGCGGACCCCGCATGGAAAATCTGCTGCAAGACCTTCGCTTCGCCGCGCGGACGCTGCTCAAGCGGCCGGCGTTCACGGTCATCGCGATCCTGACGCTGGCGCTGGGGATCGGCGCCAACACGGCGATCTTCAGCGTCGTCGATTCGGTGCTGCTGGCGCCGCTGCCGTTCCGCCATCCGGAGCGGCTGATGATGATCTGGGCGTCGAATCCGCCGCTGGCGCGCAAGGTGGGGCTGCCCGACAAGCTGCCGGTCTCGCCCGGCGCGTTCTACGACTGGAAGGCGGCGAAGTCGTTCGAGAAGATGGCGATGATCGCCGCCGACCGCCTGAACTACACCGGCGCGGGCGAGCCCGAGCTGCTCGGCGTGGTCGAGGTCTCCGGCGAGCTGTTCCAGGCGCTCGGCACTCCCGCCCTTCTCGGCCGCACGCTCCTGCCGGAGGACGACGAGGGCAAGCGGACGACGGTGCTGCTCTCGCACCGCTTCTGGCGGAGCCGTCTGGGGGGCGACCGCGGCGTCGTGGGCCGCACGATCGTCCTGGACGGCAAGCCGCTGACCGTCGTCGGCGTGATGCCCCCTGAGTTCGCCTTTCCCCGCGGCAGCGAGATGCCGCACGGCTTCGGCTTCGCGGCGCGACCGGAGGTCTGGGTGCCCAAGGCCCTGACGCCCGAGCAGCGCCAGAGCCGGGGGAACCGGGGCAATCTCGCGGTCGGCCTGCTGCGTCCCGGAGTCTCCCGCGCCACCGCGCAGGCGGAGCTGACCGCGATCTCCCAGCGGCTCGAGAAGGCCTATCCCGATTCCGACGCGGGATGGGCGAACCGCGTCGAGCCGCTGCCCGCCGCGCTGGTGGGAGACGTCAAGCCGGCGCTCCTCATCCTGCTCGCGGCGGTCGGCTTGGTGCTGCTGATCGCCTGCGTCAACGTCGCCAACCTCCTGCTCGCGGCGGCGGCGTCGCGGCAGAAGGAGATCGCCCTGCGCACGGCGCTCGGGGCCGGCCGCGGACGGATGGTGCGCCAGCTCCTCACCGAGAGCGCGCTGCTCGCCGCGACCGGCGGTGCGGTGGGGCTCCTTCTCGCCTACTGGGGCCTGCGCGCCATCGCCGTCTTCATCCCCGACGACGTGCCGATGGCGCATCGGGTCGCGATCGATCCGCGGATCCTCCTGTTCTCTCTCGGGGTGACGCTGCTGACCGGCGTGCTCGCCGGCCTCGCGCCCGCTTTCCAGATGACGCGGCCGGACCTCGCCGAATCGCTGCGCGACGGCACCCGCGCCGGCTCGGGCACGTCGCGGGGGGGCCGCACGCGCCGGGTCCTGGTGGTGCTGGAGACGGCGCTGGCCGTGCTCCTGGTGGCCGGCGCCGGTCTGCTCGTGCGGAGCTTCGCGCGGCTGATCGCCGTCGATCCCGGCTTCCGCACGGAAGGGACCCTTGTCCTGGAGCTGAGCCTGCCGGAGACCAAGTACCACGAGAAGCCGCGACGGGTGGCCTTCGCCGGCGCTCTGCTCGACCATCTGCGGGCGCTGCCGGGGGTCACCTCGGCGGGCATGATCTCCGCTCTGCCGGTGGGCGGCGGCGAGGAGATCGAAGGGCTGGACTTCGAAGGGCAGCCGCGCCCGAAGCCCGCGGAGATCCCGCTGGCCGACTACCGCCAGGTTTCGCCCGGCTATTTCGAGGCGATGGGCGTCCGGCAGGTCGCCGGCCGGATGATCGCGGAGACCGACACGGCCGGCAAACCGCTGGTGGCGGTGGTCGGCGAGACCCTCGCCCGCGCCTACTGGCCGGGCGCCGATCCGCTCGGCAAGCGTCTCCGCACCGGCGGCTTCGGCGATCGCAACGCGCCCTGGATGACGGTGGTGGGGGTAGTGGGGGACGTGCGCCAGGCGGGGCTCCAGATCGATCCGCGCCCGCAGGTCTACGTGGCGCAGGCGCAGGAGCCGAGGCTGGATCAGGCGTATGTCCTGCGCACGGCGGGCGAGCCGAGGAACCTGATCGCGGCGGCCCGCGCGGCCGTCCACGCCGTCGATCGCGACCAGCCGGTGTCGCGGGTGCTGCCGATGGCGGAGGTCGTCTCGGCGTCGGTCGCCGGCAGGAGGTTCAACATGGTGCTGCTGGGGATGTTCGCCGGGCTGGCGCTGGTGCTGGCGGCGGTGGGAATCTACGGCGTCACCGCCTACTCGGTGGCTCAAAGGACGCGGGAGATGGGGCTGCGGATGGCGCTCGGCGCGCAAAGGTGGACGGTGCTGGCCCTGGTGCTGCGCGAGGCCGGCACGCTGGCGCTGCTGGGCGTGGGCGTCGGGCTCGTCCTCGCCTTCGCCCTCACGCGGGTGATGGCGAGCCTCCTCTTCGGCGTCGGCGCGACCGATCCGGTGACCTTCGGGAGCGTCACCGCCGCTCTCACGGCCGTCTCGCTCTTCGCCGCCTGGGTGCCGGGACGGCGGGCGACGGAGGTCGATCCGATGGTGGCGTTGCGGACGGAGTAGGGGAGGG
>DATBAW010000487.1:0-4461 GCA_036271335.1 Thermoanaerobaculia bacterium
GACCAGCGCGGCGCTGAAGGAGTCGAGACGGTGGCGGTCGGTGCCCACGTCGACGACCGGGGTGACCGTGCCCACCCGCTGGGTGCCGAATTCGTGGCACTTCGCGCACTGGCTCTCGAAGATCGCCCAGCCGCGCGGCACCCGCTCCGAATCGATGGGCCCGGGGTAGGCCGGCGGCGGCAGCTCGCGGACGAACTGGGTGACGCGGTTGAAGTTGGACTGGATCACCGAATCGGGCGTGGCGCCGATCGCCATGGCGGCCGCGAAGTTCCGCTCCTTGATCAGGTCGTTGTTGCCGTCCCAGTGCAGGTAGAGCCCTTCCCGCGAGCGCTGGTTCCAGATCACCGGCAGGTCGACGGTGCCGATGGTGTGGTCGTCCGCCATGTGGAAGACGGTGATCTTGGTGGGATTGAAGGTGTCGGTGCGGCCGCGCCCCTGCGGCGGCCGGGAGGTCTGCCAGGAGTAGCCCACCTGCTGCTGGGCGAGGCCGGTCTGGGCGAAGGGGATGATCACGTGGCGGTAGACCTGGGCTTCGGTCCAGCCGAGCTGGTGGTGCTTGGCGATCTGCGCCATCACGTTGTCGGCGGTGAACCGCGGATCGCTGGAGCACTTGTAGAGGAACCACTGGAACGACTCGAGGTCGAGCTCGTTGGCCGAGCCGCCGAGGACGAACTGCGGCGCGGCGGTCTCGGAGGTGCGTACGGCGCCGGTGTGGCAGAGGGCACAGTTGGGCTCCACGCTGGGGTAGCCGACGTGCCGCTGGGAGAAGCCGATCGGCATCGTGTGGCCGGGCTCGTAGAGGAGGCCGAAGGAAGCCCAGCCGTTCTTCTTGCCGGGGAGCAGGTCCGGGCAGATGTCGGGCATCACCTCCCAGAGGTAGGTGGGGACGCGGTTGGCCATGCTGAGGCCGATGGCGCCGTACTTGAACTGCTCCCTCGGATCCTTGAAGACCTCGTCCGGCTCCGCGCGCAGCAGGTAGGTGTAGAGGACCCCGCCGACGGCGCCCAGGAGGATCACGAGGATCACCGTCGCCACTTTCAACACGGGCGATCGATAGGCTGCCGCGATGTCCTGTCCCCAGCCCCGGAAGGTGCGCGCGAGGTTGGGCCGGCTCAGGCGGTAGCTCACCGGCAGACCGCGCTGAAGGAGCACGAAGAGGATCACGGCGAAGAGCCCTTGGACGAAGCCGATCATCCAGGGCCGGGTGTCGAGGGTCCAGCGATAGGAGGCGAGCAGCCAGAACAGGCAGGTCACCCCGCGCGTGATCACCATCAGCCAGGCGTAGACGTGGTAGCGCACCGGCTCCTTCGCGGTGGGAATCGCGAACAGCGCCAGCTGGATCAGCAGCAGCCCGGCGTTGCCGAGCCAGAGGTAGGTGTAGACCACCGTCGAGGCGCCGAGGAAAGTCGCCAGCGAGGAGGGCACGGCCAGCGCCCAGAGCGCGAACACCAGGCTGAAGACGATCGAGACCCAGAGCACCGCCTGGAAGCGCCGGAGGTCCAGCGGACTGGCGGCGGGGGGATCGACCACCGCCGGCTCCGGCGGGCCGCCCTTGCGGAAGCCGAGCCAGAGCAGGACGAGGAAGATCACCGCGAAGGTGAGGTCGAGCACGTAGAACGTCTCGATGGGGCCGGGGAGGTGCCAGCGGGCGTCCTGCCAGAGCCAGAAGGCCGCCGCGAGCGCGCGCCCCGCCACCGAGAGCCAGGCGAAGAGCTTGTAGCGCACCGGATGGGCGGCGGCGGGGAGGTAGAACATCGTGGCCAGCGCGAGGATCACGCCGGCCAGCGCCAGCCAGACGTAGGAGATCGCCGTCGAGCCCGGTCCCAGAGTGGCCTCCAAGAGGTCGGGGAGGAAGATCGACGGAAGGATGAAGCCCAGGTTGGCGACGACACCCACCCAGGTGAGCCAGCGGAACCAGCGAAGATAGCCGTTCACGTCGTCCTCCCTTTCAGAGCCGGGCCGTTGCGGTCTTCTCGAGGTGCTCGAGGATCAGCGGATAGGTGTCGCGGACGGCGTTCTGGCCGAAGATGCAATCGATGTGGCCGTAGTTGGGGATCACGAAACGGTCGTAGAGCTCGGCGCCGTTGCGCTCGCTGATCAGGTCGAGCGTCATCTGGGTGCTTTCCGGCAGATAGCAGCGGTTCTCAGCTCCGTGAATGAAGCGGATCGGGATGGCGAGCCGCTCCAGGTGGGGGTTGTAGACGTCCTTCCCCTCGTGGTCGACCGTCTTCTTGTCGCGCACCATCAGGGCGAGATGCTCGAAGGTCGCCATGTTGCTGATCCCGAACAGCTCGTGGAGATAGTCGTGGACGTGCTCGCCGAGCTGCTCGTGCTGGTAGAGCAGGGCGTACATGAAGGTGATGCGGTGGCAGACCGGGCTGTCGCAGTGCTGATCGCTGGGCACCGGCGCGAGCCGCAGCACCTGGTCGTAGATGCGACTCTTCCAGTCGGCATGGTCGTCCACGTAGGCGGTGAGCGACTTGATCCCCAGGGCGTCCATCAGGTTCGGCAGGTGGAGGCCGCTCTTGATCTCGGTGGTGAGCGGCGTGATCAGGTTGGTGGCGATCTGCGAGCAGACCACCGAACGCACCCCCTGCAGTCCCGCCAGCAGGGCCATGAAGAAGGTGTTGGCGCCGTAGCAGTGCACCACCGCCTGGATCGTCTCGGCGCCGGTCGCCTTGCGGACGTAGTCGACCGCTCCGGGGTGGTCGAGAGTGGCGATCTGGTCGCCGTTGGACTGCTGCAGGCTGGCCGGCAGGGCGATGCTGACCCGGAAGTCGAACAGCCAGAGGTCGAAGCCCTGGGCGTAAAGGAATTCGAGGAGGTTGGTGTCCGGCAGGTCGGTGGAGAAGATCGCGCTCGAGACGCCGGCGCCGTGGACCATCAGCACCGGTCCGCGGTCTCCGCCCTTGTAGCGGGTGAGGCGCAGCTCGACGCCGTCGCTGGTGGCGAAGTGATGGACCTCGGGCGCTCCCACCTTCAAGGGGCGCTTCACGCGCGGCGGCGCGTCCGGATTGAAGTAGGTCTCCGGCACCAGGATGCCGCCGTAGGCGTGGAAGAGCACGCCGGCGAAGAACATGCCGAAGCGGGCGATCCCCGCGACCTCGGCCTTGACGTCGGGCGCGTTGGTGGCCTTCAGGGTGGTCATCTGGTGCAGGAAGTCGAGGGGCTCGATGTGGAGGATCCCCTGGCCCACCACCTCGCCCTTGTCGTCGTCGCCGGCGTAGACGGTCACGTAGAGGGTGGTGGTCTCCGGCCAGAGGTGGAGCAGCGAGCCGTCCTGGACCTTCTTGAAGCCCGAGAAGTAGTAGGCCTTTCCCTCCTGCGAGGCGAGCTTCATGTGGTAGATCATGTTGCGGACGTCCACCCCCTCGGGGTTGTCCACGAAGAGGTTGAACGTCCCTTCGGCCACGGTCAGCGGCGCGGCCGAAAGGGCGGGCGAGGCCACCGTGCCGGTGATGCCGGCGAGGTGCGCCGGCTCCTTGATCATGGCGTCGAGGTCGTCCGACGCGATGGTGAGGGTGAACTGCATCGGCGAGTCCGAGTCCTTGCCCTGCTTCGCCGCCCGCTGGTAGTCGTCCTTTACCTGGGTGGAGAAGTAGCCTTTCATGGTCTCGGTGAACCGGATGCCCATCGTCCCGGCCGTGGATGAAGGATCGCTCATGGTCTCTCCTCTGGCGGGTCACGCCTGACGAAAGCCGCTTCCCAATGATCGGACAGGCTTGGCCCGGCGATGTTCCTGTGGGTTGATTTTCGCTTGCAATCTAGCAAAGCGGTGAACGCTTGTACAGGCGGCCCAGCGGCGCGGCCGACCGGCTCGGAGGGGGCGCGGCTTTTCCGCTTTCGCGCACCCAAGATTTAAGAAGAAGATCGGTCTTCGCTCAGAACCGAGCTTACCCACCAAGGAGACGACGATGAGAAAATGGATGATCTGTCTGGCCTGTTTCGTCCTTTGCGCGATCCTCGCCCCGGCCCTCCACGCGGCGCAGCTCACCACCCCGTCCCAGGCCGCCCTCGCGGCGCAGATCTTCGCGCCGGCCGCCTCGCCCACGACCTCCGCCGACCCCGTCAAGGCGGGAGACGCGAACCTCCTGCCGGCCCCCAAGATGCTGACCAACAACTGCACGTATCAAGAGTGCATCTCCGAGTGCAACGACTGCCCCTGGGGTCACACCAACTACTGCCTGAGCCTCGTCACCTGCGAGTGCGGTTGCCGCTGAGCCTTTTTCAAGGAGACCGACGATGAAACGACGCATGACCAAGCTGTTCCTGGCGACCGTCCTGTTGATCGCCACCGCCTTCCTGCCGCGGAGCGGCCAGGCCACCACCTGCTGCGCCAACTGTCTGAACACCTTCGAAACCTGCGATGACAACTGCCACAACAGCGCCTGCGACCAGGGGTGCGTCAACCGGCTCGGCTTCTGCGGGAAGAGCTGCGGCCCCGGCGGCTGCCCGGTCTGA
>DATBAW010000488.1:0-4745 GCA_036271335.1 Thermoanaerobaculia bacterium
CTGCGTGGCAAACAGGCGTCCCGCACCCAGCAGGTCGACAAGGACAACGCCAAGCTCCAGGCGGAGATCGACGAGGTCACCCGCCGCAACCGGGAGGCGATGGAGGCCAACCGCGCCGCCCTCGAAAGCGAGCAGGCGCGCCTCTCCCGCTGGCTGACTCTCAAGCGCACCGAGGAGCGCAAGCTCTTCGACGCCGTCAACCCGTTCGTCGAGAAGAACCCGATCTCGACCGCGGACACACCCCCTCCGGCGGCCCCCGTCGCCGATCCGAAGGGGAATCCAAGCTGAGCCCTTCGCCCGCGGACCTCCTTCGCGGAGCCTCCGTGGGCATCATCAGGAGAACGCCATGTTCCAGCGCCTCGCCCGAGTGTTCAAATCGTGGGTCGGTTACTTCATCTCCTTCGCCGAGGACCCGGAGGTCATGCTCCAGGAGTCGATCGAGGAGATGCGCAACACCCTCCCCAAGCTCAACCAGATCCTGATCACCACCCGGGCCACGGTCATCCGCCTGGAGCAGGGGAAGGCGGCGCTGGAGGCGCGGGAGAAGCAGCTCATCGGCTCGATCAAGGCGGCGCTCACCGAGGGGAGCCCGGAGTCCCGCCGGATCGCCGAGGACGACGCGTCCAGCCTGCAGCAGGTGCGGACCGAGCTGGCGACCACCACCGACCAGCTGACGGCGGCCTCCAAGGCCTTCGAGAACACCCAGCTGACGGTGGAGGACATCAAGGAGAAGCTGCGGATCAAGATGGAGGAGAGCCGCAAGGCGATCACCGAGTCGCGCAACGCCTCGGCCCTCCGCAACGCCGCCTCGGCGATCGCCGAGCTCGACACCTACGGCACCGCCGCCACCAACGACAAGTACCTGGAAGAGATCAAGCAGAAGTCCGCCGAGGCCAAGGCCGCCGTCGAGGTGGCGACCGGCGGGCTCGACGTCGACCGCATCAAGAACGAGCGCAAGGCGCGCTCCCTCCAGGCCCAGAGCGTGCTCTCCGAGTTCGAAGTGGAGATGGGCCTCAAGAAGCCCGACGCCGTCCGCGAGGCCGCGCCGTTCCCCACCCAGGCGACGCCTGCCGCAACGCCGCAGAAGCTCCCCGACGCGGGCTGAACCAAGGATGATGCCGTTTGTAGGGGCGACCCTATGTGGTCGCCCTGGGTGGGTGGGCGTTTCCCGAAAGAGTGGATTTCTCATGCATCGGGCGGCATCTCCGCCTAAAGACAGGGCGGCCACATAGGGCCGCCCCTACAAATCACCCGTGAAAGGTATTGGTTCATAAGGATTCGACCGATCATGCCCGACGCCGCTCCGACCCCCGCCGTGTTCCTCGATTCGCTCCCTCCCTGGGCGTCGGAGCTGGTGCGCGCCGTCACCGCCAAGCAGGCCAACGCCTTCGTGCTGCACGGCGTGCCGGCCGACCTCGTCCCCGTCCGCGGACCCGAGGGGCTGCGCTTCCTCTCGCTCGACGACTTCCTGGGCCAGCAGCTGTTCGCCGGCTGGCCGTCGATCGTCACCTACAACCGCGCCGAGGGGCTCGGCTTCACCACCCCGGCGGCGCGCAACCATTTTCAGGACCGGATGCGGGCCTACGACACCGTCCACGGCACCAACTGGGCGGACGCCCTGCCGCGCGACGCCGCCAACTGCTTCGCCCTCCTCGACGGCTACTTCCGTCAGTGCGCCTGCCTCCAGCCGGCCCGCCCCGTGGTGCTCCTGCTGCCGTTCGCCGAGACCATCGTGCCGGCCGCCGAGGTCGCCTACCGCACCCCCGAGGACCGCGCCGTGCTCGTCTACCTGCGCAAATGGTCGCAGGACCCGGTGCTGCTGGCCAAGAACATCGTCTTCGTGATGGTGACCGAGAGCCTCGCCGAGCTCGATCAAAAGCTGGTCCGTTCGCACTCCACGAGGGAGGTCGAGATCGTCCGCCCGGACGCCAAAGAGCGGCTGACCTACCTCGAGGCCGTGCGCAGCCCGGAGTGGTACGCCTCCAAGTCCGATCTGCCGCCGGCCCGGCTGGCGGAGATGACGGCCGGCATGACGCGCGTCCAGATCGGCCAGCTCCTCGACGGCGCGGACGCCGACGGCCAGCGCCTGACGCGCGACCGCGCCCGCGACGTCAAGAAGGAGGTCATCGAGACCGAGGGGCTGGGGCTGCTGGAGTACGTCGAGCCCCGCTTCGACCTCTCGATGGTGGCCGGCATGCCGGCCGTCAAGGACCGCCTCCGCCGCGCCGCCCGTGCCATCGCCCGCGGCAACCCGGCGGCGGTGCCGATGGGGTACCTGGTCTGCGGTCCGGTGGGGAGCGCCAAGACCTTCCTGGTCGAATGCTTCGCCAAGGAGATCGGCTTCCCCTGCGTCAAGCTGAAGAACTTCCGCTCGATGTGGGTGGGATCGACCGAGTCCAACCTCGAGCGGATCCTGAAGATCCTCGCTTCCCTCACCCCTGTCGGCGTGGTCATCGACGAGGCCGACGCCGCCCTCGGCAACCGCGACCAGCAGGGGGACTCCGGCACCCAGAACCGCGTTTTCGCCCAGATCGCCGCCTTCATGGGGGACACCACGAACCGCGGCAACATCCTATGGTTCCTGATCACCGCCCGCCCCGACCTGCTGCCGATCGACCTCAAGCGCCAGGGGCGGGCCGAGGAGCACATCCCGCTCTTCTACCCGGAGACCGCCCCCGAGTACGACGAGATCTACGGCGTGATGCTGAAGAAGCTGGGGATCAAAACCGCCGTCACCAGCATCACCGCGGTGGCCACCGAGGACCAGTACCTCGGCCTCTCCGGCTCCGACCTCGAGGCCGTCCTGGTACGGGCGATCCTGGAAGCCGAGGCCGCCGAATCCTCCGAGGTCAAGGCGGAGCACCTCCAGAAGGCCTTCTCGGACTTCATCCCCCCCGTCAACAACCACGAGCGGGAGATGCAGATCCTCGTCGCCGTCCTCGAATGCACCAGCCGCGAGCTCCTCCCCGAGCGCTTCCGCACCCTCGACCGCGGCGAGATCCAGGCCCGGGTCAACGAGATCAAGCGCGAGCTGCGGCTGCTTTAGGAACACGGACGAGCACGGACTGACACGGACCCACACGGACTACGAGGGCCCTGACGTCTGGTCTTTCGTCGTCCGTGGTGGTCCGTGCAAGTCCGTGCTCGTCCGCGGTGCTACCTTTCCCACCATGACCCGCTACGACTTCCTGGTCGACACCTACGACACCGAACGCCTGAAGACCCTCTCCGTCTGGACGCAATTCCGCGAAGAGGATCTCCGCTTCCGACCGGAGCCGCGGGCGCGGACGCCTCACGAGCACATGGTCCACCAGTGCGTCAGCGAGGACCTCTGGTTCAAGGGGATGCTGGGGATTGACCTCGGCGAGCCGCCGCTGCCGGGCGAGGAGACGCGGGTCGCCTTCCTTCACAAGTACGCCGAGGCTTCCGGGAAGCGCCTGGAACGGCTGCGCGGGATGGCGGACGACTGGTTCGAGGGCGCCACCCGTTTCTTCGACGTCGAGCGCGGCCGGGCCTGGGTGCTGACCCGGCGGATCGCCCATTCGGCCCACCATCGCGGGCAGCTCACCGCCTACCTGCGGTTCCTGGGCGCGAGCCTCTATTCGACTTACGGCCCCACTGCGGACACCGGCGGCCTGTTCCTGAACGGAGCGCCGACCCTCTACCGCTTCCCCGATCTCGCCACTCTGCTGGCGGTCGAGGGGGACGGCGGCGACTCGCCGCCGCTTCCCGGACCTGGCGCGAAAAGCCCTACCGAGCGGCCGGGCTGAGCTCGGAGTACTCTCGCTCGGGATACTCTTCCGCCATGTTCGACTACGAGCACAAGTCTGAGCCCCTCCTTCCCTTCCGCGACTTTCTCAGCCGCCTGGCGCAGAGCACCATAGGCGCCCTGGGCGTCATCGCGGCTTCGCTGGTGGCCGGCATGGCCGGCTATCACCTCACGGAAAAGCTCGGCTGGCTCGACGCCTTCCTGAATGCCTCGATGCTGCTGGGGGGCATGGGGCCGGTCGATGCTCCCAAGTCCGGCGGCGGCAAGCTCTTCGCGGGTATCTACGCGCTCTATTGCGGCCTGGCGGTCCTGGTCGTCGCCGGCATCGTGTTCGCGCCGGTCGCCCACCGGTTCCTGCACCGCTTCCATCTCGAAGCCAAGGAGAGCAAGGGGACCAAAGGGAGCAAGAAATCGTGAGGCCGGGAATGGCGGCCGATCCTTACGGGAGAGCCGCCACCGCTTCCTCAGCCGCTTTTTCGGAGTAGACGAACTCCACCGGCGTCTCGACCTCCTCCGACAGGCTCTTGTGGACCGGGCAGGTCATCGCCGCGTTCTCGAGCTTCTTGCGCTGGTCGGCCGTCAATCCCGCCGGCATCTGGATCGTGACCGGGATGGCACCGATGCGGCGCGGGCTCGCCGCCATGTGCTTCTCCAGGCGGAAGGAGAGCCCCGCGAGATCGATCCCCTCACGCTCGCCGACCATGGCGATCAGGGTCAGCATGCAGGCGCCGAGCGAGGCCGCCGCCAGATCGGTGGGGGAGAAGGAGCTGCCGTCCCCGTGGTTGTCCACCGGCGCCGCCGTGCGGATCACCGCTCCCGAGGGGCCGTGGGTCAACTCCGTTTTCAGATTGCCGATGTACTTGCCCGTGATCTCGACGGCCATGACGTTCCTCCCTTATCCAGGCAGTCTACCTCGCTCTGGGATATCGTTGCGCCATGGAAACTTCCTTCGCCGGCCGTGTCGTGGTGGTCACCG
>DATBAW010000489.1:0-5464 GCA_036271335.1 Thermoanaerobaculia bacterium
GCCGGCTCTTTGAAAACTGAAGGAAAGGAAGCAGGCTCTGCGACGGGCCTTCCGGGGAGCCGTGTTCCGGAGGGCCCGTCTAGAGCTCGCTGTCCGGCTTGGCGAGGCGCACGTAGAGGAGCTTCTCGACCTCGGCGATCACCTCTCCCTTTGAGTCCAGCACGTCCATCCGGAACGTGGGCTCGACCTTCCCCCGCCCGTCCGCGGCGGCGCGGATCTCCTCGATCTGGACCATCGGGATATGGAAGGTGGCGCGCACGGTCCCCCGGCCGGGGCGGCGGAAGCGGATGGTGGCCGCCTTGTCCCACACGATGTACCCCTTCCCGAGCGCCTCGACCAGGATCAGCATGAAGAAGGGGTCGCACATCGAGTAGAGCGAGCCGCCGAACTGGGTGCCCACGTAGTTGCGGTTCCACCAGCGGAGCTTCATCCGCACGTCGATGGTGCGCAGGTCGGCCGATGTCTTGACGCGGATGCCCGCGCCCAGGAAGGGCGGATAGAGGCTCAGCAGCCGGATCATCCAGCTTCGGGAGGAGGCCATGGTCTGGCTCCTGTCTTGCTTTCCGTTGATCTCTGGTACGGCATCTCCGAAGGAGGACCTAATGAACGCATACATCCCGAGATTCGGCAAGCTTCAGACGGCGGGCCTCCGTCTCACCCTTCTCTCCCTCACGTTCGCCGGCCTGCTGATCGCGGCGCCCGGTTTCGCGGCGACCTGCGTCGGCGGGCCGGACGCCGGGAAGGCCTGCATCGCCGCGAACGACTGCCGCCATTTCTGCTCGGGCGGCGCCAAGGTGAACCAGGCCTGCGTCGCGGCCAGCGATTGCGGCTCTTCGTGCTCCGGAGGCATCGATGCCGGCAAGAGCTGCATCGGCAACTCGGATTGCCGCCAGACCTGCGTCGGCGGCTCGCGGGCTGGGGCGGCCTGCATCAGCGCCGGCGACTGCACGGGAGGGACCTGCTCGGCCCCGGCCTGCGTCGCCAGCTCGTGCTTGGCCAGTTCCTGCATTGGCGCGAGCGCCACGGCCGGCTCGCCGCTGGCGGCGATCTTCGCGGTGGGAACCTGCCGCTGAGCTCAAGGCTCAACCGTCGGCGCGGTCGATCTCGGCAAGGTAGGCCTCTTCGAGGTTGGGCTCGACGAGATCGCCCGCCAGCGGCTCGTCCGGCCTCGCGATCGCCCGCACCCGAATCCCTTCGAGCACCCGGACCCGCGAGGTGACGCGGTAGCGGCGGCCGAAGTCGAGCAGGCCAGCATCGGGGACCAGGGCGCCGAACACCCGTCCCCGAGCGCGGCCGGTGAGCTCCTCGGGGGGACCGTCGAAGCGCAGCTTCCCCCGGTGGAGGAGGAGGATGCGCGACGCGGCGGCCTCGATGTCGCTGGCGATGTGGGTCGAGAAGACGACGACGCGCTCGGCGGCCTGTTCGAGGAGGATCTGGCGGAAGCGGCCGCGGGACTCGACGTCGAGGCCGGTGGTCGGCTCGTCGACGATCAGGATCGGCGGCGCCGCGAGCAGGGCGCGGGCGATCCCCACCCGCTGGCGCATGCCTCCGGAGAAGTCGCGCACCTTGCGGCCGGCATGCTCGGCGAGGCCGACGGCGGCGAGCAGGCGCTCGATCTCGGCGCGCCGCTGGCGAGGATCCGCCAGGCCGCGCTCCATCGCCCAGTGGTCGAGGAACTGCTCGGCGGTGAAGCCGGGATAGGCGTTGAACTCCTGGGGGAGGAAGCCGATCCGCCGCCGGTACTCGGCGAGGTTGTCCGGGGTGATCGCGACGCCCCGGTAGAGGATCTTGCCGCGGGTCGGCTCCAGCAGGCCGGTGAGCACGCGGAGCAGGGTCGTCTTCCCGGCGCCGTTCGGCCCCAGCAGCCCGACGATGCCGGGCGTGAGGGTGAAGCTCACGCCGGAGGAGGCGGTGAACGTGCCGCCATAGATCTTGGTGAGGCTGCGCACCTCGAGGGTGGGCTCCCCCGGCGCGCTCCAGGCCGGCGGCCGGCGGCGTTGCCGGTCTCGTTCCGGATCGCGCTCGCGCCAGCGCCGCCCGATCAGCAGCAGGGCCGGCACCAGGAGCGCCGAGGCGGCGAGCGCGGCGCCTTCCCCCACTGCCGCCGCCCGCAGGGGCACGGCCCAGGCCGCCGCGCCGGGTGGGAGGCCGAGGGTGGGAGCCGCCAGCCCGATCGCGAGGGCGAGTGCGGCGCCGAGGAGCCAGGGCGCCTGGCGGAGGAGAGAGCCGTAGAGGCGGCCGCCGGGGGCGATCGGTGCGGCGGCGGCGGCCGCCGCCGAGGGGAGGGCGAGGGCCAGCGCCCCGGCGAGCGCCAGCAGGGTGAGCTCGTCGATCCGCTCCAGGCGCGCCGCCACCAGCGGCAGGGCGGCCACCAACCCCAGCACCAGCGGCGCCAGGGCGGCGAGACCGCGGGCCAGCGAGCCCAGCCGGCCGGCGGCGAGGGCGAAGAGGAGCAGTGGGACGGCGATCCCGAGGCCGATCAGCCGCCAGAGGTCGGCCCGCCAGATCTCGGAGCGCAGCGAGGGGAGCTCGAGATCGCACGCCGCGGGGAGGGCGAGCTGGCGGAGGCTGCGGTCGATCTCCTTCCGCTTGTCCTTGCGGACGTCCAGGCCGGACAGGAGGATGCTGATCTCGACCGGCACCACGAACCGTCCGGACTGCCGGGCCACCCGCGGATGGACGGCCTCCTGCGTCAGGGCGAAGGTGGCGGCGGGGCTGAGGGCCCGGCCGCCCGCCAGCACGGGCCGGGCGAGGAGATCGGCCAGCTGGGGGACCGCCTGGTCGGCGTCCGCGGGCGCGCCGGCGGGGACCACGGTCAGCGAGCGCGCCGGGCCGCCGGGGAAGAGCGCCGGGAGCTGGAGCGCGGGCGGTGGCAGGCTGGCGAGCCGGAGCCGGGCGGCCATCGCGGCGGCGTCGTCTCGCGAGGTGCCCTCCCGCGGCCGGAGGACGAGATGGACGGTCGGCGCGTCCCACCCCGAGATCCAGTACTGGCGCACCTTCAGGCTCGCCAGACGTTCGAGCAGGCGGTCGTAGCCCGCCCGGACCCCCGCGAGGTCGGCGCCGCGCAGGATCATGCGATAGGTGGTCGCCTCGTCGTCGGTCCGGGCGTGCTCCTCCAGGTCGTCGAGGAAGCTGCCGCTCCGGCTCGCCGAGGACCGCAGGCCGGAGGCGACCTCCAGGGCGCCGAGGCCGGCGGCCTCATACTGGAGCCGGGTGGCGAGGAGGCGCCGCGCTTCCGGAGAGCGGCCGGCGGGGCGCAGCTCCGCGGTCGCCTGGGCCGTGCCGGGCACGGCGTAGATCCAGTAGCGCTCCACCTCCTCGGCCTTGCCCAGGATCTCCTCCAGCTTGGCCGCGCGGCGGACGGTCTCGTCGAGCGTCACCCCCTGGGGGAGCCGGAGGGTGGCGGTCAGGTTTCCCTGGTCCGGCCGCAGGTCGCCCGGCCGGGGGAGGAGGGCGCCGCCGAAGAGGGTGAGCGAGAGATAGACGGCGGTCGCGGCGATCAGCACGACGGTGCCGGGATCGCGCAGGGCCGTTTTCAAGAGCCGGTGGGCGGCCGGCGACTGGAGGGCGGTGACCCGCGGTTGGCGAGGGGAGGGGAGAACCATCACCGCCAGCACCCCCGCCCCCGCCGCCAGCAGCAGCGCCAGCGCGGGCTCGGCCAGCCGCGGACCCAGCTCGGCGCTGGCGAGCGAGACCGCCACCGGCAGCACGGCCGCGGCGGCGAAAGCGGTCCATCCCCAGGCGTGGGCGCCGGGCCGGCGGGTGAGCCGGAGAGCCGCCAGGGGGAGGAGAGAGATCGCGGCCACGGTCAGGGCGATCAGGGTGGCGACGTTCAGGTCGACTCCCGCCAGCAGGAAGGCGTTGGCGGCGGCGGCCGTGGCGGCGGGGATGGCGAGGCCGAGCGACAGGGCCCCCCAGCGTCCGGCGAGCCAGGCGCCGGCCGCCGCTCCCAGCAGCGAGGTGAGCAAGGCCGCCAGGGCGAGGCGGAACGCCAGCTCGCGCAGCGGCGCCGCCTCGCTCCAGCCGACCTCGCCGCGCACGCCGGCGGGAAGACGGCCGAGCCGCCGGCGCAGGGCGCGGTCGAGGGCGAGCGGCGCCGCGTCGTGGGACCTCCAGACGAAGAGCGCCCGGGCGGGCGCGCCGCGGAAACGGAGCGCGACCCGGGGCGGCTGGCTGCGGGCGTGGAGGGTGGCGAGGGAGCCGAGCGGCACGGCGCCGCCGCCCATGGGGACCGCCAGGCCGGCGAGGCCGCCGCCGGCCGCCGCCACGAGCACGGGGCGACGGTGGTCCCCCTGGCGGTTCCAGCCGAGGGTCGGGACGCGGAGCGACCGCCGGGCCTCGGCGAGCACGGTCCCGGCGGCGCTCCAAGGATCGAGCGTGCTCGCCGCCAGCTCGATCCGCACCTCCTCGTCGCGGGGGCCGAAGGGCTCGACCTCCCGCACTCCCGGAACGCCGCGGAGCGCTTCGGCCGCAGCCCGCACGCCGGCGTCGTCGCGCGCTCCGGAGAGCCAGACGATGGCGTGGAGATCCCCCTGCGGATCGGCGGCTGGATCGACCGTGAGCGAGGAGCCCGCGGGGAGCCCGGCGCGGACGTGGGCCAGCTCCGAGTCGAGCCGCGCCGCCTTGCGCTCCGGATCGACCCCCGGGGTGAAGCGCACCGTGAGCTCCGCGCCGTCCGTCCGCACCTCGCCGGCCACCTCCCGCACCTGGCCGAGGGAGCGGGCGGCGCTCTCCACCGGCTCGATCCACTCGCGGGCCACCTCGCCGGGGTCGCGCTCCTCGCCGAGCCTGAGCCCCACCGTCAGCTCCGGGAAGCTGTGCCGGGGCAGGTAGTCGAGCGGCAGCCGCGCCAGGGCGAAGCCGCCGAGCACCAGCAGGGCCAGCGTGACGATCAGGTGGGCGAGCGGGCGGCCGTGCATCGGAATCAGCGCCCGCGATGCGCCCAGCGGTAGAGGACCGGCACCAGCAGCAGGGAGGCGAAGGTCGAGAGGCTCATACCGCCGATCACGCCCAGCGCCAGCGAACGCCGCAGCTCGACCCCCTCGCCGCCGAGCAGGGCCAGGGGGAGCATGCCGGCCACGGTCGCCAGCGTGGTCATCAGGATCGGCCGGTAGCGCTCGGCACCCGCCAGGCGGACGGCGCGGTCCAGCTCCTCTCCCGCGCGCCGGTGGTCCTCGATCCGGTGGACCAGCACGATGGCGTTGTTGACCACGATGCCGGCGAGCAGGATGAGGCCGAGGAAGGAGAGGACGTTGAGCGTCTGCCCGGCGAGCGCCAGCAGGCCGAGCGCGCCGCCGACGGCCACCGGCACCGTGGTCATCACCACCAGCGGCGTGCGCAGCGACTCGTAGAGGGCCGCGACGGTGAGGAAGACCAGGAGGAGCGAGAGGGAGAGGGCGAGCCGGAGCTGGCCGAACGCCCGTCCCAGCTCCAGCGCCTGGCCGGCGGGGGTGACCCGCTCGTC
>DATBAW010000490.1:0-7050 GCA_036271335.1 Thermoanaerobaculia bacterium
TCGGCCGGCAGCATCGAAAGGAGGTACTGCCACTGTGTCTCTAGAAGGTTTAGGGCGTCCATGGCCCTATTTTCCGAAACCGCGTCGCCAAAAGCAAGAACTAGGTTAACGCGTATGCCCCCGGCCCCTCTCCCACCGCACTCCCACCCTGCCGGGAGAGGGGGGACGCAACGGGGGAGACGTGGCACGCAGAACGAGGTGAGGGTTTTCGGGCCCGGGGGAAACGCGGACGACAAGCTCCAAACGGTCCTGAGTCGCCCCCCCTCTCCCGGTGGCGGGAGGGCGATGGGAGAGGGGCCGGGGGTGAGGTTTCGGGGCGGCGGGCCGCCCCAGGAACTCTTACCCTTCCGGCAACTACCCCTTCGGCAACCCCTCCACCAGCGACTTCACCGACTGCGCCGAGCGGTCGAGCATCGCCTTCTCCTCGGTGGTCAGCCGGAGCTGGATGACCTTCTCCATGCCGCCGATGCCGAGCTGACAGGGGACGCCGATGAACAGGCCGTCGTAGCCGTACTCGCCCTCGAGGTAGACGGCGCAGGGGAGGATCTTCTTCTTGTCCTGGAGGATCGCCTTGACCATCTCATAGGAGGAGGCGCCGGGCGCGTAGTAAGCGGAGCCGGTCTTGTAGTAGTTGACGATCTCGGCGCCGCCGTTGCGGGTGCGGTCGTTGATCTGCTCGATGACCGCGGCGTCGAGAAGCTGCGGCAGGGGGATGCCGTTGACCGTCGCATAGCGCGGCAGCGGCACCATGGTGTCGCCGTGGCCGCCGAGCACGAAGGCGTCGACGTCCTCGACCGACACGTTGAGCTTCTCGGCGATGAACCAGCGCATGCGGGCGGCGTCGAGGACGCCGGCCATGCCGAGCACCCGCTCGCGGGGGAAGCCGGAGACCCGGCGGGCCACCTCGCACATGGCGTCGAGCGGATTGGTGACGATGATCAGGATGGTGTCGGGCGAGCGGGAGACGATCTGCCGCACCACCTCGGAGACGATCTCGGTGTTCTTGGCCAGCAGGTCGTCGCGGCTCATCCCGGGCTTGCGCGCCAGGCCGGCGGTGATCACCACGACGTCGGAGCCGGCGGTCGGATCGTAATCGCCGCCGCCGGTGATGCGGGCGTTGAAGCCGAGCACCGGCGCCGATTCCATCATGTCCAGGGCCTTGCCGGCCGCGAGGTCGGCGGCCACGTCCACCATCACCACGTCGGCCACGTCGGACTGCGCGATCAACTGGGCACAGGTGGCGCCCACGTTGCCGGCGCCCACCACGGTGACTTTGTAACGCATCGCAAATTCTCCCCCGGCCGCAACCGGGACGGTTCGAAAAGGTTTTAGATGTTCCCGACGATCGCTTCCGCGAACTCCGAGGTCTTGAGCAGCGTCGCCCCCGTCATCTGGCGCTCGAAGTCGTAGGTCACCCGTTTCTGCTCGATGGTGCGGGCGAGAGCGGTCTCGATGGCGTCGCCGGCCTCCCCCCAGCCGAGCCAGTGCAGCATCATCACGCCGGAGAGGATCAGCGAGCCGGGGTTGACCTTGTCCTGGTCGGCGTACTTGGGCGCCGTGCCGTGGGTCGCCTCGAACACCGCGAAGCCATCCCCCTCGTTGCTGCCGGGAGCGATGCCGAGCCCGCCCACCTGCGCCGCCAGGGCGTCGGAGAGATAGTCGCCGTTGAGGTTGGTGGTGGCCAGCACGTCGTACTCGTCGGGGCGCAGCAGCGCCTGCTGGAACATCGAGTCGGCGATGCGGTCCTTGATCACGATCTTCCCCGCCGGCACCTTGCCGTTGTGCTGGCTCCAGAGATCGTCCTCGGAGATCGTGGCGCCGCCGAACTCGTCGCGCGCCACCTGGTATCCCCAGTCCTTGAAGGCCCCCTCGGTGAACTTCTGGATGTTCCCCTTGTGGACCAGGGTGACGCTCTTGCGGTCGTGGGCGACGGCGAACTGGATCGCCTTGCGGACCAGCCGCTTGCTGCCGAACTCCGAGATCGGCTTGATGCCGATGCCGCTCTCCGGCCGGATCTTCTTGCCCAGGCCGGCGATGAACTCGATCACGCGGTTCGCCTCGTCCGAGCCCGCCTTCCACTCGATGCCGGCGTAAACGTCCTCGATGTTCTCGCGGAAGATGACCATGTCCACCTTCTCCGGCTCCTTCACCGGCGAGGGGACCCCCGAGAAGTAGCGCACCGGCCGCACGCAGGCGTAGAGGTCGAGGATCTGACGCAGGGCAACGTTCAGGCTGCGGATGCCGCCGCCGACCGGGGTGGTAAGCGGCCCCTTGATCGCGACGCGGTAGGCCTGGATGGCCTCGATCGTGTCCTGGGGGAGCCAGTCGTTCGTCCGGGTGTAGGCCTTCTCCCCGGCCAGCACCTCGAACCAGGCGATCGACCGCTTACCGCCGTACACCTTCTCCACCGCGCCGTCGAGCGCCCGGCGGGTGGCCCGCCAGATGTCCGGCCCCGTGCCGTCCCCCTCGATGAAGGGGATGATCGGCCGCTCCGGCACGTCCAGACGCTTCTCCGCCTCGTTCCAGCCGATCTCCCGGCCGTCGGCGGGGGGCGTCAAACCATTGAATGTCCTGGCCACAACCGGCCTCCTCGTAGAAATGAAAGGGGTGAGCGCGCCCGGGCGGAAAGCCCGGACGCGGGTCGGAACCGTATCATAACCGCTCGCTTGAAGAAGGAAGCCCGTCTCCCGGAGCGGGGACCTCCGAAAACATAGAAGCGTTGTCCCGGAGAGGAGCCCTCCTGGGACCGCCGGCGTCCCGCCGGCTCTAACTTCGCTTTTGGCAACTTGCCGGTGGCGTCGAGTTTGGACAAACAACGAAGTTAGAGCCGGCGGGGACGCCGGCGGTCCCAGGAGGGCTCGGGCCTTCGAAACCTTGAGGCCTTTGCTCCGCCGTGCTAAATTTTCCTTATGAACTGGGAGCCTCTCGTCGTCGCCGCCGCGGCTGCCCGCGCTCACGCCTACGCTCCGTATAGCCGCTTCGCGGTCGGCGCCGCCCTGCTGATGGAGGACGGCTCGATCCACGCCGCCGCCAACGTCGAGAACTGCATCCCCGCCCTCGCCATCTGCGCCGAGCGCAACGCCATGGCCGCCGCCGCCTCCACCGGCCTCCGCCGCCCTCAGGCCATCGCCGTGGTCACCGACGCCACCCCTCCGGCCCTCCCCTGCGGCCTCTGCCGGCAGACCCTCTCAGAATTCGCCGGCGACCTTCCCATTCTGGTCGTCAACGTCGACGGCGTACGCGAGGAGACGACGCTGGCGGAGATCTTCCCGCAGCCGTTCTCCCTGCCGGGGTAACGCTGCCGGGGTGAGCCTGCCAGAGGGATCGATGCTCGAAATTCCGCGATCCCCAAGGAGAACCTCGATGAGAAGAATCCATGCCTGGATCATCGTCGCAGCCGTCGTTTGGACCGGTCCGAACGCCGCCGGCGCTGCATCCGGACCCGCTCCCTTCGTCCGGTTCGACGAGTTTCTGAAGCAAGTCTCCGCCGCCAGCTTCGCGGGATCCGCGATCCAGAAAGACGCGGGGGCGAAGCGGGCGGAGAGCTTCGAAGCGATGCGCCGGCACATCCTCTCGATGTATGAAGGGGTGAGAGTGGCGCACAGCTTCGCCCTGGACGAGCAGGTTTTCGACTGCGTCCCGATCCTGCAGCAGGCCTCGGCGCGACGTCTCGGTCTCGAGCAGGTGGCGCTCGCGCCACCTGCTCCGGAGGAGAAGGTCCGGGCGGACGGAGAGGTCCAGGGTCTCGCGTCGCCCCTGACGCTCGGGCTCGTGGACCCCTTCGGCAATGCCGTGAGCTGCGAGGTGGGGACCATTCCGATGCGCCGGATCACCCTCGAGGAGATGAGCCGCTTCGAAACCCTCGAGACGTTCTTCCGCAAGATCCCCTGGGGGGACGACGGGCTTCCGCGCAAGGATGACGAGCCCGTGCCGGTCCACCTCTACGCCTACGGCAAGCAAGCGGTGAAAAATTACGGCGGCAGCTCCTGGCTGAACCTCTGGCACCCGGCGATCGACGGCGACGCCAGCCAGATCTTCTCTCTGTCGCAGCACTGGTACGACGCCGGCAGCGGCGACACGCGGCAGACGGTCGAAGGGGGGTGGCAGGCCTTTCCCTTCAAGTACCAGACAGCGCAGTCCGTCCTGTTCATCTACTGGACGGCGGACGACTACCAGCAGACGGGCTGCTACAACCTGGACTGCGCGGCGTTCGTACAAACCAACCCCAACTGGTCTCTCGGCGGGCCGCTGACGACGTCCGCCACCTTCGGCGGCTCGCAGGCCGAATTCCAGTTGCAGTGGCGGCTCGTGCGCGGCAACTGGTGGCTGTACCTGCAGGGCGACGGCGCCCTGGAGCCTGTGGGCTACTATCCCAGCTCCATCTACGGGGGCGGCCCGCTGGCCCACGCCGCGACGGCCATCCTCTATGGCGGTGAAGCGGTCGGCTACACTTCCTGGCCGCCCATGGGGAGCGGCGGCTTCGCCGGCCTGGGGTTCGGAGGGGCCGCCTATCAACGCGCCATCTCCTATTTCGACGGCAAGCAGAAATCGCACGTGGCCCTGCTGAAGACATACCAGCCCTCGCCCCGCTGCTACACATCGATCTTCAAGAAAAAATTCGGCACTCTGGGAGCTTCCCTCTTCTTCGGCGGCCCTGGCGGCGACGACTGCTGAGAGAAGTTGAGCCCGGAGACGCTGACGGCGATCTCCCGCAGGCGTTCTCGCTGCCCTAGCCTTGCCCCAAACACTTCCGATAAAACGCCGCCGTCCGTTCGGCGGTGGCGGCCCATGAGAAGCCCCGGAGCCGCTCGTGCCCGCGCTGGCGCAGCCGGTCCCGCGACACCGCGCCCGTCAAAACTCCGGACATGGCGTCTGCTATAGAAGACACCTCCGACGGGTCGAAGTAGACCGCGGCGTCCCCGGCGATCTCCGGAAAGCAGCTGGTGTGGCTGACGGCCGCCGGGCAGCCGGCGGCGAACGCCTCGAGGACCGGCATGCCGAAGCCCTCGTAGAGCGAGGGGTAGACGAAGAGGGCGGCGTGCCGGTAGAGGAAGGCCAGCTGCCGGTCGTTCGCCGAAAGGTTCGCGCAGCGGCGCTCCATCCCGAGCCCCCGGATCAGCTCCGTCTCGGCCCGGTTGAAGCCCCGGGGATTGACGCAGACGAGGTGGAGCGCCGGCCGCTCGGCGGCGACTCGCGCGAAGGCCTGGAGAAACCTTTGGAAGTTCTTGTAGCGGCCGCGGCAGCCGACGTAAAGGACGTAGCTCTCGGGGACCGCCACCGTCTCGCCCTCGACCGGCAGGGAATTGGCCAGATGGATCACCTCGATCTTCCGCGGATCGACGTCCAGGTATTTCACGATATCGCGCCGGGTGGACGCCGAGATGGCGATGATTCCGGCCGCCGCCCCGGCCAGCAGCGCCTTGTGCTCGCGGGTCCGATCCTCCGGTTTGAAGTCCTGCGGACGGATCTCGTGGATCATGTCGTAGATCGTCAGCACGAACGGCTTGGCGGCCAGCAGATCGAGAAAATAGGGGCTGTAGTAGGTCGGATGAAAGAGGTCGAAGTCCTGCTTCCGGAGCGCCTCGACGCTGGCCCGGCGGTTGAGCCGGGTGTTGGCCCGCCGCCAGGTGCTGCCGGCGATCTTCCTCGCCCACCCCGCCCGGCCGATCTGCTCGGCGAGCCGGGCGCGCAGCCGCCCCTTCCGGGCTCCCGGCGCAGCGGGGAGAGAGCCGAAATATTCGTTGTCGGTGCAGATCCCGGGCAGCCGCGCCTGCGCCCAGCCGCCGGTTCCGAGCGCCGAGGTCAATTGATAGAAATAACGCGATATTCCGCCACGGCGCTGGGCGTCCACGATTTGATGATCGAAAAGGACGCGCATGGAGCGTCCCCCACCGCAACTCCTGTGCCATTGCTGGAGGACGAAGATCCCGTCACCTTTTCCCGTGGCCGGCTACTTCGTCAGGGAGGGCGCCGTGATGGAACGGCCGCGGTCTCCCTCGGCGCTCCCACCACGGCCGCCGCCGCCGGGCTCGGCGCCGCCACCAAGCTCACCACGCCCGGCCTGCTGGGGAAGCTGGGCGTCCTCGTGGGCGGCGCCGGCCTGGGAGCCGCGGGCGGGATCGTCGGCCTGATCTTCGCCTGGCTGCCGCGGGTCACCGCGCGCCGCCGCGCGGCGGAGCTGGCGGCGGACCCCACCGCCGCCCGGCGGCACCAGCGCGAACGGCGCTTTCAGATCTTCGGCGCCGTGATGGGCCTCCTGGTCGGCGCCGCCCTCGTGATCTGGGCGATCCTGCAGCAGTCCGGGCGTTGAAAGGCCAGCCAAGCAAGGCCAGCCAAGGGGCGGAAGCCCGCGCCTCCGCCCCGTCCGGCCTCCTACTGCCCGATCGCCACCACCGGCACCGTGTGCGAGCCATACGAGTCGTTGATCGTGACCGTATCGCCGAGCTCCAACAGGCCGGCTCCCGAGCAGAAGGAGGTGGCGTAGTAGCTGACGAGGCCAAAGGTGATCGTCGGCACCTTCTCCAGGAGCTGATAGGTGCCCGCCGGCCCCCCGGCGAAGAAGATCTCCCAGGGCCCGTCGCCGTAAAAGCAGCTCGCGAAGAGGATCAGGACCTTGGAGGGTCCGCCGTCGTAGGGCCGCTGGTACGCGTTATAGACGATTCCAGACCCTGTGCAGGGGCGGATGGTGGCGGGGTTCTGCTGGACCGTGGTTTCAGCCATGACTCGAATCTCCCTTTTTGAATGAATCCGTGTCGCCACGACCGTCAATAGCAAGGGATATGCCGCGTGGCCCATCTGGAAGGCGCCGAGGGAGAGGGGCGGAAAAACTGATTGGAACGAGCCGGCCGACGTGTCACCGACGCGTCGGCGACCGAGCCAAGCCGACGAAGCGCGCCAGGATCGGCCCGGCCACCGCGAGCAGCAGCACGTAGGCGGCCGACAGCGGTCCCAGCCGCGGCTCCAGGCCCGCGCTCACGCCGAGCCCCGCGATGACGATCGAGAACTCGCCGCGCGCCGTCAGGGCCGCCCCGGCGCGCCAGCGGCCGGGCG
>DATBAW010000491.1:0-1703 GCA_036271335.1 Thermoanaerobaculia bacterium
GGAGGCCAAGGTGCCGAGCATTCCTTTGATGGGATCGCCGGTCGTCGGATCGTCGTTCTCGGCGAGCAGCAATTGCCGCGTGGCCACCGCGGACTGCGGATCGAGCAGCGGCACCGGGACGAGCGTCTCGGGCAGCGGCGGATCCTGGGACGTGAGCGGAGCAGTGACCCGAAACTGCAGGAAGTGAGGCAGAGCCGCTCCGCCGCCGCCCGGGAAGGGAGCCGGCGCATCGTTCCGGAGGGTGAACGACTTGCCGGCCTTCCCCGTGAAGTCGACGACCACGTCGTACCGTTCCGCCGGCGCCACGAGCAAGTCCTGGAGGAGTAACAGTTTGGGCAGGAAGCCCTGATCGGCGCCGATCTGGACGAAGGGCAGGGCCTCCTGAGCGTCCCGGTCGTTGACGATCGTAAGGTGCAGGAAGCGGGCGTTGCAGGCGTTGAGCATCCGGAAGCGGTACTTGCGCGGCTCGACCTCGAGATAGGGAAACACCTTGCCGTTGACGAGGCCGACGTCGCCGAAGAACTCGGGGATCCAGATCGGCGGGATCGGCGGCCTTACCCCCGCGGCCTGCACCGGGTAGCGCAGCGAGCCGTCGGGGTCGAGGCAGCGGTCCTGGAAGAAGAGCGGCAGCTCGTAGCGGCCTTTCGGGATCGGCAGCGCATCCTCCACGGTGTCGCGAATGAAGTACATGCCCGCGAGCCCCGCGTAGACGTTGAGACGGGTGATCCCCAGGGCATGGTCGTGATACCAGAGCATCGCCGCAGCCTGATCGTTCGGAAAGTGAGAGATACGATTCGAGAAGAGCGGGCCGGTCTGCGCATAGCCGTTGGTATACCAGGCCTCCGGGTACCCATCGCTGTCGCCGAACACCTTGGCGCCGTGGACGTGGGTGACGGTCCGCACGTCGGGCAGCGCCGCCTCGGCGCCATGGATCGAATGATCGATCGGCAGCAGATGGCGGTTGGGCAGCTCGTTGTGCCATTCCACCGAGATGGGCGAGCCGCTGCGCGCCTCGATCGTCGGGCCGGGGTAGAGGCCGTTGTATCCCCACAGCGTGGTGGGCGGCAGGTCGCGGTGCAGCTGCTGGGTGACTTGCCACATGTGGATGTCCACCACCTCCCCTTGGGGGCGGAGGACCGGCGGCACCGGCAGCGGGTCGACGAAGGGGGTCAGGCCAGGAGCGCCGGGCAGGTCCTTGGCGAACGCGAGATTTTTGGGCAGGAAGAGCGCTCCCGCCCCGGCCAGCGCTCCCATCCTGAACAGATCACGGCGACTCAGCTGCATGGATCAAATCCCCCTATTGACGATTTCCGAGGAACGGGCTCGAAAGCGACGGAGCCCGGCTCGTCCGTGAAGACGTGCCAGGCTCCGCCTGTGGAAAGAGTTACGGCGGCTCGACCTAGTTGCCGGCGCCGGCCCGGCTCACCTGGCCGGTGGTCGGGTTGAGGAGCAGGGAGGACGCGCGGTGCCGGCCCTTGAAGTCGAACATGTTGTTGAGCGAGCCGGCGATCTCGTCGAAAGAGCCACCGCCGATGCGGCCGAGGCTCCAGTTGTCTTCGATGAAGCGGAGGACGGACGACTGATCGGTGACCGAATGGTCCACGAAGTTCACCTTGCTATAGGGCGAAACCACCAGCATCGGCAGGCGCGGACCGTGGCCGCAGCGCCCCTGGATGCCGGCCAGCGGCTCGCCGGAGCCGCAG
>DATBAW010000492.1:0-4670 GCA_036271335.1 Thermoanaerobaculia bacterium
TCCGGCTCTTCCGCCCGCCAGCGCCTCCGCGGTCCGCGCCTCTACCGCCGCGCCCAGTCGCCGCGCCGCGTCGGGCGTCAGGTCGGGATCCAGCCGGTAGCGCACCACGAGGTCCCGCGCCGCGGCGTCCGGCATCAGCTCTCGGGGGAGGACGGCCAGGGCGAGGAGCGCCACGGCGGTGGCCGCCAGGGCGCCGAGCACGGGCAGGAGCGGCCGGGCCAGGGCGCCGTCGAGCAGGCGCTGGTAGGCGGCGCGGCCGGGAGTCCAGCCGCGCGCGGTCCCCTGGGCGGCCCGGCGGTCGCGGGCGAGCACCGGGGTTACGGTCAGCGAGAAGAGGAGCGAGGCGGCGAGCGAGGCCACGATGGCGAAGGCCTGGGCGCCGAAGAAGGCGCGGGCGAGCCCCTGGAGGTAGATCAGGGGGAGGAAGACCACGGCGGTGGTGAGGAATCCCGCCACCACCGGCAGGGCGATCTGCTTCGTGCCGGCGATCGCGGGCTCGTCCTCGCCGCGGGCGCGGGCGGTCTCGATCGCCTCCAGCACCACGATCGAGCTGTCCACCAGCATGCCGGCGGCGAGGGCGAGCCCGGCGAGCGAGACCACGTCGAGCGACACGCCGCAGAGGTGGAAGGCGGAGAAGGTGGCCAGCATCGACGCCGGCACGGCCACCGCCAGCGCCAGCGTGGGGCGCCAGCGGCCGAGCAGCAGCCGGAGCACGACGATGCCGAGGGCGAGGCCGATCAGCGCCGCCAGCCCCAGCTCCCGCAGCGCCGCGACCACCTCCCGGCTGCGGTCCGCCACCACCTGTACGCGGAGCCCCGAGGCGCTCCGCCGGCCGAGCTCGGCGACGCGCTCGCGCACCCGGGCGGCGAGGGCGACCGCGTTGGCCTCCGGCGCGCGGTAGACGCGCACCAGCGTCCCCTCGCGGCCGTCGAGGCGGAAGAAGCTGCCGTCGCGCACCTCCTCCAGCGCGATATCGGCCACGTCCCCCAGCAGGCTCTCGCCGCGGGGACCCTGGAGGCGCAGGGCGCGCAGGGCGTCGAGCGAGAGGGCGTCCTCGCGCACCAGCAGGGGGCGGATCGAGGCTCCGGCCCGTGCCCGGCCGGCGGCGATGCCGGAGCCCACCGGCTTCAGGCGGGCCACCAGGTCCGAGGGGACGAGCCCGCGGGCGGCCAGCGCGGCGGCGCGCGGCCGGACGACCGGATGGAGCGGCGCGAGACCCAGGGTGTCGACCTTCCCCGCTCCCTCCAGGCGGGCGAGCTCCGGCACCAGCACCTCTCGGGTGAAGGCGCTCCGCGCGCTTCCGCCGAAGACCGCGACCTCGACGATCGGCTCCGCGTCGCCCGCCACCAGCTCCACGGCGAGGGCGACATCCGCCGACTCCAGCCCGGCGAGCCGGCGGTCGGCCTCGATGCGCAGGCGGTCGGGATCGGTCTGCCACTCGCTCTCGACGCGCACGCGGGCGAAGCCGTCGCCGGTGGAGCTGCGCACGGCCGTCACCCCGGGGATGGCGCCCAGCCGCTGCTCCAGGGGGCGGGTGACGCGCTCCAGCAGCTCCTCGCGGGCGCTCCCCGGGGCGGTGGCGGTGATGACGAGGCCCGGCCGCTCCAGCGACGGCAACAGCGAGACCGGAAGGCGGAGCAGGGAGAACACCCCCAGCACGACGACCGTCAGCGCGCCCAGCAGCGTCGAGACCGGCCGCTCGATGGCGCGTCGGATCACGGCTTCCGCTCCTTGGCGGGCACCTTGGCGGCGCTTTCCTGGACCGCCTCCACCCGGGAGCCGTCGGAGAGCAGGGCGGCGCCGTTCACCACCACCTTGTCGCCCGCCGCCAGACCGGAGATCACCTCGATCCGGCCGTCCCCCCGGCCGCCGGTGGTGACCGTTCGCCGCCGCGCCAGCCCCTCCTCGACCACGAAGAGGGCGGCCCCCTCGGAGATCACCAGCGCTTCTTCCGGAACGGTGAGGGCGTCCGGCCGCGGATCGAGCTCCACGTCGACCTCGACCCCCTCTCCCGGAGCGGGCAGGCCGGCGCCGGAGGTCACCTCGGCGACCACCGGCGCGGTGCCCCCGGCCTCCAGCAGGGGCGAGATTTCGCGGATCACCCCCCGCCCCGCCGCTCCGGTCGTGCCAGGGAGGACGAAGCGCACGTCCAGCCCGGTGTGGAGCTGCCCGCGGTCCCCGGCCGCCGCCCGCGCCTCCACCCGCGGCGGCCCGCCAGCGGCGACGCGGGCGAGCAGCGTCCCGGGCTGGACCTCCCCCTCGGGAGGGAGCTGCCGCTCGACCACCAGCCAGCCGGTCACGGGCGAGCGCAGCTCCAGAGTCCCCTGCCGGGTCCGGGCCGCCTCCCACTGCTGGGTCGCGAGGTCGGCCGCCGCCTTGTAGGTGGCGAGCTGCACTGCGGGGACGACCCCGAGGTCGAACGCCTTCTGGAAGCGCGCGAGGTCGGAGGTCGCCGCCGCCAGCCGGAGCTTCGCCTCCGCCACCGCCGACTCCGTGTCGCCGTTGACCAGCCGCGCCAGCACCTCGCCGGCCCGCACCTGCACGCCGGACGAAAGGCCGTCGCGGAAGCGCTCGGGATAGCGCAGCCGCCCGGAGGAGGGGAGCATCACGTCCGCCTCCTTGGCCGGGCGCACCACCCCCAGCAGCACCAGGGTCGGCCGGAAGGGAGCGCGCGCGGCCTTCTCGATCTTCACCGGCAGCGGCGGTGGATCTTCGGGGATCTCCGCCGCCGGAGAGCAGGCGGTCAGGGCGAGGAGCGCGCAGGCCAGAAATGCCCTCACTCCCCCAACCCCCTCTCTCCCAGCCCTCCACCCACCCGGCCGGGGAGAGAGGGGGCTTTTCGAACCGCGCTGTTTTTCTCCCTCCTCTCCCCGGAAGGGAGGGTGGAGGGCTGGGAGAGGAGGGCCGGGGAGGTGAGGGTTCATAGGATCTCCATCAGGAAAGCATCCGCTCCGGCCGGCGCAGGCGGCGGCGGGCGTAGAGGTAGAAGAGCACCGCGCCGACGGCGAGGATGGCCAGGCTGCGCAGCCAGGGGAGGGACTCCTCGCCGCCGGGCAGGAACTGCCCATAGTGCGTGAAGAACCGTGGCGGGATGGGATTGGCGAAGAGCCAGGGGCTCGCTACACCGGCGGTGGCCGCCGAGGCCAGCCACACCGCCCCCGCGGTGCGCAGGCGGACGGCCCAGAAGAGCGACACGGCGCCGAGGAAGAGACTGACCACGAGGACCTGGAAGAGCGGCGCCAGCAGGGGGAACTCGCGGCCGCCGAGGAACCAGCCGAGGAGCATGACGAGAAACCCCTGGACGGCGACCACGACGCACACCGCCCCCGCCCGCCGCACGAAGTACGCCTCGGCCGCCGGCACCGAGAGGGCGAGGTCCAGGCAGCTCGCCCGGCGCTCCAGATCGACCAAGCCGGCCAGGGCGGGGAGGGCCAGAAGGAGCGAGGGGACGAGGAAGGCATAGCGGAAGAGGTCTCCCGCGTCCCCCTCGGATTCGAGGAGCATGTTGAGCAGCAGGTAGCCCAGGACCAGCAGGTCGACGCCGAGGAAGACGAAGAGCCGCCGGCCGAGCAGAAGGCTCAGGGAGAGGCGCAGGGAACGCAGCAGGGCTAACCCTTTCCCGGTGTGGGAGGTGGGAGGGGGCGGGAGAGGGGGCTGGGGGGTTAGGGGAGTCATTTTCCCCCCTGAAAGAACACGCTGTCGCCGGATGCGCCGTTGGGCACCAGCCGGTGGCATTCCTTGTCGGGATCGAGCAGCACGGCCTGCGGCCGGCGGGAGGTGCGGAGCTCGAAGGCGCCGTCCTTCCCGCCGTCGGCCCGCGCCAGGGTGGACACCGGCCCGAGGTCGGTGGTCAGCACGATCGTGCAGAGGGCCTCCGCGTCCCCGCGGTTGTGCATCCGCCCGGTGGCCCGCCAGCCGTCGGCCGTCGGGTGGAACTCGACCCCTTCGAGCACCGGCTCCGCCAGCCCCCCTTTCACCAGGTTGTCGTCGAGGAAGCGGGGGAGGTCGGGGCCGCCATGGCGGGCGAGCGTGGCCAGCAGCTCCTGGCGGTTGCCGGGGTGCCGGTCGTCGCCGTGGGAGAGGAAGTCCTCGATCGCCTGGCGCAGCGCCTCCTCTCCCATGCGGTGGCGCAGGCCTGCGAGCAGGGCCGGGAAGCGGTTATGCCAGTAGAGTGGGCTGTAGGCGTCGGTGGGCGGCGGCACGCTGACCGCCCCCCCTTGGCCGGGCCGCAGCCCCGTCACCGTGGCTCCCCCCTCCGTGCCGAGGCCCATCCGCTGCAGCGCGAGGCTGCGGAAGAGCACCCGGAAGAGCGTGGAGTCCTCCCGTGCCAGCGGCCGCCGGCGGCTGAGCTGCGCGGCGATCAGCTCGGCCAGGAAACGGTCCGGCCTCAGGGTCGCCGCCTTCAGGATCAGGTCCCCTTCGCTGAGCAGCACCAGGTTGCCCAGCACCGAGAACGGGTCTTCCGATTCGCCCCGCCACTGGGTGCTCAGGGCCACGCCGATGGGGTCGGCGTCGAAGAGCCGGTCGCCCGACCACTCGAGAACCGCCACCCGCCCCAGACCGTTCATGCCGGGCCACGCCTCCTCCACCTTGGCCGTGCTGCCGTTGAGAAAGCCCAGGTGCAGCGCGCCGATCCGGGCGTGCGGGGGGTACACGGCCACCGTCGTGCC
>DATBAW010000493.1:0-3138 GCA_036271335.1 Thermoanaerobaculia bacterium
GTATGGGAGGCCGAAGGTTTCGAAACGGTCGGCGGGGGGATCGGTGCGACGGTAGGCGTCGAATTCCTCGCGGCGCAGAGCGGCGAGAGCGCGGAGATTCGTGGTGACGGCGCGGCCCTTGGTGAAGTCCCAGACTTCGTCGAGGGTCAGGTAGAAGATGTCGTCCACGGCATCGAGCAGGCCTTCATCCCTGAAATCCTTCCCCACCGCCCGCAGCAACTCGCGCAGCAGGCCGTAGATCCGCGTGCGGGCGAAGCGGAGGTTCTCGCGATTCTTCACGCCGAGGCGGGCGTTCGCGAGGACGCGGCGGAAGATCCAGCGGCGGGGTGCGCCGCGGATGGCCGCAAAGGCTTTCTGTTCGGCGTCGCGGCGGATGGTTCCCTCTCGCTGCTCCATGGAGGCGGCGTCCATCCCGGCGGGATCCTCGGAGGCGAGATAGTTGCGGAGGATCTGGTAGAGAAAGGCCGGGCGATCCTTGAGGGAGTGCTCCTCCAGCTTCAGCTCGTTGACGCAACGGAAACCGTACAGATCGAGATAGCAGACGATTCCGGCGGCGAAGTCCGTGAAGCGCGGATCGGCGGGCATTTCGCGGGCGAGGCGGTCGGGGGGCGTTTCCAGGAGGAGACGGCGGAGCTCGGGATCTTTGCGGGCCTGGGCGGCGAGGGCGAGGAGCATCTTCGTGGGCTCGGTGCTCTCGATGCCTCCTTCGCCGCAGATGAGATCGTTCTGGAGCGAACCGGATGCGTCGCCGCACCAGGAGACGCAGAGCTTCTTGAGCGTGCCGTAGAAGACCATCACGAAGAAATCGTTGATGATCGGCGCTTTCCATTCCCAGAGGAGCTTGTCCTCCATCTCCTTGTAAAGGACCGCCAGCTCGTGCGGCGGCATGGCGCGGAAATCCATCGCCGACCAGCGCTCGTAGAGCGCGCGGAAACGCGCCTGGAAATCCGTTACGATCCGCCGGATGTGGTAGAAGTTTCGCAGCGAGCGTCCCACCAGCCGCAGCAGCGCCGGCAGCTCGACGGTGTAGCGCTGGAGGCCCGAGAGGCCGGTTTCGGCGTCCGCGGTGCCCGCCGGCTCGCGGACGCCCATCATCGATTCCATGAAACTCTTGTTGTAATTGAAGCCGGGGAAGAGGCGGACGAGCCGGTACCAGTTCTGGAGGTTGTAGTAGACCTGGCCGCGAAAGATCCCGAGCATGTTTTCGAAGACTTCGCGGTTCGCCCGCACGGTGCGCGCGTCGATCCCCATCACCTCGGCGAAGCAGTGATAGACGATCGTGTAGGCGCGGCGGATGAAGCTGAACGTCATCGGCGAGGTGACGCCCGAATAGCTCTCGATAATGTTCGAGTTGTCCCAGAGCAGCCGGTTGCCGGCGGCGGGGCCGAGCTCTTCGACGGTGGTCACGGGCCGCGCCTGGAGCAGAAACGGTTTCCCCTGTTCGTCGACGGCGAATTCAATATCCTGCGGCCGGCGGTAGTGGCGCTCGACGGCGAGCCCCAACCGGGCGAGGGCGAGCGTGTCCTCGCGGGAGAGGCTGCTCCGCGGCTGGAGGTCGTCGGGCACGGCGCGATGGATCAAACCGCTGCCGGCGTCCCGGTCGAGAACGAGCTGCTCGGTCTTGAGCGCGATCGTCTCCGTGATCTCCAGGGTCTCTTTGTCGATCACATAGGTGTCCGCGTCGAACCCCGCGCTGACCAGGCCTTCGCCGGAGCCCCAGAGCGAGCTGATCACGATTTCATGGATGCTCCCGGAGGTTGGATCGGCCGTGAACAGGACGCCGCTCGTGCGCGCTTCGATCATGATCTGAACCACGACGGCGACGGCGATCGCGTCGAGCGGGAGCCCTTTCGCCCGCCGGTAGGCCAGCGCCCGTTCGTTCCAGGCGGAGGCCCAGACTTTGCGGATCGAGGCGAGGATCTGATTCCGGCCGCGGACGAAAAGGAAACTGTCGTGGAGACCGGCAAAGGACTCCCCCGCCGCGTCCTCTCCCGCCGCTGAGGAGCGCACGGCAACAAAGGCTCCGTCGTCGCCGACGCGGGAGGCGTGAGCGGCGGCGATCTCGTCTTCGAGCCCCGGCGGCAGGTCGAGGGCGAGAACCCAGCCGCGGATCTCGGCGGAGGCCGAAGCGAGATCTTCCGCGCCGTCGAGGCGGGATGCGATGCGTCCGCGGAGATCGCCCAGGGCGCTCTCGAAGGCGCTTGTCGCGACGACGTACCAGGGAGGAACGGGAAGCCCCAGGGCCTCGAGGCGGGCGAGGTTCGCGGCCTTGCCGCCCAGCGCGGATTCGATCCGCGGAGGGGCGTTCTTTCCCTCTGAAGGGAACCAGATTCCTTCCGGAGAGGTCGCGGAGGTCAGGGCTGGCACCTGCCCAATCTACCATGGGCCCGCTTGCGCCTGGGGCCAAAACGTGACAGGCTTCGTTCATCCAACCATTTACGCGAAGACCGGGCTCCGGTCCGGTCCAGGGAGGAAACCTCATGGCCAGTCCGCTCACACTTCTCCTGCCGGTGCTTCCCGGAATCGATCCGAGCACGCTCGGCTCAAAACTGCAGCAAGTTCAACCGCTGCTCAACGAGGCGCTCGCGACGATCGGCACCGTGCACTTCGCGCGGTTCCTGTTCCTCGATACCTCCACGCCCAATCTGCAGATCGGCGGAAACCCGAACGCCTCGTACGTCATCGGGGTCGTCACCGAATACGACGGCAGCTTCGAGGCTTATATCGGGGATTTCGTGGCGAAGGTGGGCACGATCTTCGACCAGCTCCTGGAGGTCGTGGTCGGCGGTCAGGCGCTGATCCCGGTGGCCAACAACGTGGCCGCGTTCCAGGCCTTCATCGCCCTGAACGACGCCTCGCAGCACGCTCCCAACAACGAGCCCATGTACCAGGCGTATACGGCCACCGTGCAGCAGATCCTCGCCAGCCTCCCGAGCTGATCGAAGGCGGCCTGATTAGGGGAGTGAAATAATGACGGCTCCGGCGCTCGATTATTCGGACATCCAGGGCACGATCCTACGCGGCTATCGGGTGGACCTGGGCCGCCATTTCATCCTCAGCATCACCGACGCCGCGGCGGCGGCCGCCCTGATCGGCGCGCTGGTGGACGGCACGGGCGGAATGCCGCGCGTCACCACG
>DATBAW010000494.1:0-6846 GCA_036271335.1 Thermoanaerobaculia bacterium
CTCGCGGACGGAGCGCAGCTTGCCGGCGGCGAGCAGCCGCCGCAGGACGATCGACACCAGCCTCGCCTTGACGGGACGGCGCAATCCTTCCCCATAGCGCCGGTTGAGCTCCGCCGTCACTCGCGCGGCGCCGAACGGCACCGCCGCCGGCAGGCCTTCGAGGACCCGCTCCACCATGCGGGGGAGCGGCGTCCGGCGCCTGCCGTCCACGTCCAGGTTGGGCCCCGGGCCCGCGAGCCCGGGGATGGCACGGCTGGCGAGCTCGATGGCGGTCCGCGTGGCCGCCTTCAAGGCCTCGACGTTCCGCGTCAGCGCCTCCAGCTCGGCTCCATGGGCGATCCGCTGCTCCCGGAACAGCGCCTCCTGCCGGGCGGCCACCGCCTCCCGCTCGCGATGGAACGCGATCTGTGCCTCCAATTTGGCGAGAAGCTCGCCCAGCGAGGGCTCGGTGGTCATCGGATGCCTCCGGACATCGGTTGCTACCTGCGACGGGGTTGCATCCTAACCGTCGCAAGCTGATGTGACAACCAGGAAGAACGGACCGTTGGCTGACCTTGTGGCTGCGAAAGAGGCGTTTTTCGCTGCGTCCCTCGTCGGGCTCTGAGCGTCCCGTTGCGGGCGTGCAGCTCAACCCCTTCGAATCCTGCATCATGAGCCCGAGAGATCGCAGCAAAGAATGCAGCCGGTGGTCGGGCCCGGTGCGGTGGTGCGAAAAAGGGCGAAGGTGCCGGGGCCTGACGGGAGAGGTACGCATCATGATCCCTGGGTGTGCTCTGGTCCCGCTCGGGGATGGCCGGCACCCCGGAAGGGGACGCAGCAGAATTCGCCTGCGACACAGCCGTTCGGCAGCGGGCTCAGGGGACGGCGGGGGCGGCGACGCGGCCGCCGGCGTGCTCGCCGGGCTCGGTGCCGTGCTCGCGCAGGTAGAGCTTGACCACCTCGGCGGCCTTGCCGTCCGCCTTCATCTGGCCGTCGTCGAGCCAGATGCAGCGCGTGCAGTTCTTCACGATCGCCCCGGTGGCGTGGGAGACCATGAGCACGGTGGCGCCGGACTCGCGGAAGGCGCGGATCCGCTCCTCGCAGCGGTGAGTGAAGGTGACGTCTCCTACGGAGAGCACCTCGTCGAGGATCAGGATGTCCGGCACCCAGGCGGTGGCGATCGCGAAGCCCAGCCGCGCCTGCATGCCGGAGGAGTAGTTGCGCAGCGGCGACCGGATGAAGTCCCCCAGACCGCTGAACTCGACGATCTCGTCCACCTTGACCGCGATCTCCTTCCGGGTGTGGCCGAGGAGGAGGGCGTTCAGATAGATGTTCTCGAGGCCGGTCAGCTCGTAGTCGAAGCCGCTGCCGAGCTCCAGGATCGGGGCGATCCGGCCGTTGATGCGGGCGCTCCCCTTGGTCGGCTTGAGGACCCGGGAGATCACCTTCAACAGCGTGCTCTTGCCGGCGCCGTTGCGCCCGATGATCCCCAGCGTTTCGCCGCGCCGCACGGTGAGGTCGATGTCGCGCAGCGCCCAGAGCTTCTCGTAGGTGAGCGAGCCACGCAGGAGGTGAATGGCGTAGTCCTTGAGCGAGGGGAGCCGCTGCTTCGCCAGGCGGTAGCAGAGGGAGACCGATTCCAGGCGGAGGCTGAGGTCGTCCATTGCGGTTCGAGGGATCAGACGTAGAAGGGGATGCGGTCGCTGGTGCGCCGGAAGGCGTAGCCGCCGATGAGGAGGGCCGCCAGCGCGATGCCGGCGCTGACGCTCAGGTGGGTGAGCGGGGGCACCTTGCCGAGGAAGATCGGGTCGCGGAAGACCTCGAGGATCGACCGGATCGGGTTGTAGCGCACCAGCGGCAGGTACTTGGAGCTCTCGAGGATCTTCATCGGATAGAAGATCGGCGTCAGGTACATGAGGATCGAGAGCAGCACGCCGATCATCTCCACGACGTCGGTGAAGAAGACGGCCAGCGGCGAGAGCAGCAGCCCGGCGCCGAGGGTGAACAGGGCGGCGAGCAGGATCGACACCGGCAGGAAGAGCAGCGACGGGCCCATCGGCTGGCGGGTCACCGCCATGATCAGCAGCAGCGGCACCAACGCCAGGACGAGGTTGATGACCCCCGAGATGACGGTCGCCAGCGGGAAGACCTCCCGCGGGACCGGCAGCTTGCGCAGGATCGGCGAGTTCCCCCGCAGGCTGTTCATCGAGGCGACGATGCTCTGGCTGAAGAAGTTCCAGAACAGGATGCCGGAGAGGGCGTAGACCGGGTAGTTCGTCCCCTCGGGCAGCCTGAAGCGGAAGAGGGAATTGAACACCACCTGCAGAACCAGCATCATCAGCAGCGGCTGGAGCATGGTCCAGGTGAAGCCGATCGCCGAGCGCCGGTAGCGGACTTTGAGCTCCCGGGCCACGAGGGCCATGACGAGATCGCGATAGCGGTAGATTTCTAGCATAGGGCGGCCCGCGGAGGGCCGACGGCTTTCTACACTCTATAGGAGAGGATGGCAAGCGGTGGACGAGACGGAGGAGCATCGCGCGGCGCTGGAGGAGCTGCTGCGGCAGCCGGCGCCCTACCCGGGCGAACGCTTCGCCGGCCGCGGCATCGTGATCTGCGCCGGCGGCGACACCTACTTCCCCTGCGGCTGGGTGGCGATCGGCATGCTCCGCCGGCTGGGGTGCACGCTCCCCGTCGAGCTCTGGTACCGCGGGCCGCGGGAGATGACGCCGGAGACGATCGCCCTCGTCGAGCCGCTGGGGGTGACCTGCGTCGACGCCTACGAGGTGGCGCGGCGCCACCCCTGCAGGCGCCTCGACTCCTGGGAGATCAAGCCCTTCGCCATCGTCCACAGCCGGTTCGCGGAGGTGCTCTACCTCGACGCCGACAACGTGGCGCTGCGCGACCCGGCGTTCCTCTTCGACCTGCCGGAGTACGCCGCCGCCGGCGCCCTCTTCTGGCCCGACCGCTACGTCGGTCCGGGCACGGGATTCGAGTGGCTGAAGCGCGAGGCGTGGAAGCTCTGCGGGCTCCCCTATCGCCTGGAGCCGGAGATCGAGGCCGGCCAGCTCGTCATCGACAAGCGCCGCTGCTGGAAGGCGCTGGCGATGACGCTCCACCTCAACGAGCGCTCCGACTATTACTATGCCTTCTTCTATGGCGACAAGGACACCTTCCATCTCTCCTGGCGCCGGCTGGGCCTCGACTACGCGCTCGTCCCCTGGCGCGCCCGCGACCTCGGCGATTCGGCGGCCATGATCCAGCACGATCTGAACGGCGAGCCGCTCTTCCAGCACCGCAACGGCGACCGCTGGTCGGTCCGCCGGCCGCCGCGCCCCATCGCCGGCTTCCTGCGGGAGGAGGAGTGCCGGGAGGTTTTGGCCGAGCTGGCGCGGCGGTGGGATGGCACGGTCCGCTCCTTTCCCGCCGATTTCACCGCCAGTGAGGCCCGGGTCTACGCCGGGATCTGCGCGCAGCGGCGCTTCGACTACGCGATCGCGGGTTTGGGAGACCGTCCGCTCGAGCTCCTTCCCGACCTTCGGATCGGCGCCGGCGCCCAGGAGATGGAGGTGGGCTGGATGATCGAGGACGACAAGGACGGCCTGCCGCTGCTGTCGATCCGCAACGCCAACGGGCCGACCTGCTTCCTCCGCCGCGGCGAGGACGGCGTCTGGCGCGGCCGCTGGCGGGTCTATCACCGCGACCGCGTCGAGCTCCGTCCGGCGCCGGGCTGATCCGCCGCTACCGCCGCCAGCGCCTCCCGCGCCACCCGGTCCGCCTCCGCCCACTCCTGGCGCGCCGCCGCGGCCACGAACGGGCCGGCCAGCCGGTGCCCGGCGCGGCGCAGGCGGACCCCCGCCCCCAGCGCCCGTTCCGCCCGTCTCGCCCAGCGCTCGCCGTGGTGCTTGCGGGCCCAGCGCAGCAAGTCGCTCCAGAGCAGCTCCGGGTGCTGATGGCCGCGGGCGCCGGCGGCGCGGCCGATGGTGGCGCCGTGGTGGTGGAGCACCCGCAGCTCCGGCCGCACCTCGACCGTGAAGCCGGCGCGGCGGGCGCGCAGGCAGAGGTCGAGGTCCTGGGCATAGAACCGGAATCCCTCGTCGAGCGGCCCCGCCGACTCCCAGACCGGTCGCCGGAAGGCCATCGCCGCGCCGGTCACCCAGTCCACCGCCCGCGGACGGTCGACGGCGAGCGGCCTGGCACGCCGGTAGAAGGGCAATCTCGCCAGCAGGGCGGGGAGGCCGCTGGTCAGCGCCAGGAACCAGGTCAGTGCCGGCTCCCGGCCGCCGCTCCACTGCGGCGAGCCGTCCGGATAGTGGAGGAGGGCGCCGGCGATCCCCAGCTCCGGCTCGTTCGCGAAGACCTCCAGCAGCCGCGCGAGCCCGCCGGCTTCCACCTCGGTGTCGCTGTTGAGCAGCAGCAGGATCTCCCCCGTGGCAAGGGCGAGACCGCGGTTGGCCGAGCGGGTGAAACGGGCCGCCTCGCCGTTGCGGAGCACGCTCACCTGCGGGTACCGCCGGCGCGCCGCCTCGGCCGTGCTGTCCCCGCTGGCGTCGTCCACCAGGATCACCTCCATGCCGGGAACGGGCGAGGCGAAGAGGGACCCCAGGCAGCGGAGGGTCAGCTCCCGCGTGTCGTGGGTGGGGATGACGATCGAGAGCGGCGGCGCCATGGGCGAGGTCATTGTAGCGGGCGGAGCGGTCCCGCTCTCTCTCCCCGGAGGCACCTAGAGAGCGGGCATCCATTGCGGCGCGCGGAGCGCGCAGAGAGGCACACAGCGGCGATGAGAACCATCACCTACGACGAGATCCGCAGGCTGGTCCGCCTGGAGGACGTCATCGAGCCGGTCCAGGAGGCGTTCAAGAGCTATTCGCGGGGGGCGGCGAACATCCCGCCGGTCCAGCACCTGGAGATGCCGCAGCGCAAGAAGGGGGCCCTGCACATCAAGACCGGGCACGTCGAGCCGTTCGACTTCTGCCTGGTGAAGGTGGCTTCGACCTTTCCGGAGAACACCCGGCGCGAGCCGCCCAGCCCCTCGATCAACGGCGTGATCATGATCTTCAGCGCCCTCGACGGCGAGCCGCTGGCGGTGCTGGAGGACCGCGCGTGGATCACCCAGCTCCGCACCGCCGCCGCCGGCGCCGTGGCCGCCCGCGCCCTCGCCCGGCCGGGTGCCGCGACGCTCGGCATCTTCGGCTCCGGCACGCAGGCGCGCCTGCAGGCCGACGCCGTGCTCCACGTCGCCCCGGGGATCCGCCGGGTGCTCGCCTGGGGGCGTACCCCCGACCACGCGCGCCGGTTCGCCGACGGCCTGCGGGCCAGCCGTCCCGACCTCACGGTGGAGGCGAAGGGCCATCCGGAAGAGGTGGCGCGGGAGTCGGACATCGTGGTCACCACCACCTACGCCGCCGAGCCGATCGTGCGCGGCGAGTGGCTGTCCGAAGGGGTGCTGGTCATCGCCATGGGCGCCGATTCGATCCACAAGCGCGAGATCGACTCCGACGCCGTCCTCCACGCCGACAAGGTCTACGTCGACAGCCGCTCGCAGAACGAGATCCTGGGTGAGGTCGGCCACGGCATCCGCACCGGCCTCTGGGACGCCTCCCGCATCGACGCCGAGCTCGGCGAGGTGCTGACCGCGGCGGACGAGGGGCATCCGGGGCGCGGCTCGGACGGCGAGCGCATCATCGCCAAGCTCACCGGCGTCGCCGTGCAGGAGATCTTCGTCTGCGACCACGTGCTGCGGGCGTTCGGGGTGGGGATCGGGGACAAAACAGCGGGGGAGCCGGCGCTGGTGGGCGCGGGCGCGGCGTCGTAAGGGAGCCTATCAAACCCCTCCACCCAGGGCGGCCACACAGGGCCGCCCCTACTCCAACCCCTGGGAGAGCTCCTGGATGCGCGGCGCGAGCCGCTGGATCTCCTCGAGGTGGGTGGCGGTGAGCTGCTGGAGCAGGCGTTCGCCGAGCGGGGTCAGCCGCAGGCGGACGACCCGGCGGTCGCCGCCGTCCTCGATCCGTTCGACCAGTCCCGCCTTCCCGGCGCGATCGACCAGCCCCACGGCGCTGTGGTGGCGCAGCAGCAGATAGCCGGCGACGTCGCCGATCGTGGGTCCCGGCTCCCCTTCGTGGCCGCGGATGGCGAGCAGGAGCTGATGCTGGGCCGGCGTCAGCCCCGCCTTTCCGGCCTGCTCCTCGCTCCAGTGCAGGAACCGGCGCAGACTGATCCGGAACCGCAGAAGGTGCCGGTAGTCGTCGTCGTCCAGTTCGCGGCTCACGAATCCCAGTGTAGCGCACGGAAGCTCGTGGTACTCTTGATCGCGCCGCGATATATGTTCGCCGGCACGCCTTTCTTCCCGAGGAGTATCCCGTCCGTGCATGCCCAGACCTCCCCCCGGAGACTGCTCTTCCTCGCTCTGCTCGCCGCGCTGCTGGGCGCGGCCGGTGGCGGCGCCGCATGGGTTCTCCTGCACCTGATCGGCCTGCTGACCAACCTTGCCCTGTTCCACCGCTACGGCTGGGAGCTCCCCTCGTTCCGGACGCTGGCGTCCAGCCCCTGGATCGTGGTGGCGGCGGTGGCCGGCGCCTTCCTCGTGTCGCTGCTGGCGAAGTGGTCGCCGGTGATCCGCGGCCATGGCATTCCGGAGACCATGGAGGCGGTGCTGATGCGCCAGAGCCGCATCTCGCCGCGGGCGGCGCTGGCCAAGCCGCTGTCGGCGGCGATCGCCATCGGCACCGGCGGGCCGTTCGGCGCCGAAGGACCGATCATCATGACCGGCGGCGCGATCGGATCGCTGATCGCGCAGGCGCTCCCAGTCAGCGACAGCGAACGCAAGACGTTGCTCGTCGCTGGCGCCGCAGCCGGCATGACGACGGT
>DATBAW010000495.1:0-2379 GCA_036271335.1 Thermoanaerobaculia bacterium
TGATCATGCCGCTCCAGATCGGTGCGCCTGACGTCGCCTTCCCGCGACTGAACGCGTTCGCGTACTGGCTGTTCCTGTTCGGATCGCTGATCGCTGTCAGCGGATTCCTGACCCCGCAGGGCGCGGCATCCTTCGGCTGGACGGCGTACGCCCCTCTGAATAGCACCACTTTCACGCCGGGCATCGGTGGCAACCTGTGGGTCTTCGGCCTCGCGCTGTCGGGCTTCGGCACGATCCTCGGTGCGGTCAACTTCATCACCACGATCATCACGATGCGCGCGCCGGGCATGACCATGTTCCGCATGCCGATCTTCACCTGGAACGCCCTCGTGACCTCGATCCTCGTGCTGATGGCCTTCCCGGTGCTGGCGGCGGCGCTCCTGGCGCTCGGTGCAGACCGAACCGTCGGGGCTCACATCTTCGACGCGGCCAACGGTGGCGCCCTGCTCTGGCAGCACCTGTTCTGGTTCTTCGGCCACCCGGAGGTCTACATCATCTTCATCCCGGCGACGGGGATCGTGTCGACGATCCTGGCGCCGTTCACCCGCCGCGAGGTGTTCGGCTACATGGCGCTCATCCTCTCCCTGGTGGCGACCGGCTTCATCGGCTTCGGCCTCTGGGTGCACCACATGTTCGCCACCGGCCTGCCGCAGCTGGGGCAGAGCTTCTTCACCGCCGCGAGCATCATGATCGCGATCCCCACCGGCACCCAGATGTTCTGCTGGATCGCCACGCTCTGGGGGGGGAAGCTCCGCTTCAGGACGCCGCTGCTCTACGTCCTCGGCTTCATCTTCACCTTCATGATCGGCGGGCTGACCGGCGTCATGCTCGCCGCCGTGCCGCTCGACCTGCAGGTGCACGACACCTACTTCGTCGTCGCCCACTTCCATTACGTGCTGATCGGCGGCGCCGTCTTCCCGCTCCTTGGCGGGCTCTTCTACTGGTTTCCCAAGCTGACCGGACGGATGCTCTCCGAGACCTGGGGCAAGGTCTCCTTCGCGCTGGTGTTCCTGGGCTTCCAGGTCACCTTCTTCCCGCAGCACATCCTGGGTCTCGAAGGGATGCCGCGCCGGGTCTACACCTACCTGCCCGAGACGGGGTGGGGAGCGTTGAACCTGCTCTCGACCGTCGGCGCGTTCGTCCTCGGGCTCGGCGTGCTGGTGTTCGTGCTCAACGGCCTCGTCAGCCTGCGCCGCGGAAAGCCGGCCGGCGACGACCCCTGGGAGGCGGAGACTCTGGAATGGTCGATCTCCTCGCCGCCGCCCCCCTACAACTTCCAGTACCTGCCGACCGTCGGCGCGCGTGCCGCCCTCTGGCACCGCCGCGAGGATCAGCCGGTGGTGACCGGCCTGCGCAGCGACCGCCGGGAGTTCCTGATCACCGGACTGCTCGATGCCGAGCCGGACCACCGGCAGGTCTCCCCCGGCCCCACGGTCTGGCCCTTCTGCCTCGCGCTGGGAGTGGGCGTCACCTTCATCGTCGGCATTTTCACCCCCTGGGGGCTGCCGATCGGCGCGGTGCCGTGCGCGATCGCGCTGGTCGCCTGGTTCTGGCCGCGGGGAGACCAGGGTCACCGGCTCCTCAAGGAGAAGCCGTGAGAGAGCGGCCGACGCTCGACGTCTCCGGGCTCCCCACCACGGCCTTCGGTCCGCGGGACCCGCTCTGGTGGGGAGTGGTCGGCATCATGAGCATCGAGGGGACGATGTTCGCCATCATGGCGGCGAGCTACTTCTACCTGCGCGGCGGCGCCCACGTCTGGCCGCCGCCGGGGGTGGTCCACCCCGGGCTCGGGATCACCACCCTGAACCTCGGTATCCTGCTCGCCAGCCTCCTCCCCATGCATCTGGCGGCGCGGGCGGCGGGACGCGAGGAGCTGCCGCGGATCCGCCTCTGGCTGATCGTGTCGACCGTCCTGATGGTCGCCTTTCTGGCGGTCCGGATCGCTATCCTGCACCGCCTCACCTTCCGCTGGGACAGCCACGCCTACGGCTCGCTGGTCTGGACGACGGTGGGTCTCCACACCGTGCACATCGTCACCGGCATCTGTGAGAACCTGCTGTTCATCACCGTGCTCACCCGCGGGCCGGTCGAGGACAAGCTGATGGACGACCTGCGCCTAAACAGCCTGTACTGGTACTTCGTGACCGCCTGCTGGGTGCCGTTCTACTGCATCTTCTTCCTCGACCCGGGCTTGCTGGGCACCCTCGGAGCCTGAGGGATTCGCGCCATGGCCGACCGCAGCAGAGAGATCCAGCAGAGCCGTCCCGAGCGGCGGGACGTCCTGCTCTGGCTGCCGGTGCTCGCCGGGCCGGTCGCCTGGATCCTGGCCGAGCAGCTCAGCTACGTGCTGGCCCCCACCGCCTGCTGGAAGGGGCAGCC
>DATBAW010000496.1:0-1999 GCA_036271335.1 Thermoanaerobaculia bacterium
GGCCGCTTTCTCCGCGGATTTCAGCGCGGCGGCCTTCGCCTCCCAATCCTGCCGCGCGGCGTCCTGGCGGACCCTGGCGTCATCCGCCGCCTTCGTCGCTCTTGTCGCGGCGTCGGCGGCTCGCGCCGCTTCCTCGAGAAAGGGCAGGAGGGGCACCGCGCGGGCCGACGCCTCGATCCGCGCCGTCTCACGGCTCACCTGAGGCGCCTGCTCGCGCAGAGCGGCCCGCCGTTCCTCGGCCTGCCGGAGCTCGCGGGTCTTCGCGTGCAGGCCGCGCAGGCGGGCGAGCGTGCCTTGAGAGTCGTCCCGTTTCTTCCTCGCGGCCGCGAGCGATAAGACGACCTGGGCGTGCTCCGTCTCCAGGCCGGCGACCGCGGCCTCGTCGATGCCGGCGTACTCGTCCCCGAGGACCTTCTGGAGCGAATCGACGGCGCCCTTCTTGGCCGCCGCCAGACGCTGCGCCTGTTCCCGCATCCGCTCGTAGACGTCGAGCCGGAGCAGGGTGCGGAGCATGCTGCGCCGGTCTCTCGGCTGCGCCTTGAGGAACCTGGCGAACTCGCCTTGCGGCAGCACCACGGCTTGCAGGAAGGCGGGGGCGGCGAGCCCCAGGATCTGCTCGACCTGATCGTTCGCGGCGCGGACCTGGTCCGCCAGATTCCGGAAGGCGCCGTCTTCACCGCGCTCCTCCAGGCGGACCATTTGAACGCCGGTGCGCCGGAGGGTCCGCGCGATGCGGAGGCGGCGCGGGCCGAGGTCGAAGTCCAGCACGACGGCGATCCGGTCGCGGCCGGACGAGATCATCTCGGTCCGCTGGTGATTGTTGACCCGGGGGATCTCGCCGTAGAGCGCGAAGATCATCGCGTCGAGCAGGGTCGATTTGCCGGCTCCCGTGGGACCCGAGATGGCGAAGAGCTCCAGCGCGCGGAAGTCGATCTCCTGCTTCTCGCGGAAGCAGGCGAGGCCCTCGATGGTGAGATGGACGGGACGCAGCGCTCATTCCTCCCGGGAGGCCTGGTCGTAGAGGTCTTCGAACGTGTCCAGGGCGGCGAGGTCGGCCGCAGCCTCGTGCGCGCGGAGATGATAATTGGCGTAATGCTCGACCGGCGGAATCCCGGTCTCCAGGCGGAGGTCCGGCATCTCCTCGGCTTCGGGGAGATCGGCGCGCACGACGAGCGCGTTGGGGAGCAGCTCGCGGACCTTGCGATTGAGGTCGGGATCCTTCTCCGTGAGGGGAACGGTCACGCGCAGCCAGCCCCGGCGGTACTGGTCGGCGATCTCCTCGAGCTCGGCGAGCGAGGCCCGCAGGTCGACGAGCGGCAGCCCCCCCTCGTAGCGGACGTGCTCGACGGTGGCCCGCTTGCCGGGCGATGCGGTGACGACGACGAAGGTCTTTTCCTCCCCGGCCTCGCCGAAGTCCATCTGGAGGGGCGATCCGGCATAGTAGGCGGGCGCCAGCACGTCGAGCTGCTGCGGCTTGTGGATGTGCCCGAGGGCGATGTAGCTGGCCCGGCGCGGCAGGGCCTCCGGCGAGGCGGCCCAGTCCTCCCCGATGTGGACGCGGCGCTCGGACTCGCCGAACAGGGCGCCCTCGAAGTGGGAATGGGCCATCAGGAGGTTGACGGCGTCCCGCCGGAAGGGGCCGCAGAGATCCTGGACGGCGCGCTCGAACATCCGGGCATAGCGGACCCGGGCGCCCGCCTCCTCGCCGGCGAGGTCGAGCGCCGACACCCAGGCGCCCGGAGAGGCGAACGGCAGCGCCGCGACCACCGCTTTTTCGCCCGACCGGGTCTCGATCGTCAGGGTGCCCCCCTGAGCGGCGGTGCGCGGGCGGCCGATGATCCGGACGTCGAGGAGCTCAGTGAGCAGCGAACGGGCGTCCAGGCGGAGCGGGTCGTCGTGGTTGCCGGCGATGACGACCATCTGCGCGCCGCTCCTCCCCACGCGGACCAGGAACCGGTTGACCAGCTGTTCCGCCTCGGCCGGCGGGTTCCGGCTCTCG
>DATBAW010000497.1:0-2212 GCA_036271335.1 Thermoanaerobaculia bacterium
GCGGCGCTCAGCAGGCGGTCCCCCTCGTCCAGATCGCCCCCGGCGAACGCCGCCTCGATCCCCTGGAGGGCGGCCACCAGCCGCTCGGCGCGCCGGCGGGCCTCCAGGTCCCCCCGGCGGAGCTCGCCGAGGCGCTCGTGCAGGCGGGTGAAGACCTCCTGCTCGCCGAAGCTCGCTTCCGCCTGGTAGAGCCGCATCTCCGCCGCGCGGTAGTCGTGGCGGCCGAGGGCCGCCTCGATCGCCTCCTGAATGACGGTGAGGTCGGGGCCCCGCCGGCGCTGGCGCACCGCCGCCTCTGCCTTGTCGATCAGCGCCTGCACCTCGGCGTTGCCGGGGGCGAGCGCCTTGCCGCGCTCCAGGTGGGCCAGCGCGCCCTCGTAGTCGTTGCGGTCGAGCAGCGACTCGGCCTCGCGCAGCAGGGTGCGCACCCGCAGCTCGATCTCCGGGCTCCGGCGCGGCGGAGGGGACGGTGCCGGCGCCAGGGTCTTGCCACCGTCTGCGGCATGGCCGCCCGGGGTGGTGTGCAGACCGAACTGAGCGTTGAGCCGGTCCTGGGTGCTCCCCGGCGGCGGCAGCGGCACCCGCACCGTGCCACCGGGCAGCCGCGTCAGGGCCCGCCGGAGGTCGCCGTCGGCGATATCCCCGGGCGCCCGCGACTGGGCGAGAATGGCGTTGAGCTCCCGCGCGGTGGCGAAGCGCTGCGCCGGATCCTTGTCGAGCGCGCGGAGGACCAGCGCCCGCAACGCCTCCGGCACGCGTCCCCCCGGATCGCTCTCGGCGAAGCCGAGCGGCGGCCGGAGGAGATGGCCGGCGATCAGCGACGAGGGATCGCGCCCCTGGATGGGGTACTTGCCGGTCAGCAGCTCGTAGAGCACGATGCCGAGGGAGTAGAGGTCGCCGCGGGCGTCGACCATCGCCGCCCCTTCGGGGCCGAACTGCTCGGGCGAGGAGTAGCGGACCTTGCCGAGAAAGATGCCGGTGCCGGTGAGGTTCCCCTGTCCCGTTCCGGCGCCGGAGCCGAGGATCTTGGCGATCCCGAGGTCGATCAGCTTGACCAGCGGCTGGCCGTCCGCGTCCACGGTGAGCATCAGGTTGTCCGGCGAGATGTCGCGGTGGACGAACCCCTTCTCGTGCAGGCAGGCGAGGGCGCGGAGCGACTGCTGGCCGATCTCCAGGGCGAGGCCGAGCGGCGGCGGTCCGCTGTGGCGGAGCACCTCCTCCAGCGTCATGCCGGCGATGAACTCCATGACGATGAAGGCGGTGCCGTCCTCCTCGTCGATGGTGAAGTCGATGAGGTGCGCGATGTTGGGATGGCGGAGCTGGATGGCGACCCGGGCCTCGCGCTGGAACCGGGCCTTGAACTCCTCGTCCGCCACCAGCTGCGGACGCATCATCTTGATCACCCGCACGTCGTCGAGCAGCCGGTGCCGTACCCTGTAGACGGCCCCCATCCCACCCTCCCCGAGCTTCTCGAGGATCTCGTACTTGCCTTCGATACGCCTCAGAGGGATGGCACTCAACTGCATCTCCTACAGCCACGACAGGCCGGCGACGGCCGGTGTTCAGCGATTCTCCAAGAGCTGGGAGGGTCTAGGGTACCACGAGGGAACCGGGGTTGCCTTCACTCGTCGAGCAGCAGCGCCGCGATCCGCTTGCGGAGCGCGACCAGCTCGGGGCGGTCGCCGAACTGGGCGACGGCCTGGTGGAGACGCTGGAGGGCCTGCTGGCCCTCACGGCGGGCGAGCAGCTCGGCGATCTCCTGGGTCGTCGCGAAGAACCCCTCCGCCTCTTTCTCCTCGGCGGCACGAATCAGCTCCATCTCCGCCTTGGCCTCGGCGCGCATCCGCTCCAGGCGCTGCCACTGCTCGCGGAGGGCGTCGGCGGCGCCGAAGCGGACGACCGCACGGTCGAGGAGGATCCCCGCCGCGTCGGGCTCGCCGAGGCCGAGAGCCTCCTGGATCTCGGCGACCGCAGCGGCCAGCGCGGTCGCCCGCCGGGCTGCGGCCGCCTCGCCGCGAGCCCGCGCCTTGGCCTCCAGATCCTCCTGCCGCTCCTCGGCCACCCGCTCGTGGAGGGGCGCGAACTCCTCGTGCGCCCCGAAGCTCGCCTCCGCGGCATAGAGGAGCGACTCGGCCGCCCGGTAGCGCCCCTCTTCCAGGGCCGCCCGGATCTCGGCGAGCGCCGTCTGGAGCTCCGCTTCGGGGTCCGTCTC
>DATBAW010000498.1:0-3328 GCA_036271335.1 Thermoanaerobaculia bacterium
GTCGCCGTAGCGGGACGGGCGGTGATAGCGGGCCTCGACGCCGGTGACCATCAGAAGATAGCCGAGCCGCTCGATGTCGGCGTAGTGGAAGCCGGACTGCGAGCAGAGTCGGGTGCGGGCGAGCTCGAACCAGACGACGTAGTTGGCGTGGTGGACGACGCCCATCTGGTCGGTCTCGGCATAGCGGACCTCGACGTCCGTTATTACGCGGACAGGGACGCGGACAGAGTCGCGGACGGGCTGGGGGGCTGCGGTCCTTGCTGGGGTCATTTTGGTCACCCGTGGATTTTATGCCATGCTCTTGCGCTCGGCCCGCGGGCCGCTTCCGAAGGATGAGATCATGAAACTTCGCCAAGCCCTTCCCTGGAATTTCGCCGCCGTGCTGGCCGCGGCTGTTCTGACGACCCCTCTGATGACCGCGAATCCCGCCCAGTCCGCCGCCCCGCTGGCGTCCACCTTCCATCGCGTCGAGCTCAAGCCCGCCAAGGGGGGCGCGGCTCTGCCCTTTACCCTCGAGGTTCCGGCCGACTGGCAGGTGCTTCCGGTCGCGGGCCCCGGCCTCTGGATCGGACCGGCGGACGCCAAGCCCCCCGAGGACCCGCGGCTGGTCTGGATCCGCGGCAGCAAGGTCTCGCTCGCCGATCCGGCCGCGATCGTGGCCAACATCAAGGCCAACGACCTCAACCACCCCGAGTGGTCGGCGCCGCGCGTCGAGGTCAAGACGGCCGGCGGGTTGAAGTGCGTGCTGGTGGAGATGGAGAACGGCGAGGGGGACAAGGCGCGCAGCAGCCTGACGCTCAAGGTGCCGTTCGAGAAGGTCTCGGTCGACCTCGTGGCCTCCGCGCCCCGGGCCGAGTTCCCGCGGATGCTGCCGCTCTACGAGCGCATCCTCGCCTCGGTGCAGCCGGTGGCGGCCGCGAAGAAGTAGGCGTCCGGCCATGCCCGTCCATCCCTACCAGGGACGCTGGCCCGCCCTGGGCGAGCGGGTGTTCCTGGCGCCCGGCGCCCACGTCTGCGGCGACGTCGATCTCGGCGAGGACGTCTCCTTCTGGTTCCACACCGTGGCCCGCGGAGACGTCAACACCATCCGCATCGGCGCGCGGACGAACATCCAGGACGGCACGGTGCTCCACGTCACCCACGTCCGCCATCCGCTGGTGATTGGCGCCGGAGTGGTGGTGGGGCACCAGGCCGTGTTGCACGGCTGTACGATCGAGGACGGCGCGCTGATCGGCATCGGCGCGAGGGTGCTCGACGGCGCCGTGGTCGAGCGCGGCGCGCAGATCGGCGCCGGCGCGGTGGTGGCGCCGGGGCATCGCATCCAGGCGGGCCATCTGGCGCTCGGCATCCCGGCGCGTGTGGGCCGTCCGCTCACCGAAGAAGAAACGCGGCGGATCGCGGAGACCGTCGATCGCTACGCGGCGTTGAAAGAAGAGTACCGGCAGACCCTCGGCTCCGGCACGGAGCGAGTTTCGGATTTCGAAGGTCGTGGCCATCAGCGGGAGGAGAAGCGATGAAGCGTCGGGGAGCGGGGACGATCACGATCGCAGACGTGGGGAGCCGGGTGCGGCTCCAGGCCTGGGTACAGCGGCGCCGGGATCTCGGCGGCCTCCTCTTCCTCGACCTGCGAGATCGCAGCGGCGTCGTCCAGGTCATGCTGCGCCCCGACGATCACCCCGACGTCGGCGAGGTGCTGGCACCCGTCCGCTCCGAATGGGTGGTCGAGATCGAGGGGACCGTCCGGCGCCGCGAGCCGGGCCAGATCAATCGCGATCTGCCCACCGGCGAGGTCGAGGTCGCCGCCGAGAGCGCCCTGGTGCTCTCGCGCTCCGAGACGCCCCCCTTCCCGCTCGACGGCAAGATCGAGGCCGCCGAGGACCTCCGGCTGCGCTATCGTTTCCTCGACCTCCGCCGCCCCGAGCTGCAGAAGAACTTCGTGCTCCGCGACCGGGTGACGCACGAGATCCGCAACTACTTCCACGAGCGGGACTTCCTCGACGTCGAGACGCCGATCCTCACCAAGTCGACGCCCGAGGGGGCGCGCGACTACCTGGTCCCCTCGCGGGTCCACCACGGGAGCTTCTACGCGCTGCCGCAGTCGCCGCAGCTCTTCAAGCAGATCCTTCAGGTGGCGGGCTTCGAGCGCTACATCCAGATCGCCCGCTGCTTCCGCGACGAGGACCTGCGCGCCGACCGCCAGCCCGAGTTCACCCAGGTGGACGTCGAGATGTCCTTTCCCACCGAGGAGGACATTTACGAGCTGGTCGAAGGGCTCTTCGCGCGCGTCTTCCCGCTGGCCGGCATCACGCCGCCGGCCCAGTTCCCGCGCCTCACCTACGCCGAGGCGATGGAGCGCTACGGCAGCGACAAGCCCGACCTCCGTTTCGGCCTGCCGATCGTCGACCTATCGGAACGGCTGAAAGAGAGCGGCTTCCGCGGCTTCAAGGAGACCGTAGCGAACGGGGGCGTGGTGCGCGGCTTCGCGGTACCTGGAGCGGCAGGAGCCGCCGAGGCGAGCCGCAAGGACGTCGACGGCTGGGTCGAGATCGCGCGCCGCAATGGGGCCGCTGGTGTGCTGACGCTGCGGCGCAAGGGGGGCGAGCTGCTCTTCCAGGTCAAGAACGCCTTGACCGACGCCGAGCTGCAAGGCGCCGCCGAGGCCCTCGGACTGGAGGAGGGTGGTCTGGCGCTGCTCGTGGCCGCGCCGGCGCCGATCGCCGCCAATGCCCTTGGAACTTTGCGCATCGAGCTGGCGAAGCACTACAAGCTGATCCCCGAGGGCGCGCACGCGTTCCTCTGGGTGACCGATTTCCCGCTCCTCGAATGGGACGAAGGGGCCGGCCGCTTCTTCGCCATGCATCACCCGTTCACCAGCCCCGATCCGCGCGACTTCGACCTCCTGGAGAGCGATCCGAAATCGGTCCGCGCCCGCGCCTACGACGTGGTGATGGACGGCACCGAGCTGGGCGGCGGCTCCATCCGCATCCACGACACGGCGATCCAGAGCCGCATGTTCAAGCTCCTGGGGATCGGACCCGAGGAGGCTGAATCCCGTTTCGGCTTCTTCCTCGAAGCCCTGCGCTACGGCGCGCCCCCGCACGGCGGCATCGCCCTCGGCCTCGACCGCATGGTGATGCTCCTGGCGGGAGCCCCCTCGCTCCGCGACGTCATCGCCTTCCCCAAGACCGCCTCGGCGACCGACCTGATGACCGACGCGCCGGGAGTCGTCGACGAGAAGCAGCTCCGCGAGCTGGGGATCGCGATCGCGAAGGAAGAGAAGCGGTAAGGCTCTTCTCCCCCCTGGGACCGCCGGCGTCCCGCCGGCCTT
>DATBAW010000499.1:0-17953 GCA_036271335.1 Thermoanaerobaculia bacterium
CCCTCACCGTCTCGCCGGTCAATCCGGACGAGGTCTGGTGCCCGCAGGTGACGCTGCTCAAGAGCATCGACGGCGGCAAGAGCTTCACCTACGTCAACAACCCGCTCCACGGCGATCATCACGACCTCTGGATCGATCCCAAGGACACCAAGCGGATCATTGGCGCCGACGACGGCGGGGTTTATTACTCGACCGACGGCGGCGAGAGCTGGGTCGTGCCGCAGATCCCTCTCGGCCAGTGCTATCACGTCTTCGCGGACAATCGCGTTCCCTTCCACGTCGCCTGCGCCTTGCAGGACATCGGCACCACCCAGGGGCCGAGCGACTCGCGCGACCGCGCCGGCATCCGCAATACCGATTGGCACGACGTCGGCGGCGGCGAGGCCGGCTGGGTGGTCTCCGATCCCGCCGATCCCAACATCGTCTACGCCGGCGAATACCTCGGCTACCTGTCACGATACGACGACCGCACCGGCAGCGTGCGCAACGTCAGCCCCTGGCCCGAGAACCCCTCCGGCCATGGCGCCGAGGACATGCGCTACCGTTTTCAATGGACCGCGCCGATCGCTCTTTCGCCGCACGATCCGAAGGTCGTCTACTACGGCGGCAACGTGATTTTCCGCACCGTCGACGGCGGCCAGAGCTGGACGATCATCAGTCCCGATCTCACCCGCGACGACAAGTCGAAACAGAAATGGGCCGGCGGACCGATCACCGGCGACGACACCGGCGTCGAGACCTATGACACGGTTTTCGTGATCGCCGAGTCCCCCGTACAGAAGGATCTGATCTGGGCGGGGAGCGACGACGGCCTCGTCCACGTCACCGAGGACGGCGGCAAGACCTGGCGCGACGTCACCGCCGCCGTCCCGGGGCTGCCGCAGTGGGGGACGGTCGACATGATCGAGCCCTCCCACTTCGACGCCAAGACCGCCTACCTGGTGGTCGACGCGCACCGTCTTGACGACGACCACCCCTATCTCTGGCGCACCACCGACCTCGGCCGCACCTGGAAGCGGCTCGACGGTGCCTTGCCGCGCGACATCTATCTCCATTCCGTGAAGGAGGACCCCACGCGGCGCGGCCTGCTCTACCTCGGCACCGACAACGGCGTCGCTTTCTCGCGCGACGACGGCGCCACCTGGCACGCGCTCCGGCTCAATCTCCCCACGGTCGCCGTCTACGACCTGGTGGTGAAGGACGACAAGCTCGTCCTCGCCGCCCACGGCCGCTCGATCTGGATCTTCGACGATCTCGGCGCCCTGCGCGATCCGCTGCCGGCGTCAGCCGCCGCTAACGGCCTCTACGTTTTCCCGGTGCCCGACGCCGTGCGCTGGTCCTTCCACAACGGCTACAAGGGGGGCTGGACCAGCACCAACGCGCCGCTCGGCGCGCGCGTCTACTACTGGCTGAAGGACGAGCCCAAGGGCGACGTCACCCTGGAGGTGCTGGACGCCGCCGGCCGCGTGGTCAACACCCTGTCCAGCAAGGCCAAAGAGCTCACCGGCAGCAGCGAATACGCCAAGGAGGAGCGGGACGCCCTCGACGAGCTCGCGCTCCCCAAGAAAGCGGGCATCCAGCGGGGGATCTGGAACCTTGCCTGGGAAGGCGCCGAGCTGATCCCCAACGCCAAGCTCGACTCCGGCAATCCCGCCGTCGGGCCGTCGGCGGTGCCAGGCACCTACACGCTGCGGCTGACCGTGGACGGCAAGACGGCCACCGCGCCTTTCATCCTCCGGCGCGATCCCCGCGAGACCGTCTCCGACACCGACCTTGCCGAGCAGCTCCGCTTCACCCTCGGCATCCGCGACGCCATCACCCGCCTTACCCACGACGTCCTCCGCCTGCGCGCCGTCCGCCGCCAGCTCGCCGATCGCAACGAGCTGCTCGCGAAGGATGGCAAAGCCAGGCCGCTGATCGCGCCGTCGCAGGCCCTGATCACCAGGCTCGACGCGCTCGAAGCGCGTCTGCACAATCCGAAAGCCGAGATCGCCTACGACGTCATGGCCCAGAAGGGGGGCGCGCAACTCTACTCGCGCCTCTCCCCCTTCATGGACTGGTCGGCCAACGGCAGCGGCGCGCCCACCCAGGGGATGCGCGAGGTCTTCGCCGCCCAGAGCAAGGAGCTGGACGCCGACGAAGCCGAGCTCGCCGCGCTGTTCGATAAGGATCTCGTGGTGCTCAACCAGTCCGCCGCGCAGCTCGGGGTGCCGGGGATCTACGTGCCGCGGAAGGAGTAAGCTTCCGAAAGTGGAGAGGATGGTTTCCTAGAAGGAAGGCTGAAATGGACCCACTCGCAGCGGTGAGCACTCCGAGCAGGCGAATTAAAAATCTGCTTTGGCTCCTCGCCCTCCTGGCCGCCTGGAGGCTTTCCTGGTGGCTGCTCGCCGACAGCTTTTCGTATGGCCTCATGCCGGAAGATCCCATCAAGGGCCGGGACGAAGGGTGCTACACGGCCATCGAGCAGTGGCTCGGCGTCCCGACACCCACTCCGATCCGAACCCTGGAGCAGTTCCTTGGCGCCATTCTCTTCCTGGGGGTTCCGCTGGTGCTCGTGGGCTGGTACTACCACCGGAAGCCTTTTCCAAAGATGTGATCGAGCGGGATGGGAGGGGCTCTGCGGTATACTTGGCGCCTCGAAGACAGCTCTCCCAGGAGACGCCGTGCCATCGCGCTGGGAGCGATCATTACAATGGAGATATTCATGAAACCAGCTATTCTCGGTGCAATGCTCTTGTTGTTCACCGGCACTGCCTACGCCCAGGTACAAACACCTGACCGATTCCAAATGATCGAATGCGAAGGGATTAATAACTGCATCTCCTGGACATTCCAAGCCTCTCCCCAGGGCTGGAAAGGTTATGCGAAATGGCGGACAGGGGAAGAGGCGGTGTTGGATCTCTCCAGTACGAGTGACGGCAAAGTTGTTATCCAGCGCACGGACGTGGTGGGTAGGAAACAAGGCTTGACGGCCACATACAAGGGAAGTATCAATGGAGATGGAGATCAATTAGGCGGCGAGTTCAAGTCATCCTATCAAGGGGTCAGCGCTTCTGGGAACTGGTACGCGGTCCTGGGAACGAAGGATCTCGACCCTCCTAATGTGTTGCATTTCTGTGGCATACATTGTCTTACGTTCAACCTGGAAAATCCGCGACAGCTTGTGAACCATACTAACCTGCCGGGGCAGGCGAATGAGAGGCGGGTGCTCACGGTTGAAAGATTTACCTACAATTCGGTTATCATTCATCGTGTTGACACAGGAAGCCATCCCTTGACCCATGAATACATTGGCCGAATGACAGATGATGGCAACGGCGTTAACGGAGGAGACTGGACAATGACATGGGGCGGCAGGCTCAACGATCTTCCCAAGGATGATCAGGAGCGCGACAGGAGGAGCGGTAAGCAGCAGTTTCAAGCGCAGGAGCAACAGCAATTAACACTTAGAGAAAAACTTGACATAGCCAACACCATTTCCAATGGTGTCAATGCTGGTGCCAACGGCGTCAATGCTGGTATCAATCTCTGGAATTTTATCGCTGGTCCACGGCGGTAATCCTTCTAATTGACACAAAAGAAGTAGGCGCCAGCCACCCGTGACGATCGAGATCGGACACATCGAAGCCATCTTTCGATACCCGGTGAAATCCATGGCCGGGGATCGCGTCGAATCCGCCGACTTGGGATGGCACGGAATCGACGGCGACCGGCGTCTCGCGCTTCGGCGCACGCGAGAGCGCGGCGGGTTTCCATTTCTGACCGCCGGCAAGCTGCCCGACCTGCTGCGGTTCATCCCCCTCGGGCCTGAAGGTGGCGCCCCGGGGGACCTTCCCGCGCGCGTCCGAACGCCGGAAGGCCACGTGATGGAGGTCTTCGGAGAGGAACTGGCCGCGGAGATCGAGCGTCGTCATCGGGCTCCCGTCCAGATGATGCACCTGCGGGACGGTATCTTCGACCACGCCAGCATCTCCGTGATCACCACGGACACCATCGAGGAAATCGGACGGCTGGCGGGGGTCGATCCCGACGTGCGGCGATTTCGCCCGAACATCCTGGTCCGTCTGCTGCGCCCCGAGTCCTTCCAGGAGGACCAATGGCTGGGAGGCGTCCTCTCGTTCGGAGAGCCGGGCGAGGGGCCGCGCGTCAGCGTCACGATGCGCGACGAGCGTTGCGCGATGGTCACCTTCGATCCGGAGTCGGGACGTTCCGCGCCGGACGTGCTGAAGGCGATCGTCCGCAGGAATCAGAACCACGCGGGAATCTACGGCACCGTCGTTCGCACCGGCCGATTGGTCGTCGGACAGGCCGTCCGTCTTCACGAGTTGGCCGAGACCTGACGAGCCCGAGCGCCGGCCGGAGCACCTTGGATGAGCCAGAAAAATGCCGCAAATGGCTGGAGCAGCCCTTCCATACCCAGGAATATGCCGCAACCGCTCAGCTCCGAGAAACTCCGGCCTTGGCTTGTGCCGCAAAGGCGGCGGTCCGACAAGTGTCGTGGAAGGTCTGAAAAGCCGGATCTCGGCTTATGCGGCATATACCCAGGTGGGACTCATCGCTACCGAGGTATTTGCGGCATCTTGAAGGATAGTAACGCAACATTCTCCCGGACATGCGGCGTGAACCTTCGGGCGAACGGCTCCGTCTAAGGAAGATGCGGTATCCTTTTTTTGGAGGCGCAGGCGTGGAAGTGCGAGTCCGTTCCCTGGAAATCCCCGACATCCCGCCCTGCAAGGGCGGCTTTTGAACAGCCTGGGGTTTCAACCCCAGGCGGGCGAGGCGGTCGAATAGGCTTGCCTCCCGGCCGCCTCAGGGCCGGGCTCGCGAGATCCCGGGTTTTGGCGAGACCGACAAGCTTCCGGCCATAGCCTGGGGTTGAAACCCCAGGCTCTTCAAAGCCCGCCCTTTCAGGGCGATCCCCCTCCCAGGCAGCGAAATCAGCCCCTCAGGGTTTGTATACAATCTCAGCGCTATGAACCCAGGAACCCTGGCCTCTTTGGCCGCGTGGCAGAGCTTCTACGTCATCCTCGGCTCCGCGGCTGCCGCGCTGACCGGATTGCAGTTTGTGGTCATGGCCCTGGTGTCCAACTCCCGGCAGACGGGCTCGATGCGGGAAGTCGATGCCTTCGGCACGCCGACCGTGGTGCATTTCTGCGCCGTGCTCCTGGGGTCCGCGACGCTCAGCGCGCCCTGGCACCGGATGTCCAGCGCCGGGTTGACCCTGGGCGTCTTCGGGGCCGCCGGAATCGTGTACACCCTGGTGGTAATGCGACGCGCGCGCCGGACCATGGCGTACAAGCCGGTTCTGGAGGACTGGATCTGGCACGTGGGCTTCCCCTTGGTCGCCTATACGGTCACCACCGGAGCCGCGATTCTTCTGCCGCAAAACTCCGGGCCGCCGCTCTTCGCCGTCGCAGCGATGTCCCTGCTGCTCTTGTACGTCGGGATCCACAATGCCTGGGATACGGTGACGTACGTCGCCGTCAAGGCGAGCAAGAGCTCCGAAAGGTCGGAATGACCGTCGATGGCTCGATAGGAGATGAGGGTCATGAAAATCGTTTCTTTCTATGAAATGGCTCCGGATGCCCTGCCCAAGATCGCCACTCATTTTCCCGCGCATCGCGCGCGGCTGGACGAGTTCCACGCTCGCGGCGTCCTCCTGGCCGCCGGCCCCCTCGGGAACCCGCCGGAGGGCGCGATGGCGATCTTCACCACGCGCGAGGCCGCGGAAGAGTTCAGCCTGGGCGATCCCTTCGTGACCGAGGGGCTGGTCAGCAAGTGGCGTCTTGTCGAATGGAGCGCGGCGTTCCTTTAGTCCGAGAGTCCGACGCGCGTGAGCCTTCGTCCTCAGCCCTGAAGGCCATATGATTTCACCGCACGGGCCGGCACCCAATGGGGACGAGACGGACTCGATCCGTCCTCCCGGCAAGACGCCACCGCGATGGTTTCCCTGGGAGCCGGCGCTGGCACCTTCTTTGCGAATTCGCCGGTTCGGTGGGTGAGACAGAAGAGGAGATTCCTATGCTCGTTAAAGCAGGTTGCCTGTTGGGAGCACTGATGCTGAGCGGGATGGCGCTGGGAGCCGAGGAGAGCCTGACGGCTCCCGGCGGTCTCGGCGCGTCGGGCACGACGATGGACGTGCGCGTGGTCAACGTCGAGGCGGAGGCGAGGGATTCCAGCGGACGCCCGGTCTCGGGCCTCACGGCGGCGGACTTCCGGCTGACGGTCGATGGGAAGGAGGTTCCCATCGACTACTTCACCGAGGTCGCGGACGGCCAAGAGGTGGCGAGCCGCGCGGGCGCCGCCGACGGCGCTCCCACGGCTCCGGTCAAGGTGGGGACGAATTATCTCATTTTCGTCGACGATGCCTTTTCGCTCGACGTCCAGCGGAACCGCGTGCTGGATCGTCTCAAGCAGGACCTGAAGCTCGGGACCGAGGACCGGGTCGCGATCGTGGCCTACGCTGGGCAGCCCGTAACGCTGACCAGCTGGACGAACGATATGCAGCGCGTGGAAAGGATTTTCGATCGGATCAAGGAGCATCGTGTTCCCCGCATCGAGGTCCAGTTTCCCAGCGTCGAAATGGTGACGACGGCGGCGTCGATGGCGATGCGCGGTCTGCCGTCACGGCCGGGCCGCAAGGTCTTCCTGCTCGTGTCCGGGGGCTGGCCGGAGCTCGTGGCGCACTCCGAAGTGGCGCCCGAGGACGTCTCCTCCCTCCTTTCGGAGGTGCCAAAGGAAAAGCTGTTCGAGCCGGTGGCGGATACGGCGAACCTCCTCGGCTACACGGTGTACTTCCTCGAAATTCCCCACGTGTTCTCCGCCTGGGGCTCCCACATCGATCAGCGTTCCGCGCAGACATTGCCCTACGGGCGTTTCGCACTCGTCGAGCTGGGAGGGAATTACGGTCCTTATACGAACACCTGGAACCTCGCCCGGCGGACCGGCGGCACGGCGGTGCTGTATTCCCCCTCCCGGAACACCCTCGAGGGGGTGGAGCGGGATGCGCACTCCTACTATTCGCTGGCGTTCTCGCCGGATTGGAAGGGCGACGGCCTGCAGCATGCCATCGCGGTGAAAGTCCGCAAGCCGGGCGTCAAGGTGCAGGCGCGGGATGGCTACTTCGACATGTCACCGCGGATGGAGACGATCCTCAAGGCGGAGAGCCAGTTGCTGTTCGGCGAGGGCACGACCGTCGAGGCGGTGGCCGGCAAGCCGCGGTGGGGAGGCCTCGGCGCGATCAATCTGCCGGTGACGCTCTCGGTCCCGGCCCGCCTGGTGACGGCGCGGCCGGTGGCCGGCGGCTACGAGGTGAAGGTGACGGTGTCGGCGTTCTCCACGGACGACTGGGGCTATGGCATGCAACAACCGGATACGCCCCTCGTGCTCACTCTGCCCCAGGCGCCGGGCCCGGACGACGTCATCCCGTTCACGGTCACGCTGAATCTCAGCACGCTGGGACAGCAGGTGGCCTTCGTCGTCCTGGACGATGCCGGCCGCGGCGTGGGCCGGGGCGAGATGGACTGGAACCGGCGCCCGCGGAGCTGAGCCGCGTGACGCCGGGCGACTGCCAGTCCACCTACGACCGCGTGGCGGACGAATACGTGCGGCGGATCGCCGACGAGCTGCGGGACAAACCGTTCGACCGCGAGCTCCTCGATCGATTCGCCGCCATCGTGGGGGATGGCGGCCTGGCCTGCGACATGGGCTGCGGTCCCGGCCATATCGCCCGTTATCTGCGCGAGCGCGGTGCCGCGGTCTGCGGCGTCGATCTGTCGGCGGAGATGGTGCAGCGGGCGCGCCAGCTCAATCCGGGCGTGGAGTTTCAGCAGGGCGACATGCTGGCGCTCGACGTCCCCGACGGCGTCTGGGCGGGAATCGCGGCCTTTTATTCCATCATCCACATTTCGCCCGGCGACCTGCCGCGGGCGCTCGGAGAGCTCCACCGAGCCCTCCAGCCCGGCGGCAGGTTGCTGCTCGCCTTCCATCTCGGCAGCGACGTCCTCCACCTGGACGAGTGGTGGGGTCACGAGGTCAACGTGGACTTCTTTCTCTATCGTTCGGACGAGATGGCGGACGGTCTGCGCTCGGCGGGTTTAGAGGTGACGGAAATCCTCGAGCGCGACGCTTATCCGGACATCGAGTATCAGGGCCGGAGAGCCTACATTTTCGCCCGCAAGCCGCTGAGCGCCGAAGGTTGATCTCCAGCCTCCATCCATTGCAATAACGCCGCGACGAAGCGGTCCGGCTCCTCGAAGAACGGCTGATGGCCGCTCCGGTCGAAGAGCTCCAGCCTGGCGTTGGGAAGCCGCGGGAGAACGTCGTCCCAGACGCGATAGGGAACCGTGTAGTCGCGGCGTCCGTGAGCGAGGAAGAGCGGCACGCGCGATTCATCCGGCTCCGCGGTGATGTCCCAGCTCTGTGTGAGCGGTCCCAGGAGGTGCTGAAAAAACTGCGGCCGGACGACAGCCTCCGCGTACAGGGGAACGGCATCGAAACGGGCGTCGAAGAAGCGCATCGGCGTCTGCGCGAACATCACCTTTCCCGGGTCCGGGCTCGGAGGCAGCCTGGCCAGATTGTCGCGGAGGATCTGCTTGCGCTCCTCGGAGGCATCCGCCTCGAAGAAGGCCGTGGCCTGCGCCGCCAGCCAGGCCATGTCGCCCCACGGTGTCGCGCCCGCGGTGATCACGTGCGAGACGCTGCCGGGACAGCGCCTCCCATATTCGATCGCGAGCACGCTCAGGATCGAATGCCCGAGGACGGCGACGCGTTTGACTCCGAGATCGGTACGGATCGCCTCCAGGTCCTCGGCGAGAACGTCGAAGGTGAGATCGGAAGCCTCGCCCGTCGATTGGCCGCTGCCGCGCGGATCGACGTAGACGAGCCGGAGGCGGTCGCTCAAGGGGGGAGGGGTCATGCGCTCGTACGGCTTCGTGCCGATGGCGCTCAGGACGAGACACGCAGGCCTCTGATCCGGCGAGTTGCCGCGTGTCGAGTAGTACAGCTCAGCTCCGTTGACGGAAACGATCATCTCTTTCCTCCTGAGATCAGTTGCGAGCTCGAGCACGGCCAAGCGGCCGCGGCGTCGAGCTCCACGGGAGAACAGCGTTCAGCAGGGATGGCGTCAGCCATCCGGATCACGGGTTGTGAGGGGTGCTACCGTCGTGCGGGAGTGTGCAGGTCTTTGATGGCGGAATCCTACCACGGAGGTCCGGAGCCCGCGCCGTCCCACCGGCCGGTCCCGACGGACCGTCTCACGCGAAGGGCATCGGCTGCAGGGCCAGTCGCGCGAGGCGGAAGGTCCGGGTCATCGTCGCGGCGGCGTGGCGCACGATGAGCCGCGCGTCGACCTCTCCCGCCAGCGCCAGCTCGGCGAATCGGAGGAGCCCGCCGGCGGCGCCGATCATCGCGGACTCGCCGGGAAACTCCGTCCGGAGCTCCCTGGCGAGCGCCTCGATCTCTCCAGCTCTGCCGGCCTCGGCGAGCATCAGGCCGAGGTCGAGGGACGCCAGTGCCGCCTCGGCCGGGCTGGGCTCCGCGAAGAGCATCTGGCGGACCGACTCCAGGATCTGCAATGCCTCGTCCCGATCGCCGAGGAGACCGAGGACGCGCGCCTCCAGCCAGTGCGCGCGGACCCTCTCGCGCGGGTCGAGATCGCCGAGCAGCCGCCAGGCCTCGCGCAGCGTGCTCCGCGCCTGATCGGTCCGTCCGCGCTCGGCCTCGCAGGCGGCCAGCGCGAGGCCGACCCGCAGCGCGACGCCCGGGCGGAGCGCCCGTTCCATTCCGGACCACCCCGCGAGCAGCGCAGGCAGCGGGTTGTCCAGCCCCGGCTCTTCCCTCAGCAACAGGCCGAGGAGACCTTTGCAGCAGGCCTCGTCGCCGCCGAGCCCCTCGGCCGCGAAGAGGCGCGCCGCATGTCGCAGCAGCGCCTCGGCCTCGTCGGTCCGCCCCTGCTCCCAGCGCACGAGCGCGGCGAAGCGGCAGTACAGGGCCCGCTCACTGGGGACCTCCACGAACGGCGCCGCCTTGGCCAGCAGGATGTCCGCTCCCGCCACGTCCCGGTCGAGGCGCCGCGCGTTGGCGCCGAGGCAGAAGGCGGTCGGCAGGGCGGCCGCGGCTTCCGGCTCCTCGGCGGCGAGGATCGCCGCCAGGCGGGAGGCCCGGCAGGCCATCGCCTCCGCCCGCGGGGGATCGGCCGGCTGCGCATTCTGGCTCGCTTCGAGGAGGAGATCGAGCAGGTCGAGGTTCCGGAAGCGCGCCTGGCAGAGGAGATCTTCCGGAGCGTCGTCCGGAGCGGCGATCAGCTCCGCGAGGAGCTGGCGGGCGACCTCCAGGCGCCGCGCGCGCTCGGCGATCTTCTCCGGATCCAGGCGGCGCCAGATCCCGGCGTAAGGCCCCATCCGCGCCTCCTCGTCGTCGAGAGGGAGGTTCATCGGTCGGCCGCCTCGTTCAGTGTGTAGAGGGCAGCCGCCGTGAGATCGCGCACGGCGGGGCCGAGGCTGTCGACGAGAACGCACTCGATGGCCGAGCGGAGGTCCGTCAGGATGTCCCGCTCGTCGTCCCCTTCCCGTTGGACCGGCGTCCGCAGGCGCCGTTGGAGCGCGCGCAGTCGTGCTTCGATCCGCCTCAGATCCTCGATTACGGCGTGCAGCTCGTCCTGCACCGTGCCCTCAAGCTCCGACTGCCCCTCGCTCATTTCAGTCTCTCCCCGGAGTCTCCGTTTCAAGCGACGCTAAGAGAGGAGCCCCCGTGGCTGGAAGAGAGCGGTGGACTCAAGGCGGCGAACTCACAAGGGAAGGCTTCCAAGGGGTGATTTCCGGCAACGTCGCGTCGACATCGTTTCGTCCGAGGGTCACCAAATGATCTCCACAAGATTCGGTGGTGTCCCGCTGGGGTTCTGCCTTAGACTCTATTTCGTTCAAGGACGACATCGGAGGGAGCGCATGTCATCGAAGAAACCCACGGACCTGAACCTGGCCTTGACGGCCATGCGGTCCGCGCTGAACTGGAACCAGGCGGAGCTGGCCCGGGCGGCCGGTTTGCCGCCCAACGCGGTCTCGGACTTCGAGCGTGGAAACCGGGCGTTCTCGGTCGACAAGCTGGAGGAGCTGGCGGGGGTGATGGGGCTTTCGGCGGAGGCGGTCACGCAGGCCCGGTCCTTCGTCCGCTCGATGGGGCGGCAGGCGAGGGCCCCCGGCTATCCGGACGAGGCGGCGGAGTCAGACCGCAGGCACGTGGAGCGTCTCGCGGTCCAGGCCGGGAACGCGGTGACGGACTTCGCCCGCACGCTGTTGAGCTCCTTCACGGCGGAGGGGCGGGCCCTGGCGTTCCGCCAGCAGGCGCGGGGGCTCTGGCAGAGGCTGCAGAAGCGGACGCTTGCCGAGCGGCGGTCGCTGGTCGAGGAGGATCCGGAGTTCCGGAGCTGGGCGCTCTGCGAGCTGATCTGCAAGGAGAGCATCAAGGCGGCGGCCGACAACGCCGACCGGGCCCGCGAGCTCGCGGATCTCGCCCTGCTGATCGCCGACCTGGCGCCCTGTGAGGCGAGCTGGCGCCAGCGCCTCCAGGGGTATGCCTGGGCCCACGTTAGCAACGCACGGCGGGTCCGCGGCGATTTGCCGGGCGCGGAGGAGGCCATCGTGCGTGCTGATGAGCTTTGGAAGTCAGGTGCGCCGGGCGATCCGGGCCTTCTTGACGAAGCCCAAGTCGTCAGCTTGAAAGCCTCCCTTCGCACTAACCAAGGGCGTTTGATGGAAGCTGAAGCCCTTCTCGATCAGGCTCTTATGTCCGCTTCGCCAGACCTTAGACCTAACTTTCTTTTACAAAGAGCGAGACTCTTGGAGTGGGCCGGAAGCTATGAAAGAGCTTTGATGGTGCTCTCAGAGGCAGCTCCTATGATCACTCTTCAGGGTGACCAGAGGTCTCTTTCTACATTGCATCATAATTGCGCATGGAATCTGACCCACCTTGAAAGATATGAAGAAGCTGAGGCGCTGCTTCCAGAGATCCGAGCGCTGGCATTTCGGCTTACCAACGAGCTTGACACATTGCGGTTACGTTGGCTTGAGGGCCGAGTCTCGGCCGGTTTAGGGAGAATCGAAGATGCTATTATCGCTCTATCTCAGGTACGGATTGAGTTTGCAGCTCGTGGCATCGCTTATGATGCTGCCCTCGCGACCTTAGAACTTGCGGCGCTTCAATTAGGACGGGAGCGTACTTGGGAGGTAAAGCTCCTTGCGCGTCAGATGGCTCCTATCTTCCAGGTTCAAGGGGTCCATCGCGAGGCGCTGGCTGCGCTCAAGCTATTCTGCGAAGCTGCGGAGAGAGAATCCGCAACTGTAGAGCTTGCGCGAAGAATCGCAGAATACCTTTATCTGGCTCAACATAACTCTGCGCTCCGATTCGAGGAGCTATCCGAAAGCAACGGGCCGGAGTGATCGCACGCCGGCCCGTCAAGCTTACGAGGACCTGCTCTATTCAGTGGCTTGGTGCGCAACGGCCATCGGCATCTGCCGAGCAGCCGGCATCGGCCGGAGCGACCGAAGACGAACAGTGGCCGTTAGGGTCAAGTGAGCCTCCGTTCTCGCAAGAAAATATCGAGCTACCGGTCACGGGTTGGCTGCCAACTAGCCCATTCGGGTCGGCACTGCATCCGGCCTTGCTGAAGAGGCTGACGAGAGCCTCCCAGAGCTGCCCGAAGACTCCCGGCACCTCCTGCATGGCGCTCGGACCGCGGCGGTGAGCGGTGCGGCCTCCAAGCTCGGCGGAGGCCAACGGGCTGACGAGGGTCCATCCCAGGGCGAGAGCGACCACGGCGCTACGGAACGACAGACTGGACATGAAGCAGCTCCTTTCGGAGAGGCGACTTCTGGCTCGGCCTTCAGGGACGGGCTGGCGCCTCACCGGGTGTATGTTGCCTCTTGACGTGCCGGAAATCACCCCTAGAGTGCACGTGATGTGCGTTGGAAGGAGAAATTCAGGATGCCGCTTCGTGACAGCCCTGAGGATCTGACGGTCGTCGTCGCGTTTTTACGTCTGCTTCGCGGCTGGACCCAGGCCGAGCTGGGGGAGGCCGCGGGGCTCTCCGCCAGCGCCATCAGCCGTTATGAGAGCGGCGACATCGTCCCGACCCACGAGGCGCTGGAGGAGATCGCGGCGGCGGTGGGCCTGCCGCTACGGATGCTGAGACGGGTGACGGCCTGGGTTGGCGCGGCGCGGGCGGCCGTGGCGAGCGCGGCCGATCCGGCGGATCCGGACCTCTTGGCGGAGGCCGTGGTGAGCGAGTTTTCCGCCGAGCTGCTGGACCTCTTCGGCTCCGCGGCCGGCCTGCTCACCGACCTGCCCGATCTCGACGCCGATCCCTGGCGAAAAACCGCCGCGCCTCCGCGTCCCGAGGACCGCGAGGAGGCGCCGGCGCTCTGGGAGGCCCTGAAACGGCGCGAGCCTTCGGTGCGGCGGGTTCTGGTGGAGGATTCGAGACGGTTCCGGAACTGGGCGCTCTGCGAGCTGCTCTGCGCCGAGAGCCGAAGAGCGGAAGGAGCGGACCAGGCCCTGGAGCTGGCCCAGCTGGCTCTGCGCATCGCCGAGCTGGTCCCGGGAGAAGAGAGCTGGCGATTGCGGCTTCAGGGGTACGCCTGGGCGCACATCGGAGACGCCAGGAAGCGGGCGGATCTGCTGGGAGCCGAAGAGGCGTTCACCCGCGCGGCGAGCCTCTGGGAAGCCGGAGCGCCCGGCGATCCGGGGCTTCTCGACTTCCCGAGCGCTTGACCGTCTCGGGACCCGTGGCTTGGGGTCCGCTGCGCCCACGCCTGGGCCCTATGGCCCCTCGCGTAAGGGGCGTCCGCTCACGGCCTCGGGCCGCTGGCCCACCTCTTGGGCGCGCGGGCCCACGCTCTGGGCCCATTGCCCCCCTACACTGGGATCGTGCTCCCCGCGTCTGGGCGGTCGGCCCAGGGCTGGGGGCATCGCCCCCTCCGCCGAGGGGGAGGCGGTCCCAGGCCGGGGCCCACAGGGCCCGGACGTGGGCACAAACGGCTCATGCGCCCGTGGAAAGGCCGGCCGCGAACGGCGACACGGCAGATGACTGGACGGAAAACGCGCGGGGGACCGCGAAAATGCCCCTCGCGGCTGTGCTCCCGGCGGACGCGTGGGCCAAGAGTCGGCGAGGACACGGCGGATGAAGAGAGCTCCTCCCTCGGAGATCTTCAGCTCGCACAGGCGCGCGGTTGTTGCTGCTATAGTCCGTCGATGCTCAAAAACCTTTCATTTTGGCGGCGTGGAAGGCGTGGCGATCCGTCGTCGACCCGACCCCTACATCGCTTCGTTCGTATACATCGGCTTGCGCTGCCTCTTCTCGCATTGCTTTTGTGGGGCTGCTCCGAGCCCGAGCACGTCTCGCCCGCCGAATTCAAACAGCAGTATGAATGGGTAGGTCAGCCTCAGTCGGTCCATACGGTCACCTATCTTGGCCAGCGGAACGGCCGGGCGTCCATTCGAATTCTGACGATGTATCCCCTCCATAAGAAGTATTCGCCCCATGTCATTTATGTGAACCTTTCCGAGCTGGACCCGGCGTTCCGGGATTCGTTGCCAAAGACGGAGATCAAGGATGCACCTTGAGGTCATGAGGGACGTCGCCGGCCATCCTTGATAACGCTTCGAGGATCGCCGGCTGGCAGCGGTCGAGGAGGGTTTCCGCCAGCGGGCGGACGTCGATGTAGCGGCGGGCGGCGCCGCCGGTGTGGAGACCGGCGAGGGCGCTTCGGACATCTTCGTAGGCATCGCCGAAATAGTGGCGGTTTGGGGCGAGGCGGTCAGGGCGAGCGAGGCAGGGGTCGAGGATGAAGCGTTGGATGAGGTTGCGGCGCATGACGCGGAATTCGAGGTCGGGAGCGAGGCGGTCGAGAGCAGCCCAGGCGTCGTCCGCGAGATCGTTCCGGACGTCGTTCATCCCCTCGGTGTAGGAGCGGCCGGCCCAGAGCTTCCCGGGCTCGGCCAGCAGGCGGCGGGGGTTGAGCACGATGGGCGGCTCGGCCACCCAGGCCAGCCGCGCGCCGTCCCGAGCGAGGCGGTAGAGGAGGTTCCGCGCCTCGCCCAGCATCTCGCTGCCGTCCGGCCAGAGCTCCCGCTCGTAGCCCCCCACCCGACCGAAGGCTTCCTTGGTCATCGCCAGGCCGCACTGGTGGGGCACGTGGCCGAAGTCGGCGAAGATGCGGCGGGTGAAGAGGGCGCCCTGCTCGGAGATCCTCAACTCGCGCAGGGTCTCGTCGTCGAAGTGGAGAGTGCCGATCTCCTCGCGCTGGCGGTGCGCGACCTGGGGGACGCGACGCCAGAAGTCGACGGATTGGAAGCCGAGGCGGGTGACGACGTCGGCCTCGCCGGCCTTCAGACGCCGGGAGACATCGTGGAGGAAGGTCGGCGGGAAGAGGTTGTCGGCGTCGGCGTGGACGACGAAGGGGAAGCGCCGCCGCTCCGCCGGCTGGAGGACGAAGCCGGAGCCGCGGACGCGGGCCCGGACCACTCCTTTTTCGGGCTCCAGCAGGACGGCGGTCTCGGGGTGGGCGGGGTTCTGAGCCAGCCGCGCGGCGAGGTCCGGGGTGCCGTCGGTGCTGGCGTTGTCCACCAGCACCAAGCGCCAGGAGCCGCGGGGGAGGGGCCTGCCGTCCCCGCCGACCTGGGCGGCGAGATTGGCGACCAACGAGGGGAGGGTGGCCGCCTCGTTGTACGCCGGGATCACCAGGTCGATACCCAGGGACGGGGGCATGCGGGCCTATTCCGCGAGGGCCCAGGAGCTCGGCTGGAGCCGCTGCGTCATCCGTCGCAGGGTACGCACCACCGTGAGGTCCTCGACCCGCACCAGATAGGCGGCGCCGTCGTACGAGACCGCCACCAAGTGGTCGCCGTTGCGCGCGGCGGCGCTGATGCCGTTCTCGGCGATCTGACGGGTGACCACTCCGCCGGTCGCGAGGTCCACCCGCAGCAGGGCGCCCCAGTAGTTGGTGACGACGACGGTTTCGGAGTCCCAGAAGCAGACGCCCTTGGGGGAGCGGCGGCCGAGGGAGACCGAGTGGAGCATGCGGCCGTCCTCCAGGCGGTAGACCTTGAGGGTGAAGTCGCGGCCGACGCTGGCGATGAAGCGGCCGCTGGGATCGATGTCGACATCGTCGACGATCGCCATGTGGCCCAGGAAGCGCTCGCGCAGGGTGCCGTCGAAGCTCCAGCTGAGCAGGGCGCCGTCGGCGCTGCAGGAGACGCCGAGAGGGAGCTCGGGATGGAGGCGGAGGGCCTTGACGGCGCCGTCGTGGACCTGGATCACGCCGCGCACGTCGCCGGACGGGCCGAGGCGCACGATGTCGCCGCCGTAGCAGGCCGCGAAAGTTTCCCCCTCATAGCCGGGCTGGTGGGCGATGCGGACGCAGTTGATGGGACCCCGGCCGAGGCGCACCTCGACCTCGTCCTCCAGGCGGTCGCCGCGGCGGTTGAAGAGGTGGATGGTGTGGTCGTGGGCGCCGGTGACGACGCGAGGGCCGTCGATGGTGACGGCGTTGGCCAGCATGCGGCCGGAGGCGGGCTCGGTCTCGGAGAGCCAGCGACCCTCGTCCGCCGTGAGCCGCGCCAGGCGCACGTAGCCGTCGTCGCTGACCACGGCGAGGTCCCCCTGGCCGTCGGCCGAGACGTCGTTCAGGCAGGCGTTGCCGGGGCCGGCCTCGGCGGTGTCGCCGGCGTGGCCGAGCTCGGAGAGGCAGAGGCCGGTGGCGGCGTCCCAGACCAGCACGGTGCCGTCGAAGGTGCCGGCGAGCACGCGGGCGCCGTCGGGGGTCCAGTTGAAGGAGCGCTCCCAGGTGTTGCGCCGGCTGTCGAGGCGCACCTTGAGGGCAAAGGTGCGGGCGTCCCAGACCAGCACCTGCTGGTCGTAGGCGGCGGAGAGGATGTCGCCGGTGATCGGCGAGGTGGCCACCTTCTTGATGCCGGAGCGGTGGGCGTCGATCTCCGCCAGGGTGGCGCCGGAGGCGATGTCGAAGACGCGGATCACGCCGTCGTCGCAGCCCAGGATCGTGCGGCCGCGCAGGGGGTCGACGGCGCAGCTGTCGGTCTCGTGCTCGAAGGGTCCCCATTGGGTGAGCAGCCGGCCGCTCTCGAGGTCCCAGATGCGCAGGGTCTTGTCGTCGCCCGAGGTATAGATCCGTCCCGCCGAGCAGACCACGGAGAGCACGTCGCGCTCGTGGCCGTCGATGACGCGGCGGATGGCGCCAGTCCGCAGGTCCCAGATCAGGATGCGCCAGTCGCGGGAGACCGAGACGCCGACGTCGGGGCCGGCGAAGGCGAAGTCCTCGACGTCGTCGCTGTGGCCGTAGAGGACGCGCTCGAGGCAACGGTTGCGCAGGTCCCAGATGCGGACGGTGTAGTCGGAGGAGGCGGTGGCGGCGCGGCTCCCCAGGCCGTCGACGGTCACCCGGTTGACCAGGTGATCGTGGTAGCCCAGCAGCTCGACCTGGCCGGACTGGAGGTCGAACCAGCCGACGGCGCCGTCGTAGGCGGAGGTGACGGCCGCGGCGGCGCCGGGGAGGCCGGCGACGCAGGTGACGGGGCCGCGATGGCGGGTGAACGATCCGGCGCGCTCGACGAGGGTTGCGGCGATGGTCATGAGGTTCCTTCCTTTCGGGTCAAACGTTCGCGCTCGGCGCAGCCGTCGACGCAGGCGATCCAGCCCGGACCGCCGTTCCCTGACGGATGGGCGTCGACGTGGTGCATGCGGTGGCGATTCCACCCGTCGCCCGCCGGCGCGAGCACCGGATCGGGGAGGCAGGGGGTTTCGGCGTAGCGATCGGGGGTGAGCTCGGCGATGCGGAAGGCCCGCACCCGGCTGCCGTAGACGGGCTGGCAATCCTGGGCGAAGCGGTGCCAGGCGCCGTCGTGGAAGACCGGCCTGCCGGCGGGGCGCGCGGAGCGGCGGTCG
>DATBAW010000500.1:0-16350 GCA_036271335.1 Thermoanaerobaculia bacterium
GGCCACATAGGGCCGCCCCTACAAATCCACCATTTCTAGGGTGACGGCAGACTAGCCTTCAGGCTCGCCGCGCCGGCAGCCGGGCGGCGAGCCGGTGGAGTCGATGGGGGGCTCTACGGGCAGAGGGGCTTCTTCGTCAGCGTGCAGGGCTGGCAGACGGAGATGACCGCGCAGGTCTGGCTGACGCCGCCGTTGATCCCCTGAAGCTCGCCGGCCTCGGCCGGATCGCCGACCAATTGGCGCAGGGTTTCACGGTGCAGCCTCATCTTCGCGACGCTCTTCTTTTTCATGATCTCTCCTTTCTGGTGGAGTCATGACGAGTCTGTCTCCCGCCGGGTGCGAGCGGTTCAGTCGTGCTTCGGGCTCCCTGTGGGCCGGGCCGGGCACCCTGTTAGAGGGGGGCGACAGTGCGAGCGCCTCCTCTCAAGGACCGATGGCCTCTACAAAGGAGCTCGATCATGAAGAAGAACACCCCGAAGAAGCTGATGTTGTCGCGCGAGACGGTCGGCCGGCTGGCGGAGGAGCAGGCGAAGCTGGCTCAGGGCGGCGGCATTCCCAACACGCGGCCCAACCAGGAGCTCCCCTGGACCTCAGACTCCGTCAAAGCCTGCTGCGCCTGATCGTTTCTTCGCGAAGCCGGCCAGTGGGGTTGGGGGCTGCCGTCGCGCCCCCAACCCCTCCTCAGAACGGCCGTTCCGTCTCCCATCCCGCCTGAGCGCGCCGTTAGTCCCGCAGCCACCGCATCCGCATCTGCGTCTCGCCAGCCAGATCCCCTCCTGTTACCGGATTCCGGGCACAGCTTCGCTGCTGACCTGGAATCCGACCTCATTTTTTACTACCCCCCAAAAGCTTGCCTTCTCCTCGAACTTCACGAGGGAGATTGTCTCAAAACCGGCAATCGGGTCCACCATGAAGCGGGAGCTTTCGGCGCCGTCCAATTTCGGATAGGCGGACTTTGTGAGTTCCCTGGAAAGGATACGACCCATGCCTGGCCTGATCACGCTTCTCCTTCTCTATTTGCTCTCTCCCTCTTCACCGGGACCGATTCACGGAAAGGCGCGGGGAGGGCTCGACCCGTGGGGTCAGCCGGAGCAGGCTGCTCCACTCGCTTGTCCGGCGGGGGAAGCGCGCGGTGGCCTCGATCCTTGGGGGCTCTGCGTGAGCGGTAACTAACCGGGGTAGCCCGAAGTGATGACTTCTTTCGCCGGGGATACCCAACCCCGGCACCTTCTTTTTGCGCGAACGCGATTTCCGCGTTACACTACTTTCTCCCGATGCCTTCGACCCAGAGGAGAGCGCTCACAATGTCGAGTTCCGGAGAATTCCACCTGGATGAAGTTCTTGCAGCCAGCCTCATCGCAAATCGGCTACCTGGGGCCGACCGGCGGCGCGTCGTTCGTCATCTGCTGGCTGGTTGCGCGCGTTGCGCAGAAAAGGTCAAGAACGTCCTTGAGCTTGGGGCGTGGACGGCACCCTCCCTCTTCGGCGAGCTGGCGGACCTCGGAGAGTACATGGGCATCACTCAGATAGATATCGATCTCGACCTTGCGCAGGGCGAATTACTCTGGCGAGACGTCGCCAGACTTCCAATGCACCGAAGGCTGGCGTTCGTCAGGGGTTCCCGAGCACACCGGACATTCGGGGTGTTTAAAGCCGGGCTGGCCGAACGTCGTCATTTGTCGCAGCAGCGACCAGATCAGGGCGTTGCGCTGGCTGAAGTTCTGACGAATCTCGCCGAAATCATCGACGCGCCTACCAGCGTTTCGCAAGAGCTTCGGTTCGATTGGCGCGCCGAGGCTTCCATAGGGTTGGCACAAGCGCTGCGCATCGCGGGAGACTTCCGTGCAGCCAATGCCGCGCTCGATAGAGCAGAGGCGTTTCTTTCGCATGGTACTCAAGACGAGGTTGACCGCGGATTGCTAATTGTAGAAAGAGGAATCATCCAAGGCGAGCTAGGAGAGTTCGAGCGGTGCATTGAAACTCTAGACCATGCGGCGAGCGCATTTCGCGTGGTGGGGGACTCGAACAACTCCGGGAAGGTCCTGCTGCACCAAGCCGTGATTCTGCGGCACGTGGACCCCGTGCGCGCCCTGGCCTTGGCGGAGGAGGGGCTTGTCAGGATAGACAAGACGGAGGTGAGGGCCTTGCTTTCCGCCCACTGGACTATGGCGTATTGTCACGCAGAGCTGAGCGTCATAGGCGCTCAGCCGGAACGGAAAAAAGAAAATCAGGTAGACCATCTTGCCGAGGCGGAAAGCATCCTCAAAACGTACCAATACCTTATCGACGAACAGGACGAATTTGTCCGGGTGATTTTTGACCTGCTCACCGCCCGGATACGCTACCGGCAGTACCGCTTGGCTGAAGCGGAACAAACGCTGCGAGAAGTCCAAGGTTGGTATCTGGAACGAGGCTTTCGGTATGAGGCGGTCTTTGCAACTCTTGATCTGATCGAGCTGTTGGTTGATGATGACCGCGCCGGAGAGGCGCTATATCTCGCCAATGAAATCCTCCCCGTTATGCGCGCTTGGGGCCTTCACCGCGACACCCTGGCGGTCGTGGGGCTTATCCAAGAGAACCTGGAAAAGAAGGCGCTAACAGAACGGGCTTTCCTAAAGTTGGTTGACCGGATTCGCCGAACTTGGTACAAGAACGGCGAAGCTGGCTTAGCAAAGTACTGAGAAGAAATACGAGGAGGTCCGGCAGCTCTTGGTGGGCAGCATGGACCTGGACGGTGCCGGCGGGTGCTCCTCGCTTTGAGATCACGACCGGGAATCCCGCCTCAGAATGGCCGTTCCGTCTCCCACCCCGCCTGGGGAGAGGCTCCGGCCAGGAGGTTGCGCAGCACGAGGGGCTCGACCGGCTTGACGAAGTGATACTGGATGCCCGCCTCCTGCGAGCGGCGGCGGTCCTCGGGCTGGCCGTAGCCCGTCATCGCGACGAGCAGGACGTGGTCGAGGCCGACCTCCTCGCGCAGGCGGCGGGCGACCTGGTAGCCGTCGAGCCCGGGGAGGCCGATGTCGAGGAGGACCACCTCGGGCCGCTGCTCGCGGGCGGCGTCGAGGGCGGCGCAGCCGTCGTGCACCACGCTGACGTCGTGGTCCCAGAGGCGGAGCAGGGTGGCGAGGCTCTCGGCGGCGTCGATGTTGTCCTCCACCACCAACACCCGCAGCGGCCGCGGCGTGGTCGCCTCGAGGGGAGGCGCAGGCAGGTGGAATTCACCGGTCTGCAGCGGCGGCAGGGCGGGGAGGCGCATCACGAATTCGCTCCCCTGGCCGAGGCCGGGGCTGGAGGCCTCGACGCGGCCGCCGTGCATCTCGATCAGGCTGCGCACCAGGGTGAGGCCGACGCCGAGACCCCCCTGCGTGCGGGCGAGCGAGTCCTCGGACTGCTGCACGAAAGGCTCGAAGACGCGCTCGAGCACGTCGGCCGGCACGCCGATCCCGGTGTCGCGCACCCGCACCACCGCCTCGCTCCCCTCCCGTTTCGCCGTCACCCAGAGATTGCCCCCCGGCATCGTGTACTTGGCCGCGTTGTGGAGGAGGTTCGAGATCACCTGCTGGAGCCGCGCCGGATCGGCCTCCAGCCGCACCTTCTCCCGCGGCAGCTGTACGGAGAGATGGTGGCCGCGGCTGTCGACGATCGGCCGGGTGGCCTCCACCGCGCGCTGGATCACGGGGCCGAGCTCCACGATCTCCTTGCGCAGCCGGATGCTCCCCTGCGTGATGCGGGAGACGTCGAGCAGATCGTCCACCAGCCGGGCGAGATGCTTGACCTGGCGCTCGACCATCTCGCGCGACGGCTGGAAGGTAGGGTCGACGGTCTCCACCTGCCGCATCAGCTCGACGGCGTTGCGGATCGGCGCCAGGGGATTGCGCAGCTCATGGGCGAGCATGGCGAGGAACTGGTCCTTGCGGCGGTCGGCGTCGGCCAGATCCTCGGCGCGCTCGTGGTCGGTGACGTCGCGCAGCACCAGCAGCGCGCCCGCTTCCTCGCCTTCGCCGGCGCCGCGGCGCTCCACCGAGACGTCCACGCGCCGCTCCTTGCCGCCGGCGCCGGGCAGCAGCGCGCGGTACGCCGCCGGCTCCGGAGCGTCGAGGTCGATGATCGCCAGCTGCCGCGTGTCGGCGTCGAGGAGCGGGAAGAGATCGGCGAACCACCCCTCGCCGGCCGGCGCGCCGGCCATCTGCTCGGCGGCGGGATTCATGTAGGTCACCCGCCCTTCCGCGTCCGTGGTGAGGACCGCGTCTTGTATCTTGTACAACGCCTTGTGCAACCAGGCGCTGGTTTGGGGTGCGGAGGAAGCTTTCATGAACCGGAATCCTCTCGAAAACCCTTGGAGAAACCGAAAGAACGACGGCGCGCGCTCCAGGGGGCATCGGGAACGATGCACTTTTCTTGCCGGAGCTTACGGCCAGGGCCGGGTCGCGATCCTGGGCGCCGTCATCAGCCGGAAATAGGGGAGCAGCCCGACCCGCTCGTCCCAGTAGGGCGTGTGGCGGAACCACCACTGATAGCGCGCGTTGGCGTCGGCGGCTAATTTGGCGTCCTTGAGGGCGGCGGCCCATTCGGCGGCGACGGCGGGGTCCTTGAGCTTCTCGGTCGCGAGCCCTTCCAGCACCCGCGGATCGATGTACTCCTTGCCCTCGAAGATCGACGACAGCAGCCCCCAGGAGAGCAGCGAATCGACGCCCTCCGGCTCCAGGAGCTGGACGGCGACCTCGAAGTCGGGCTGATCGGCCGGCACCCAGAGCGCGCCGGCGGGGATCTGCCGATGCTCGGTCGCCCGCGCGACCTTGGCGGTGAGCCGCGTCAGGCCCTGGTAGGAGGCGGGCGCGGGCTTCGGCTCGGAGAGGCGCATCGTCTCGACGTCGAGCTCTACCGGCCGGGTCAGCGCCTCGACGCGCAGCCCCTGGCCGCGCAGCCGCTGCTCGATCTGCGGCCAGCCGGGGAGCACCAGGTAGCCGCGCGGGCGGGGGAGGGTGAGGGTCGCCTTGGAGCCATGGAACCAGGGCACCTCCCTGGCGTCGAGCTCGCCGCGATGGAAGAGGAGGAGGGGCTCGCCCGAGACCACGGAGGTCTTCATCGTGCCGGCGAAGACGGGGAGGCGAATGGAGTCGGGCTTGTCGCTCTGCTCGAAGTTGACGACGATCTGCGACGGCGGCGCGTCCGGCTTGCCCCTGGCCACTTCGGCGGCCTCGGCGTCGGCGACGGCGCGGGTGAGCGCGGCGGGCTCGCGCGCGATCTCGTCGAGCAGCGCGAGCAGGAAGTCGCGGTTGCCCGTCACCCGCTGCCGGTAGGGCTTGTAGGAGTGCATCTCGATCAGGATCGACGGCCGGTTGCGCAGCGGGAAGTAGCCCGAGGAGTAGCGCGGCTGGCCCACCCACGAGCTGAAGCCCTTGGCGGGATCGTTGTGATCGACCAGGTCGACGTAGGGCCCCTGCGAGGTGCCGGCCTTCTCCGTCGCCGCCAGCACGGCGGGCATGTGGCCGCGCAGCCAGGCGTCCACGGGCGCCGGGGCCTGCGGCGCCTCGGCCCAGGACCAGGTCAGCACCCAGTCCATGTCGATGCCGTCGGTGACGTGGTCGTCGACGTGGAGATGCGGGCGCCAGTCGTTGACCAGCGAGACCAGCGCACGCGCCTCCTCGGACGAGATCTTCACGTAGTCCCGGTTGAGGTCGAGGCCGTTGGTGGTGGTGCGGAAGCCCATCCCCTGCCGCGGGCCGTTCTGGTTGGGACGGTTGAACGGCGAGATCCGCTCGTGGCCGTCGACGTTGTAGATCGGCACCACCAGGAGGGTCACGGCGTCGAGGATCGCCGCGTGCTTGCCCTCCGCCAGGTCGCGCAGCAGCAGCAGCGAGGCGTCCTTGCCCTCGATCTCGCCGGCGTGGATGCCGTTTTGGATCAGCACGATCGGCTTGCCCAGCCGCCGCGCCTCGGGAGCGGTGAACGCCCGCTCGCGCGAGACCACCACGAGAGGCATCGGCCGCCCTTCCTGGGAGGTGCCGTAGAAGCTCAGGTGCATCTGGGGGAAGTGCGCCTGGAGCTGGCGGAGGAAGGCGAGCGTCTCCTCATAATTGGAGGTCGCCTCGAAGCCGGAGGTCTCGGCGCGGGTGTGCAATGCCTCGATCGCCGTGATCTCGGCAGGGGAGAGCGCCGCCTGCGGCGCCATCGACGGCCGCTCCGCCCGCGCGTCGATGGGGAACAGGAAGAGCAGCAGGATCAGCACGTTGCGAAGACTTCGGACCATCGCGCACCTCCCGGAATGGGCGGACTCTAGCAAAGTCTCAGGCCGCCGGTTCATCCAGGACGCGGGGATGCCGCGTATTCGCTCCGAGGGCGGCGCCGGAGGCCGCGGGCGAGGGATCGATAGTGGCGCTACTGGCATGGTGCATGCAAAAGATTTATCCTAAGAAAGCTCTTTGAATCCTCGGTATTGTGTACGGTTTGCGGCAGACGGCGAGGCCTCGGCTCGCCGGTTCCGCGGAGGACTGCGCAGGTGTCCGGCGTCGTCCGGTTGCCTGCCAGACGGGAGGTCGGCGGCGAAAGCCGCTTTCGATTGAGTTGGGTTTTTTCCCCGCGAAACGCGCCGGTCCCTGTGGGCCGGCGCGTTTTTTTTAGGTGGCCGCTTCGGGGAGGTCGCTCGCCGCCGCTCCCTTGGCGAGCAGCTCTGAGGCTTGGGGATGATGCGGATCGATCTTGAGGGCCCGCTCCAGCAGGGCTGTCGCTTCGGCGCGCTTACCCGTCCTCTGCAAAGCCTCGGCGAGATTTGCGAGCAGCGGGGGATTCCCTGGACAGAAGGCCATGGCACGCCGATAGGCACGGATCGCTTTCGTAAGGCGCCCCGCCCTTAGCAAGAGATCTCCGCGGTCGGCCCAGACGCCCCAGCCCGCGCTGTCGATGTGGATGGCTCGCTCCAGCTTCGCCAACGCAGCGTCGATGAGCTTGCGCTCCTGTAAGAGCGCTGCCCAATTCTGCCATGGCCCCGTGTTCCAGGGGTCCAGCTCCGTCGCCTGCCTCAGTTTTTCCTCTGCCTGGGCGTACAAATTTTCTCTCTCGCCCTCCTGACTCGCAGGTTGCTGGCGGGCCAGCCGGCGCAGGGTCTCGCTCCAACCGAGGAGAATCGGCGCGCTCTCCGGTGTATGGGTTTGTGCATTGGCAAACCAGCGCGATGCGAGCTCGGGAAGTCCGAGGTTGAAGAACGCCAGGCCGAGGTCATGGCTCACAGCTTCGTTCCAGGGTTCGGCCACGAGTGCGCGGACCAGCAGCCGCATTGCCTGATCCCGGCCGGGAGCCGTGGATGGCAGCGCGCTCGCCCAGATGCGCAGCACCTCGGCATCGCGCGGAGACGCGTTCGCTGCGTTCTCCAATTGCCGGACAGCGTCATTGCGCCTGCCGAGCCGCGCTAGCGCCCGGCCAAGCTCGAGGCGTAACCGCGCCTCGTCGGGCCAAGTTGCGATGGCCCCGGCGAGCGCTGAGAGGGCTTCGGATCGCTGGCCGAGATTGATGAGCAGATCCGCCAGCCGTCGCCAGCCTTCGGCATTGCGGCCGTCGAGCGCGCAGGCGCGTCGGTAGTGCCCGAGAGCGGGCTCGTGCTGTCGCAGAGCGGCCAGCGCGATAGCCCAGAAGATGTGCCCAGATGCATCTCGCGGATCGATGGCCACGGCCCGGTGAAACTTCTCCGCCGCCGCCTTGTAGTGGTGCATGTCGAGCAGGGCTTGCCCCCAGCTTCGCCACGTCCAGGCGTCACGGGAATCGATGGCGGCCGCCCGCTCGAAGCTGGCGACCGCGTCCTTGGGGCGGTGTCTATTGCGGAGGATGTGTCCCAGGCCGTTGTAGGCGCGCGTCTGGTAGGGATCGAGCGCCAGGATTTCTTGGTATTTCGCCACCGCCTCTTCATGGCGGCGCGACTCCCGTAACGCATCGGCCCAGGTGCCGAGAGAATTCATGTGATAACGGTCGACGGCCAGGGCCTGTTCGCAGAGCTCGATGGCCGCCTCATAACGGCGCTGGCGCAGCCGCAGGTAGGCAAGCCCGTAAAGGCCACCGGCATTGCGGGGATCGGCCTCCTTGGCCTGCTGGTACATCGGTTCGGCCTTGTCGAGGTCCCCCCTCTTGAGCAGGAAATCGCCCCACAGGCCATATCCCTCCGCAGGCAACAGCTTGTGCTCCACCATGAAGCGCGCTTTCGCGATGGCATCCTCGTCGCGTCCCTGCGACTGTAGCAACCGCGCCCAGCTGAGGTACGACCAGCCATAGTTGGGATCCAGGTCGACAGCGCGCGAAAATGCCACCTCGGCGTCGTCAGATCGCCCAAGCTTCCATAGGGCGTAACCTTGCCCGGACCAAGCCGCCGCGAACCTGGGATCGAGCCGGATCGCACGGCGGAAGCGGCGGACCGCGGCGCCGTATTTCCGACGATCGTTTTCGACATTCCCGAGATTGCTCCACACATAGCCCTGCCTGCGATCGATGGCGATCGCCCGCCGATACATTGCAGCCGCGTGGTCGTAGCGCCGCGTCACACGCTTGAGATTCCCCAGGCCGTTGAACGCCTGGGCAGAGCGAGGCGCCAAGCGGAGAGCCGCCGCGAGCCTCGCTTCGGCGGCCGCGATGTCGCGCTTCACCACCAGCGCATTCCCCCAGGTGGTGTAGGCACGATAGTGCTCATTCGCCCCCGTCTGGGTGAGGCAGCGGCGTGCCGCAGCAATCGTCCTCTCGAAGTCGAATCTCCCTTCTCGCTGGTCGACCGCGAACCAGTAATTCATAACCAGATAGGGATCGGCGATCACCGCGAGCTCAAACGCAGCCCTTTTGAGAAGGCTTGGCAGCTCACGATCGGCCGCAGCCTCCACCTTGGGAAACGTGTGGCGCTCGCGTGTACGGAGCACCAGGTACAGGCTCCCGGCCGTGCTCTCAGCCGCGCCCGTCTCTTGCGCCCCCTGGCAATCGCGGACGATCTCGCCCTGTACGAGCTGCTCGGGGCGGCGAAAGATCTGGCGCGCGTAGCGGATGATGCTGCGGTAGGAGATACCGGCGGCTGGCACCGTGAAGTCCGTCTGCGCGGAGCTCAGCTCGTAGCCTTCCTCGAGCCGTCCTCTCATTCTCGCCTCACGGCGCAGAGCGGTGATCTCCGCCGCCAAGCGCTGCGCGACGACTTGGGGGGTATAGCCGTTGTCGGCAAGGTCCTTGGGAACCTCGATCGGATCAATGATCACGGAGTTGCGCCGCATCTCCAGGAAGAGCGCGGCCATGAAAGAGACCAGCACGGCGACCAGCAGGGTATCGGCGGCGATCGAGCGGATCGCGCTCACGTCGGAGGCGGCATGCTCCAGCTTGTCTTTCTTCTCGTTCTGGCCCTTCTCCTCGGTCTCATCCCCCCCTTCCTTGCCCTCTCGGCCCTCCTTCTTCTCTTCCTTGATCCCCTCTGGCTCTTCGCTTTTCGACACCCTTTCATGCTTTTTGACGCCCGGACTGGTGCCGTGGAGAATGGAGGCGGAAGGATGAGTGGCTCTGCTGCTCGTACTCGCGGCAGCCGCCGCCCCTTGCGGCAAGCCGATGGACGCCATCAGGGCCAACCACGTGATGACTTTTTGCATCATGCCTCCGGTGTGCGCCGGTCCCTGTGGGCCGGCGCGTTTTTTTCAGGTGGCCGCTTCGGGGAGGTCGGTCGCCGTCCGCCCGGCCGCCGGATAGGAGCCGAGCAGGCGCAGCTCGGCCACCAGCGGCGCGATCTCGGCCAGCGCGCCGCGCACGGGCTCGCGCTCCGCGTTGCCGCTGAGGTCGAGATAGAAGCGGTAGCGGAAGGGGCTTTCCGGGATCGGCCGCGATTCGAGCTTCGCCAGGTTGACGCCGCGCCGGCTGAGCGCGCCGAGCACCTCGGCGAGCGCGCCGGGGTGATGGGCGAGGGTGAGCAGCAGCGAGGTCTTGGCCGGCACCTCCGGCTCGAAGCGGACCGGCTCGTGCGCCAGCTCGACGAAGCGGGTGAAATTCCCCTCCTGCGTCTGAATTCCCCGCCGCAGCACCTCGAGGCCGAACACCCGCGCCGCCGGCTCGCTGGCGATCGCCGCCACCGTCGGATCGTTGCGCTCGCGCACCTTGCGGGCGGAGCCGGCGGTGTCGAACTCCACCTGCGGCAGGATCCAGGGCACCGTACGCAGGAAGTCCTGGCACTGGAGAATGCCCTGGGGGTGCGAGAGCACCGTCCGCAGATCCTCGACGCGGACGCCCGGCAGCCCCAGCAGGCAGTGCTCGACGCGGCTCACCTCCTCGGCGGTGATGGCGAGCCCCCCTTCGGCCAGCAGGTCGTAGGTCTCGTTGATGCTGCCGGCGGTGGTGTTCTCGATCGGCAGCAGCGCGCGGTCGGAAGAACCGGCGCGCACCGCCTCGACGGCGCCGCGAAAGGTTTCGAACCCTTCGAGCAGCACCCCGGCCGGCAGGCCGGCATAGCGGCGCTGGGCCGTCAGATGGCTATAGGACCCCTCGACCCCCTGATAGGCGACGCGCAGCGGCGCCGCCGCCAGCGAGCGGACGTGCGCCTTCTGGTGCGCCACGGACATGTCGAGGATCACGCGGTAGAGCCGCTCGACCTCGTGCGCGTCGAGCCCGAGCTCCACCGCGGCGCGCCGCACCCGCAGCAGGATCTGCTCCTCGCGCGGCTCGTCGCGGAACGGAAACGCCGAGCGCAGCTTCGTCCCCACCACCTCCTCGACGAGATCCATCCGCAGCCGGAGCTGGAAGAGAATCGCGCGATCGATTTCTTCAAGGCATTCCCGCAAGACCTGAAGATCCGGGGCGGTGGGCATTTATGACAGTATACGCTCTTCGTCTTTATTGCGCCCTCTCCGGCATCCGCCTCACCTCGCGGGCACCGCTCCCGCTTCGATCCCCCGGCACGAGTCGCCCGAGCAGGCGCCGAGGGCGCGGACGAGATTCGACATCTTCGCCAGCCAGCCGGGATCGCTGTGGGCCGCCAGGTTGTTCAGCTCGTCGGGGTCGCGGCGCAGGTCGTAGACCTCGCGTTCGCCGGTGCCGTATTCGACATATTTCATCTCCGGCGTCCGCAGCCCCAGATGCGAGGGATAGGCGGTGACCGTGCCGTCCTGCGGATCGGGGGGCTCGAGCACGCCCGGCGGCACGTCGTTGGCGGGCACGAACTCGAACTGCTCGAGCAGGACCATCTGCCGCCACGACGGCGGCCGCTGGCCGTGCAGCAGGGAGGCGAAGGATCTGCCGTCGACGGGGAAGGCGAGCCTGGCGCCGGCCAGCTCGGCGATCGTGGGAACGAAGTCGACGCTCGACGTCAGCACGGAAGTGGCGCTGCGGCGGGCGATGCCGGGGCCGCGCACCAGCAGGGGCATGTGGACGTCGGTCTCGTAGGGCGTGTACTTCCCCGCCTTCATGCGGTGCTGGCCCATGTGGAAGCCGTTGTCCGAGGTGAAGAAGACGTAGGTGTTGGCCAGCTGGCCGCTCGCGTCGAGCGAGTGGATCACCGCCGCCACCGCCTCGTCGACCGCCTGCAACGACTGCGTGCGCCGGCGATAGAGGCTGTCGATCGCCGCCTCGTCGGCCGTCGAGAGGCGGGGGAGCTTGCGGATCCGCGCCGGCTTGTCGCTGACGTCGGCCTCGTCGAACGACGGGGTGCGCGGCGCGTGGAGGCCGGCGAACAGGTTGGCGTGGCGCGGCGCCGGCGTGGCCGGCTTGTGCGGCGCGTAGGGCGCCAGATAGAGGAAGAAGGGCTCGTCCGCCGCCGCCGAGCGCCGGATAAAATCGGTCGCCTTGGCCGCGATCACGTCGGTCAGATAGTCCGCGGCGCCGCGCGCGTATTTGACCAGCGAGCCGTTCTCGTTGAGGGTGTAGTTGAACTCGGTGTAGGGCAGGCCCGCCGCGGGGCTGGCGAACTCGTCCCAGCCCGGCGGCACGTGGGTGAGTTCGTCGTGCCGCGGATAATTGTTCATATATTTGCCGAACAGGGCGGTGCGGTAGCCGGCGGCGTGCAGCGCCGTGGCGATCGTCGTCTCCTCGTGGCCCAGCGCCTCGAATTTCGCGAAGCCGCCGTCGGGCGCGCGGTTGTTGTAGACCTTGTGATTGTGCGGATAGAGCCCGGTCAGGATCGTCGAGCGCGACGGGCAGCAGAGCGACAGCGGCACGGTGTCCTGCTTGAACGTCATCCCCTGCTGCGCGATCAGCGCGCGGGTCTGCGGCATGTGATCGAGCGAGCCCAGGAGGAGATCCTGATCGTCGGTGAGGATGAAGACGACGTTGGGCCGCGCGGCGGCGGCCTGCCGCGGCGCCGAGCCGGCCTGGACGACGGCGAGGAGGAGAATCAGGGGGACGAGCGCGAGACGGCGGACGAGGCGAAAGAGAGTCATGAGAGCCCTTCTGGATTCGATCTTGAAAGGAGAAAGACCGTGTTCAGAAGGGAGATGCGCGATCCGGCCCGGGATCCGGTCAGGTCGCGCCGCGAGGAGCAGGCGCGGGCGCCGGAGGGCTCGCCTCCGGCGCCGCTGAGGTCGAGAAGGGCGGGCTACAGGGTGACGCAGCACTGACGCGTGGTTTCGGTGCAGATGCTGGTGCCGGTGATGCCGCCGGCCGCATCCTTGAGCTCCGTCGACTGCAGTTGGCGGAGCGTCTCCCGGGTCAGCTTGATTTTCTGCGCTGCCTGCTTCTTCATCGGTGTCTCCTTAAATAAAGGTTTTCCAACAATTCTCGGGAGCCGGCTCTCAGCCACGCCAGAGCCTGATCCATTTTCTATCGTGCCTGGAGGTCCACCGAACGGGACAGAGGCTCCTCGCGCTCCGTTTCCAGCGCCACCGCCAGCTCCTCGACGCCGCGCCGGATCTCGCGCGGGTCGACCGCCGCGAACCCCAGGTGCAACCCCTCGCGCGCCACCGGTCCGCGGCTGTAGACGCTGAGCGCCGTCACCTCCACGCCGCGCCCGGCCGCCGCCCGCGCGGCCGTCTCGCCGTCGATCGTCCCCACGAGCCACCCGGCCGTCTGCAGGCCGGCGTCGATGCCGGAGATCTCCAGCAGCCCGCCGAGCCGGCGCCGCGCGCCTTCCTGAAGGACCGCCAGGCGCTCGGCGTAGATCTCGCGCATCCGCCGCACGTGCCGCCCGAAGTGCCCCTCGGCGATGAACTCGCAGAGCACCGCCTGATCCGGCACGCCGGCGTGCCGGCTGGTCACCGATTTCACCGCCGCGAAGGCGTCCACGAGATCGGGCGGCACCACGAGATATCCCAGGCGGATCGACGGGAACAGCACCTTGCTGAAGCTGCCGGAGTAGAGCACCAGTCCCTGCCGGTCGAGCCCCTGCAACGCCGGCACCGGGCGGCCGGAATAGCGGAACTCGCCGTCGTAGTCGTCCTCGAAGATCATGGCGCCGGCCTGCCGCGCCCACTCCAGCAGCGCCAGGCGCCGCGGCAGGCTCATCGAGATGCCCAGCGGGAACTGGTGCGAGGGCGTCACGTAGGCCAGCCGCGCGCCGCCCGGCTTCGCGGGGGGGAGCACCATGCCCTCGGCGTCCACCCGCACCGGCGTGATCCTGGCGCCGCAGGCCTCGAACGTGGCGGCGGCGCCGACGTAGCCGGGATCTTCCATGCACACCCGGTCGCCGGGATTCAGCAGCAGCCGCGCCGTCAGGTCGAGCGCCTCCTGCACGCCCGAGACGATGGCGATCTGCTCGGGGGTGCACTTCACGCCGCGCGACGTCCGCAGATATTCAGCCACCGCCTCTTGCAGCGGCCGGTAGCCCAGCGGATCGCACCCCAGCAGCAGGTTGGCCGAGGCGCGCCGCAGCCGCCGGCCCGCCACCTGCGCCCAGAGCGCGGTGGGGAAGAGGTCGAGCGCCGGCTGGTTGGCGCGGAAGGCGCGGGGAGCGCTGAACGTATAGGGCGGCACCGGCCTGGCCCGCTCGCCGAAGTCCGAGAGGGCGCGGCGCCGCGGCCGTGGCGCCGCGCGCGGTGCGCGGGCCTTGAGCGGCACCTGGAGCAGCTCGTCGGGGAGGATCTTGTTCACGTAGGTGCCGGACCCCACGGTGCCCTCCAGATAGCCCTCGGCCTTGAGCTGCTCGAAGGCGCTGACGATCGTTCCCCGCGACAGCCCGTACTGGCCGGCCAGATCGCGCGTCGCGGGAAGGCGCGCGCCGGGCCGCAGGCGCCCTTCGAGGATCTCGGCGCGCAAGGCCGTGCAGAGCCAGCGATGGGCCGGCGTTCCGGGCTCGCGAGGGTTCAGCATCAGCGCCGGCGTGGTGGTTCGTTTCGCCATGGAAGTGGTCCAGCCGGAAAACTGTAAATGGATCTTGGGAGCCGGTCAACTTCTCGCTACTCTACGGGCATGGCGGCGACCTCTCGCCGCCGCAAATCGGGAGGAGAAACATGATGAGAGCACGACTCAGCTTCGCCAAAGCCGCGCCGGGGGCCTACGACGCCATGGATGCCCCGGAGACTTATCTGGCGAATTGCGGCCTGGAAAAAAAGCTGCTGCTTTTGATCCAGCTCCGTTCCTCGCAGATCAACGGCTGCGCCTATTGCCTGGACATGCACTGGAAAGATCTGCGCGCGGCGGGGGAGACCGAGCAGCGGCTCTACTCGCTGGACGCCTGGCGCGAATGCCCCTACTATACCGACCGCGAGCGCGCCGCCCTCGCCTGGGCGGAAGCGGTGACGCGGATCACCGATGGGCACGTCTCCGACGCCGTCTACGAGGAGGTCCGGCCGCACTTCAGCGAGAAGGAGCTGTGTGACCTGACCTTCGCCGTGGCCATCATCAACACCTGGAACCGTCTGGCGATCTCCTCCCGCACGGTGCCGGGCACCTACAAAGCCGCCGAGTGATCTGATGCCCCCGAAAGATCAAGAAAAAGCGCACGAAAAAGCCACCCGTTTCGCGGCGCTGCACCAGGGCCCCACCGCCTTCGTGATCGCCAACGTCTGGGACGCGGGCTCCGCCCGTCTGGTCGCCGCGCTCGGCTTCCCGGCGCTGGCGACGTCGAGCGGCGCCTCCGCCGCCATCCTCGGCCGCCGCGACGGCAGGACGACGCGGGAGGAGGCGCTGGCGCAGGCGCGCGCCATCGTCGAGGCGACCGATCTCCCGGTTTCCGCCGATCTCGGAAAAGGTTTCGGAGACGCGCCGTCGGACGTCGCCGAGACGATCCGTCTCGCCGCGCAAGCCGGGCTCGTCGGCGGCTCGATCGAAGACTCGACGGGCGATCCCGATCGTCCCCTGTTCGATCTCCAGGCCGCCGTCGCGCGCGTCGAGGCCGCGGTGAAAGCGGCGCGGGAGCTGCCATCCCCCTTCACCCTCACCGCCCGCGCCGAGGGTTTTCTGGAAGGCCGGCCGGATCTCGACGACGTCATCGCCCGCCTGCAAGCCTTCGAGAAAGCCGGCGCCGACGTGCTCTTCGCGCCGGGCCTCCCCGATCTCGCCGCGGTGCGCAAAGTCTGCGCCGCGCTGTCGAAACCGGTCAATTTCATGGCCGGCATAAAGGGCAAATCCTTCACCGTCGCCGACCTCGAAGCCGCCGGCGTCCGCCGGATCAGCCTCGCCACCTCCCTCTACCGCGCCGCCCTGACCGGCCTCCACGCCGCCGCCCGCGAGGTCCGGGAAAAAGGTACGTTCGGCTATCTCGACGAGCTGCTGAGCACGGCGGAGACGAATCAGTTTTTGACATGAGCGCAGCCGATCGACCTGAAGTCTGGATGCGCGGACCGGTTCCGGAGATTCCGCCGCTGTTGCAACCGGTCGCCCACGCGCTCCGCCAGGCCGTCGAGGAGGTGCGCGCGGTCGTGGTGCCGCTCTCGTCCGCGCATCTCTGGGCGCGTCCGGGTGGGGCGCCTGCGGTGGGATTTCACGTGCGCCACGCCGCCGGGAGCCTCGACCGGCTCTTCACCTATGCGCGTGGCGAGAGCCTCTCCGAGGCGCAGAGGGCCTTTCTCGCCTCGGAGGCGTCGCCCGGATCGCCGCCGGCACAAGCGGACGATCTCGCGGCGGCCTTCGAGGGGCAGGTGGAGCGCGCCCTCGCGCAGCTCCGCGCCACGCCTGAGCCCACGCTGCTCGAAGCGCGCGGCGTCGGACGCCTCCAGCTCCCCTCCACCGTCCTCGGCCTGCTCTTTCATGCCGCCGAGCACACGCAGCGGCACGTGGGACAGATCGTGACCACCGCGCGAATCGCGCAAGCGCTCTCCTGATCCCGTCTCGTTCTGGTTCACGCAACCGGGCGCAGCGCGAATGTCCCCTTTGTGCCCGGTTTTCCGCATATCCTCTGAGTGGACCCATCCGTATGTGGAACGCGGACGCGATGATCGCGCTCGCCCGATCCCTTCGAGGAGTGTTGAAATGAAGATTCGCAAT
>DATBAW010000501.1:0-26012 GCA_036271335.1 Thermoanaerobaculia bacterium
AGATCGATGAGGGGAGGTCTACGCAAGATTTATTCGATGAGCGACCTCGTGCGCGAGACGGGGATTGCCCAAAGGAACATCATCCTTCTTTTGGAGCACCATGGCGACTCGGTTCCCAGTCTGATGGACGGAGAGCGGAGAAGGTATCCGCCCGAGGCGGTCCCGAAAATCAAGCGGCTGTGGCGGCAATACAACGCGGGGGTCGCGGAAGGAGACGAAGAGTCAAGCCGGTGGCACGAGCTGGCTTTGAGCGAGTTATCGCTCGTAGCTGAAACGTTGTCGGAGGCCGCGGAGAGGCTGCGGGCTTTAGCGGCGGAATTGAGAACAAATCCGCCGCGCCGAGTCTATTACATCAACACGCTCCCTGGCGCTGAGCTTGAGCTGACCAATCCGATTGCCGTGATGGTTGTAAAGACCGGGCCGCGCGTGACGGCGAGGTTGGACGAGGCGGATCTCGAAGCCGAGGGCAAAACGTCCAGGGAGGCAGTGATCAATCTCCGTGAGGTGATCGTCCGCACGTTTGTGACCCTCTCTCACGAGACTTCCGTCGCCGATGAGGATGCGGACCAGATCGCGATGCTTTCGTCACTGATCCGGCGGAAAACGGTTTCTGTGAAGGGCTCGAAGAGACCGAAATGACAACGACCAGGTTCGGGGGCTGGAATCGCTCTTCGGGTTGACCCCTTCCCACCCCCTTCATATACTGGCCGGGCCGTAGCTGCCCCGCCCCAGGAACCCAGCGGGGCCTGACTCCGAGCGAGGTCCCCAGATGAGCACCCTCTACTTCGACACCCACCTCGGCGATGAGGAGCGGCGCCGCCGTCTCTATGCCGGGGATGTTTTCGTCTTTTCGCCGCGCCCCAGCACCAAGGCTCTCACCGAGCTGGCCCGCGAGCTGGTCGAGGAGGCGTTCGCGCCTCTGGAGCCCCAGCATGCGCAGGACCAGCTGCCGGTCGAGAAGTTCGTCGAGATCGTCGGTCCCTTGAAGCCGCGGTTCATCCACCATCCGAAGACCAAGGGGCTGCTCCTGGAGCTCCTCCGCGACATCGGAGTGGACATGGACAAGACCTACTTCGACGTCCCCCGGATGCGGGTCTCCACCAGCGGCGGGTATCTGACGGCGGGGGTGGCCTACGTGCTCCATCCGCACCGCGACATCTGGTATTCGTCGCCGCCGTGCCAGCTCAACTGGTGGCTGCCGGTGTTCCCCTTCGAGTCCGAGAGCTCGTTCGCGTTCCATCCCCGGTACTGGAACGAGCCGGTCCCGAACTCGTCGAACGAGTACAACCACTACGAGTGGAACAAGGTTGGCCGCGCCAACGCTGCGAAAGAGGTCAAGGCGGACACCCGCAAGCAGCCGAAGCCGACCGGGCCGCTGGATCTGGAGCCGGAGATTCGTGTCGTGGTGCCGCCGGGCGGGCTGATCCTGTTCTCCGGCGCTCACCTGCACTCGTCGGTGGAGAACACGTCAGGGCGGACCCGGTTCAGCATCGACTTCCGCACCGCCCATCTCGACGAGCTGAAGTCCCTGGGCGGCGCGCCGAGCATCGACCGCGAATGCACGGGTACCACCCTCTTCGAGCTGCGGCGGGCCTCGGACCTGTCGCCGGTGCCGGAAGAGGTGATCCGCCTCTACGATCCGAATCCGCCGGAGGACCGCGACGGGCTGGTCTTCAAGCCGCCCACCGAGGTCGTTCCGGCTTCGGGGATGTAGGCGTTTTCTAGAGCACGGGCGGGGGAGGGATCTTCGTCGTGAGCCCTTCCCGCATTCCCTTCACCTTGGCCGCCACCGCGGCCTGATTCCCCGTTCGCCGCTCGCGCAGCCAGGCGAGCGGGAGGGCGGCCGCGTTGAAGGCGAGGTAGGTGATCCAGTTCCAGGGGTTGGCGTAGCGCCGGACGTAGATCGCCGCGCTGCGGCCGAACTGGAAGTTCCGCCCGGCGCTGTAGCCGCCGGTGGTGTAGGCCACCATGTGGTAGAGCACGGCCCGGTGCGCGTAGAGGCAGCGGAAGCCGCGCCGCTTGACGCGGGTGCAGAAGTCGGCGTCGTCGACGCAGATGTAGAAGAGGTCGTCCCACATGCCGGCGGCCTCGGCGGCGGCGCGGCGGATCAGGATGGCGCAGCCGTTGACGTAGTCCACCTCCGCGTCCCGCTCGTACTGGCCGCGGTCGACCTCTCCATAGCCCCGCTCGCGGGTGATCGACTCGCGGAATCGGAGGATGCCGCCGGCCGACCAGAGCCGCGTCCGGTCGCCGTGGAAGTAGCACTTGGGCCCCACGCAGCCGACGTCCGGCGCCGACTCGGCGACCTTCACCAGCTCGGTCAGCATCTCCGGCTCGACCTCGATGTCGTTGTTGAGCAGGAGCACGTAGTCGTAGCCGTTGGCGAACGCCCAGCGGAAGCCCTGGGCGTAGCCGGAAGCGCTGCCGCGGTTGACCTCCACCCGCACCTGCCGGAGATCGGGATAGGCGGCGGCGAGCGCCTCGGGAGAGCCGTCCGTGGAGGCGTTGTCGAGCACCACGAGGTCGAAGTTGGCGTAGGTCATCCGCCGCAGGCTTTCGACGGCCTGCAGGGTGATCTCCTTGCCGTTGTAGTTGACGACGACGGCGGCGACGCGCGGGAGCCCGCTCACCGTCCGCCGTCCATCGCGATCACCCGCCAGTCGCCGATCGCCAGCTCGCGCACGGCGAACTGGTAGACGACCACCTTCTTGCCGGCGAGCCGGTCGTTGCCCGTTGCCAAGTCCTGGGCGAGACGCTGGCGGGTGTTGAGGGCGCCGCCGCTGTTCAGGGCGAGGCGGTCGATCGGATGGCCGAGAGCGTAGGAGAGCTGCTCGGCGAGCCCGGCGCCGGTGCCCCAGCCGAGGTCGCTCTGCGAGTAGATGTTGGTGAAGCTGTCGCCCAACAGAAGGACGTCGGCGTGCGGGTCGGCCCTCCAGGGGCTCCCCTCGGCCGTCTCCACACGCTGGATCGTCACCCGCTCCGGCTCCCTGAGCGGGTCGGTGGCGGGTAAGGTGAGCAGAGCCGCGAGATCGCCGCTGTTCGTGACGCTCTGCGCCTGCCGGAACAGGCCCACGCCAGCCGGGGACGCGAGGTGGCCCACGATCCGGATCCTTTCGGCCAGCTTCTGCGCGACGAGCTCCATCGCCTGCGGTGTCCAGTGGGTATCGGTCCGGAGGTATTGAGGAGGATAGGGCGGCTGGCCGCCCTGGGCTGCTTTTTCCCGCGCCAGCAGGGGGGCGGGATCGAAGACCTCGATGTGGGCGTCGCGCAGGCGGCGGAGGAGCGCCGGCCAGGAGGCGTTCTCCAGCGGGAACGGCTGGGAGCGCGCGAGGCCCTCGGGATCGATCATCGGCTTGACCGGCGTCGGCACCACCACGAGAGCGATGCCGCGGGCCGCGAGCTGACGCTGGAAATCGGCCAGGGCAGGGAGCGGATCGGGGTGCGGCGCTTCCTCCCAGGCCGTGCCGCCGAGCCGCCGCCGTTCGAGCACGCCGCGATCGAGGAACGCGGAGCCGGTCACGTACTGGACGTCGGGCGTGTAATAGAGCCGGCGGTCGCCGCCGATGTAGACCTTCTCGTTGCCCACGCCGAGCGCGCTCAGCACGCGCTGGGTCGGCGGCAGCAGGGCGGCGCCGAGCCAGGACTTCCGCTCCAGACCGTCCTCGAGCTGGTGCATCTGGCGCAGCAGGGCACGGCTGCCGGCGATCCATCCCTGCTGCCGGATCACCGGTCCCACCGCGGCGACCGAGCCGGCGGTGACGCCGGTCTGGAACGTCCGGCCGGTGACGACGTCGACGATCGGCACCGTGACGATGACCGCCACGAACAGGGCAACCAGCGCCCAGGCCAAAGATGGCGAGACATCGGTCTGGCCGATCTCGATCTTGGCGATGCGCTCGCGTTCGGGGTCCATGGCTCGCTTCAAAAAATAAAGTAGATGAAGGGGTTGTAGCCCTGCGTCGCCATTGCGGCGAGCGCCAGGCCGAGCAGGGCGAGGCAGGCGAGCCCCTTGGGCCAGGTCAGCCGGCGAGTCCAGTCCCAGGTCTGCGGAGCGAACCAGGCGATCGCCGCCGCCAGCGCGAGGTTCAGCAGGTCATACGGGCGGCGGATCAGCCCGCCGATCAGGGCGGCGCCGGGCTGGGCCACGCGCATGCCGGTCATGCTGCCGAGATAGCGCAGGGCGCTCGTCAGATCGGGCGCGCGGAAGAAGACCCAGGCGATCAGGACGATGAAGAAGGTCAGCGCGACGCGGCCGATGTGCGGCAGCCGGCGATACCAGCTGTCCTTGCCCAGCGCCCGTTCGAGGGCCAGCCAGCCGCCGTGGATGGCGCCCCAGATCACGAAGGTCCAGGCCGCGCCGTGCCAGAGGCCGCCGATCAGCATCACCAGGATCAGGTTGATGTAGGTGCGCGTCTCCCCCTTGCGGTTGCCGCCGAGGGGGATATAGAGGTAGTCGCGCAGCCAGGTGGAGAGCGAGAGGTGCCAGCGGCGCCAGAAATCGGTGATCGATTCGGCCTTGTAGGGCGAGTCGAAATTCTTGGGGAACATGAAGCCGAGCATCAGCGCCAGGCCGATCGCCATGTCCGAGTAGCCGCTGAAATCGAAATAGATCTGGAAGGCGTAGGCGAACAGCCCCTGCCAGGCGTCGACGGCGCCGAGCGAGGCGGCGGCGAAGGTGGTGTCGGCGATCTTGCCACAGGGGTTGGCGAGCAGCACCTTTTTCGCCATTCCGAGGCAGAAGAAGGTGACGCCGCGGGCGAACTTCTCGCTGGTGATCGTGCGGTGGGCGAGCTGATCGGCGATCTCGGAAAAGCGGATGATCGGCCCGGCCACCAGGTCCGGAAACATCGATTCGAAGCAGAAGAAGTCGAGGATGTCGCGCATGGCGCGCGCGTCGCCGCGGTAGACGTCGATCGCGTAGCTCATGCTCTTGAAGGTATAGAAGCTGATGCCGAGCGGCAGGACCACGCGCATCACCGAATCGAGTCGCAGGCCTGTGAAGCCGAGCGCCGCGATGATCGCGTTGTAGCTGTCGACCGAGAAATTGAAGTATTTGAAGAAGCCGAGCAGCAGGAGGTTGGCGGTGATCGAAACGGTGAGGATCACCTTCTGCGCCCGGCTGCGCGGGCCTCCCGGCTCGAGGAGGGGGAGCTCGCCGCGCCAGGGAGAACGGAAGCCGCCGGTCAGTCCGAGGCCGCAGAAATAATCGATCAGCGTCGAGGTCATCAGCAGCGGGATGAACGCGACGTTCGCCCAGCCGTAGAAGACGAAGCTGAACAGGGTGAGGACGAGGTTCTGCACCCGCCGCGGCGCCAGGAAGTAGGCGGCCAGGGCGAGTGGCAGGAAGTAATAGACGAAGAGATGGGAGCTGAAGACCACGGGCTATAAGCTTATCCGCTCGTGGGGTCATAGAAGAGCGGAGACGCGCTGCCAGCAGCGGCCTTCGGGAGGTCGTTCGAGAGATAGATGCTCTCGAGCTGGCCGTTGGCGCTGAACGGCTCCAGCGTCAGCGGGACCGAGGAGCCCCCCTTCGGCGGCGCCAGCGTCGCGCCGTCGAGGATCACCCAGCGGGCCAACCGGATGGTCGGGCCGGCCAGGGTCCCCGCCACCACGCGGTCCACCCGGTACTCGCAGACGGCGAGCGCCTGGCGGTAGGGGGCGATCTCGTCGAGCGTGGGGACGCGCGAGCAGCGCTGGAGCGTCGCCAGCGCCTCGACCCGCGGCACGGCTGGCCGCCGCGCCCGTTCGGCGGCATAGCGGCGGACGTTCTCGGCCACCTCGTCGGCGCCGAGCAGGCGGTCGTAGAGGGCGAGCCCCTCGACCACTCCCTGCCACGGATGCTCGCCGTCGTCCCCCACGCCGGCCGCCCCGATCGTCAAGGCCCCCGGCTTCCAGGGGAAGAAGTCTCCCTGCCAAGCGCCGCTGTCGACCACCGGGGCGCCGTTCAGCCAGACCACCTGGCGCCCCGGGCTGTAGCCGAGGGCGACGTGCACGGACTGGCCCGCCTGGAGCTTGCCGAAGCGCGCCGGCGGCTCCTGGGAATGGTCGCGCAGCAGGCTCCAGAGGAGCGTGTCTCCCTGCTGCTCGAGCTGCAGGAGGGGCGCGCCCTTGAAGCGGCCGAAGGTGAGGATGACCCCCGAGGTCTGGGGCGTCACCACCGCGGGCGTCAACGTCAGCTCGAGGGTGATCTCGTTGCTCTTCTTGACCAGCTCGACGAGGCTCTTCCCCGCCTCCGGTTCGGCCTGGAAGGCGCCGTCGCCCACCAGCAGCATGGCGTGATCGTGGTTGAGCCGCGCGCGGCCGTGAGGAGCGATGGTGTAGGCGCGGTCGGCCCCTCCGGCGGGGTCGGGGACGAGGTTGGGCTGGTCGGCCGTGTCCCAGAGCAGGACGAGGCTCCTGCGGTCGGTGGGCCAGCTGGGCGGCGGCACCGGGAGGTCGACCGGCACCAGCGCGTTGGGCCGCTGCGCGCGGTCGACGATGCCTTCGAGGTGAAGGCGGTCGCCGGTCATGAGGTCCGCGGCGAGATGGACGTCGAGGCTCCGGGTGTCGGCGCCGATGGCGGTGCCGGTGATCGGCCGGCCGGAGGCCAGATGGGCGGTCACGCCGCCGGGAGCGGCGGCGACCGGCTCGTCGAAGGTGACCCGGATCTCGCGCCCCTGGCGAAGCTCGGCGCGCAGGGCGCGCGGCGGCCGCGCGGGGAGGATGGTCGCCCGTCCGCGCAGCACAGTGCCGCCGGCCTTGGCGGAGACCGCGAAGCTCCCCGGCCGTTCGTAGGTGTGGTCGCCATGGGCCGTCGCGGCTGGCGTGCCGTCGCCGAAGTCCCACACCGCGCCGGGTCCCAGCTTCGGGTCCTGGAGATGGACGTGGAAGGGGGCCTCGCCGAAGGTGCGGCCGAGCGGCAACGGCTCGACGTGGACGTCCGGATAGCGGTCGGGGGTCGGTGCCGAGGTGTACTTGAGCGGCTGGCCGAGGACGTCGAGGGTGCGCGGATCGACCTCGACCACGAAGATGTCGTAGTTCCCCTTCTCGTGGTCGTGCTCGTTGGGCGAGGCGCCGAAGGCGAGCAGCGACGAGCCGTTGGAGAGCATGGGGAAGTACAGGTAGGCCTGGGCGCCGAGGCGGGGGTCGTTCTTCTCGAACAGCGCCTTCGGAGTGCGCGTGGCGAGGTCGAGGGCGCGCATCGGTCCGCCGGCGCCGGCCATCCAGATCCCCCAGCGGCCGTCGTCCGAGAAGTAGGGCTCGCAGCCGCCGTAGGGGGTGCGCTCGGTGACGGCGCGCCGCGCCGGGTCATAGAGGGAGAAGGTCGGCAGGCCCGTGGTGGCGTGGGTCCGCGTGCGGTTCACCAGCCAGCCGTGCCCCTCGCTGCTGGGTCCCGCCAGCTTCTCCATCCTGGCGGTTGCGAGATCGAGGAGGAGGGCGTTGCCGTCGCCGTCGATGAACTGGAGAAGGTTGTCGCCGTCCCAGATCGCGGCGCGGTGGCCACGGCTGTAGGTCTGCGCCTTCGGCGCGACCACGTGGTCCCCCTTGCCGTCCGGGGCGATCAGGTGTAGCTCTCCCGCCTCGGGGTCGGCGCCGTACTTGAAGCCGCTGAGGCTCAGGTAGGCCACCCATTTGCCGTCCGGAGAGATGTGGGCGCAGCAGTGCTCGTGCCCCCCCTCGTCGGGCGTCAGCTGGCGGAGCCCCGAGCCGTCGAGGCGGCGGGTCCAGATCCGCCAGGGTCCGGTACGGTTCGACTCCCAGACCAGGAAGCCGTCGCCGAGGCGGGCGTAGTCGGGAGAGGTGACCTCGGGTCCCGCTGCCACCGCCGGTCGCGCGTCGGTCCCCGGCTTCAGGGCCCGAATCGCGGCCCGCACCGAGTCCCGGTGTCCGTGAGCCCACCAGGCGCCGGCGGCCAGGAAGCCAGCCACGAGGAGGAGCGCGAGCCCGAGGGCCTTGGAGCGTGAAGGAGTCATTGAGAACGTCACAGGTCAGCCGCTGCGCCTCAGGGAGCGGCGGCGGCTGGCGAGTGTATCCGGGGCACCGCCGGAGGTTCAACCGGCGGCAGCTTCAGGGCGCGCAGGAAGTCGAGGGTCCGGTCGGCCACCAGCCGGTGTCCGGCGACGGTGAAGTGCTGATCCTCGGGGAAGAACAGGACCTTCCCCTGCCGGATCTCCTGCGAGAAAGCGGGCGTGAGATCGAGCGCCGGCACGCCGCAGCGCGCCAGCACCCCGGAGAAGACCTCGTTGGGGAGCGTCCGGTCGGCGTCCGGGGGCTTGAGCCCGAGCTCGCGCAGGGTCCGGCTCCATTCGCGCTCATCCGCCTGGAGCTTGGAGGGGAGGAGGACGGCCACGACTCTTTTGTGCTCGGCGCGCGTGAGGTCGAGGAGGTGGCGGATCGCCACCTCCGACGCGGCGCCGCCACGCTCGGCGGCCGGCCGGTTGCGCGGATCGTAGAGGGCCATCTCCTCGCGCAGGCCGCGGATCGCTCCCGGCTCCGGCATATGGAGGGCCCGGCGCAGGGGGCGGTCGATCGAGGGCGGGATCGAGTACTTGAGCAGGGCGAAGAGCTGGGAGTGCTGGAAGAGCCAGTGAAAGAACGAGGAGCGGTGGAGCTCGGCCGCGTCGAGGATGTCGCCGTCGACGACGAAAGTGCGCGGCCGATCGGGAGCGGCGTCCTGGAGGTCGTTGCCGGTGAAGATGCCGAAGACGATCAGATCGGGGTGGAGCTGCATCCCGTAGTGCTCGAACCAGGCCACCTCGTCCGGCACGCCGTAGCCGCCGATGCCGGCGTTGAGCGCCTCGGCAGGGGTGCCGCCGCGGGTGAGCCCGGCGGCGATCTCCGCCGGGAAGGCCTCCTCCTCCTCGACCCCGGTGCCGAAGGTGAAGGAGTCGCCGAGCACCAGCACGCGGTGCACGCCGGGGCGGCGCGGACCGATCTCGGGACCGCGGATGCCCAGCGCGTTGATCCGCACCCGGGTGGTGAACTCGGACCAGTTGCCGACCACCCCCCGCAGGCCGGGCCGCAGGCGATGGCGGACGAGCGGATCGGCCACGTAGAGGCCGGGGGAGGCGTAGAAGGCCGGCTGCGGCCGGAAGGCGCGCACGGCCCCCTCGGCCAGCGCCAGCAGGGCTACGGCGGTCAGGACGAGGATCGACAGGAGCTTGGCGCGGCGTTTCATTCGGCAGGGGAAGGGCTCAGGCCGTTCCGTGACTGGGGTCCAGGCAAGTACGGTTATGGATGTCCCGGGTCAGCTCCTGGACCCTGAGGGTCAGCTCCTGGGTGCTGCGGGTCAGCTCGGTGTTCTGCTCCAGCAGCTTGACGATCAGCTCCTGCTGGTGCGCCGCCACCGCCTGGCGCTCGGTGCTGGCGGCGGCGAGGGCCTCGCGGTGCAGGGCGTCCGCCTCGGAGAGCGCCTTGTCGCGGTCCGCTTGGCGCGTCTGGGCGAGGAGGATCAGCGGCGCGGCGTAGGCGGCCTGGGTGCTGAAGGCGAGGTTGAGCAGGATGAACGGATAGGGATCGAAGTGGGCGAGCCCCCAGATGTTGAAGCCGATCCAGACGGCGACCAGCACGGTCTGGGCGATCAGGAACACCGGCGTGCCGAAGAAGCGGGCGAAGTTTTCCGCGTTGCGCCCGAACCAATCGCCGCCGAAGGCCGAGGCCAGGTTCAGGTGGGGAGCGTGGAAACGGAGGCGTTGGTCGGCGCGCCGCGGCGCGTCGGCGGCCGGTACGGCGTTCGCGGAGAGATCCGAGGGCATGGCCACACTCCTTTCGGCTTTCAGCTTACAGCAGGCCGGCCCGCATCCCCTTGCTCACCGCCTCGGACTTGGTGTGGACCTGGAGCTTCTCGTAGATGTTCCGGATGTAGTTGCGCACGGTGTTGATACTGATCCCCAGCTGCTCGCCGGCGACCTGGTAGGTGCACCCCTCGGCGAGCAGGCGGAGCAGGTGCACCTCCTGGGGCGTCAGCGCGTCGTCCAGCACCACCGGCGGCGCGCCCCCCCGGAGGCGTTCCACCACCTTGCGCGCGATCTCGGGGGACATCGGCGCTCCTCCCTCGCGGGCCTCGCGCACCGCCTCCAGCAGGCGCGCGGGCGGAGTGCGCTTGAGGAGGTAGCCGGTGGCGCCGTTGCAGAGCGACTCGAAGACCTTGTCGTCGTCGGCCAGAGCGGTGAGCATGACCACCACCGCCGTGGGCCAGCGGGCGCGGAGCGACCCCACCCCCTGGGAACCGGGCACTCCCGGCAGCCCGATGTCGAGGAGGATCACGTCGGGTGCTTCCCCGGCCCCCGCCGCCAGGGCCGGCTCCAGCGCCCCGAAGGTCGCCGTGCAGCGGTAGCCGGGGGTGCCGTCGATCAGCAGCCGCAGCCCCTCGCGGGTGATCCGGTCGTCCTCCACGATCGCCACGCGGATGGAGTCGTCTCTGTTCATCGCATTTCCGTTCCTTGGCTCAGAGCCGGCTTCAGAGCCGCAGGCTCAGCCGCACGCGGGTGCCGCTGCCCGGGGCCGAATCGATCGTCAGGATACCGCCGAGCCGGGCCGCGCGCTCGCGGAGGTTGCGCAGGCCATGCCCGGAGCGCGAGCTCTCCGCGCTCTCGCCCGCGCCGGGCGAGAAGCCGACGCCGTCGTCGCGGACCTCCGCCACCAGCTCGCCGTCCGCCGCGCGGACGTCGATCCCGACCTCCTGGGCGCGGGCGTGCCGGGCGGCGTTGTGGAGCGCCTCCTTGAGGATCAGGTAGAGCTCTCGCCGGGCCTCGGGACGCAGCGCGATCCCGGCGGCCCCCGGCGGGGCGGCGAAGGCGACGCGGACGCCCCGCGCTTCCAGCAGGTCGCCGGCGAAACGGCGGATGCGGGCCAGCAGGCTGTCGAGGTCGTCGCGCCGCGCGTCGATCGCCCAGACGATGTCGGCGACGGCCTCCATCAGTTCGCGGGCCGTTTCGCCGATCTGGTCGAGCGCCGTGGCTTCCAGCGCCTCCGGATCGGCGATCCGGCGGCGGCCCACCTCGGAGAGGATCGAGATCCGGGCCAGGCTCGAGCTGAGGTCGTCGTGGAGGTCAGCGGCGATCCGCGTGCGCACCCGTTCGAGCTGCACCGCCCGCACGAGCTGGGCGTGGTGGAGGCCCCAGCCCAGGGCGGCGAGGGCGGCGGCGGCGAGGAGGAGGAACCACCAGCGCTGCCAGACCGGCCGCAGGAGAGTGAAGGCGAGGGTGGCGGGGGTGGCGCTGGCCACGCCGCCGGGGGTCACGGCGCGGAACAGGAACTGATAGGCGCCGGGCGCCAGGTTGCCCAGCAGCACCGAACGCTCCGTCCGCGGCTCGCTCCAGCCGGCGGCCGCTCCCGCCAGCCGGTACTGGTAGCGCAGGCTGGAGCCGGAGGCGAAGCTGATGCCGGTGAAACGGACCTCCACCTGGTCTTGCCCGGGAGCCAGCTCGAGGCCGTCGAGGCCGGGCGTGCCGAGCGGCGGCAGGGCCCTGGGCACGCCGCCGATCCGCAGGCCGCTCAGGAAGACCGGGGGCGGCGCCTCGCTCCGCGCGGCTTCGGGCCGGTAGCGCGCGAGCCCTGCGGGAGTGCCGAACCAGAGACTGCCGTCGCGGGCGAGATAGGCCGTGTTGACGACGTTCGAGGCCAGATCGTCGGCGGCGGCGAGAGCGCGGATGTGGCCGGTCTCCGGATCGAGGCGGTCGATCCCCCGGCCGTGGCCCAGGTAGAGGATGCCCTGGCGGTCTTCGGTCAGGCAGAGCACGCGGTCGCTCGCCAGCCCCTGGGCGCCGGTGTAGGCGGTCGACCGCGGCCGGGGCGCGTCGAGGTCGTCGAAGCGGATCGCGCCGCCGTAGGACGAGGCGACCCAGAGCCGGCGGCGGCTGTCGACCAGGAGATCGTTGATGGCGCCCGCCGGCACGCCATTGCCGGAGCTCCCGGTGAGGAAGAGATCGGCCCGGTCGCCCCGCAGCCGCGCCAGGCCGCCGCCGGAAAAGCCGATCCAGAGATTCCCCCAGGGGTCCTCAGCGAACGCCGAGGGCGCGCCGCGGCCCAGGTGTTCGACGGCGGCCACCGGCTCGAAGCGTCCCGTGGCGGGATCCCAGCGGGCGAGCCGGGTCGCGGCCGCCGCGCCGGCGGAGAGGTCCGGATCGCCGAGCGTCGAGACCCAGAGCCGGGCGTGAGAATCGGCGAAGAGGCGGAAGATCTCACCCCTCCCGGCGGGGGCCGGCCAGAACAGCTTCGGCGCCTTGCGCAAGGCGGCCGGATCGCCGGCACCGGGAAAGCGCCAGATCCCCGCTGCGCTGCCGAGCCAGAGAGTGCCGGCGGCGTCTGGCATCCAGACCTGATGGCGGCCGCGCCCCAGGTAGCCGGCGCGTTCGAGGACCTCCGGCGTCACGTTCCGCAGTCCCTCGCCGTCGACCTCGAAGAGCTGGGGGCGCTGCCGGCTCCCGCCCCAGACGTAGAGATTCGATCGCTGGTCCTCGAAGATCTCGCTGACGTTGAACCCCTCGGCCGCGCCCGCGGCGCCATAGGTGAGGAAGCCGTTGTGAGCGATGCGCAGGAGCCCGTGGGAGCGGGTGCCCGCCCACAGGTTGCCGTCGCGGTCCTCGGCCAGGCAGACGACACGGTCCTGCGGGAGACCGTTGTCGTGGGTGTAGCGCCGCAGCCGGCTCCCCTCGATCTCGTCCAGGCCGGCGTGGGCCGCCGTCCAGATCGCGCCGTCGCGGCTCTGCAGGATGGCGCCCGCCGGCTTGTCGCCGGCCAGCCAGGACTGGGAGTCGAAGCGTTCGAGGCGCGGGCTTCCGGGAGCGAGAGCGTAGAGCCCATCCGCGGCCGCGACCCAGAGGCGGTGCCGGCCGTCGAGGAGGAGCGCGCCGACCGCCTCCCGCGGCACCGGCAGGACGGGCACGGTGGCCCAGCGGCCGTCGGCGAGACGGTGGAGGAGACCGGTCCGCGCTCCTACCCAGAGCCCTCCCGCGCCGTCGGCGGCGAGCGAGGTCACCCCCTGCACGGCGGCGCCGGACGCCAGCCTCACCGGCTCGAAGGCGCCGGGGCCGCCGCCGGGCCGGCGGAACAGGCCGCCGTCCGCCGCCTCGTCCGCCATCCAGACCGTATTGCCGTCGGCGAGCAGCACGGTGACGTGCCCCAGGCGTCCGGAACGGTCGGGTACCGGCGTGAAGATGCGGCCGGTGGCGTCGGCCGCCGCCGTCTCCAGCCGGGCCAGCCCGCCAGTCGTGCCCACCAGCAGGCCCCCCGCCGGCAGCTCCAGCAGGGCGGTGACGTTGGGGCTCGGCAGTCCCTGCCGGGTGTCGTAGCTGACGAAGCGGGTGCCGTCGAAGCGGCTGAGGCCGCTCTCCGTGCCGATCCAGAGAAATCCCCGGGAGTCCTGCAGGATGGCGTTGATCTCGTTGCCTGCCAGCCCGTCTCCGGTCGTGTAGGCGCGGACCGGCAGGCTGGCGGTCTCCGGCGGGGGTACCGCGGCGGCGCGGAGCGCGAGGGCGCCGGCCAGCAGGGCTGGAATCCAGATCCGCCGGGGCGGTCCTCCATGGAGGGGCATGACTCCAAGTCTACCGTGAAGGCGCGCCGGCATGTTCATGCTCTGACACTCCTCGGCGCCCTCCTGTAGCGTTTTGCTGGGAGGAAACAAAGATGAGAATCGAAAAGATTTACCTCGCCGCCACGCTGATCGCGGCGTTCGCCCTGTCGGGCTGCAAGGCGCTGGACAATCTCACCGGGCCAGGGGACGGGCTCACCGGGCCGGACACCTTCAGCCTGACCACCAACATGAGCAATTCGACCGGGGACGCCACCATCCTCGACGCCCAGATCCTGATCGACAACAACGTGGTGGCGGATTCCTGCCCGGACGCGGACGAGTTCCCCGATTTCGACCCCGACGGCAATCAGGTCGGCTCGTCCTGCTCGGCGCCCGCGGTCCCGACCGCCACCCTCAGCACGGCCGGCCACATCGGCCCCGGCACCCACACGATGCGGTTCTTCATGTCCAGCGAGACGACGACCCGCGCGCCCTATACCGTGCTGCCGTTCACCGTCCGGGTAGTCGGTCAGAACGGCGTCCACCTGCCGGACATCAACCTGCCGGGCCAGAGCGGCACTCTGGCGAGTGGCGGCAGCATCGTCTACAGCTTCACGATCTGATCCGGCGGAAACGCGGGACGGCATGGGCCGCCGTCCCTCGGACCCCTCGTTCCCTCAGACCCCGACGGTCTTGAGCGCCCGGCTCGCCACGGTGAGCATGGCGAGATCGGGCGCCGTGATCGCCCGCAGCTCGGCGAGACGCTGCTCGGCGCGGGCGACGACGGGGCGCCTCGCGTCGATCCACGCGTCGAGCGAGCCGTCGACGGCGCCGCCGGCGGCCTCCGCCGCCTGGAGGACGCGGGAGGTGAGCTCCGCCTGCTGGCCGTAGAGGTCCTCGACCACGGCGGAGACGGCAAGCTTGTCCCAGGTCTTGTCGGTCGACAGCTTGCCGGCAGCCCGCCGCAGGTAGTCGAAGCCGAAGCGGTCGCCGAGGCGGAAGTAGAGATCGCCTACCTGGGCGGCCGGCGCCGCGACGGCGCGCGCGATGCTCACGATGTCGCAGAGCGCCGGCAGCCAGGGGAGGCTGGCGATCTGTTGGGCCAGCGCCGGATCGACGCCGTCGGCGGTGAGCTTGGAGACCTCGTCGGCGCGGGCGAGGATGTCCTCCGCGGAGAGCAGGCTGTCGAGGCTCGACGTCAGCTTGCCGACGCCGGGCCCGAAGGTGTCGATCAGGGAGCGGATGTCGATCCCGACCCCACCCTGGCGCTGGGGGAGGAACCAGGAGGTGCCCCGCTCGAGCGCCCTGCCGCAGGCGAGGAGCATGGCGTACTGCGTCCTGGCGGGCACCGCCGACTCCGGCTTCGCCGGGACGACCAGCGCCTCGATCGCCTCCCACAGGGGGCGCAGGCCGAAGACCTCGCGGGCGACCACGTAGGCGCGGGCCACGTCGGCGGGGAGCATGCCCGTCCGGTCTTTCATCTCATGGACGAAGGTGAGGCCGACCCGGTTGACCATGCTGTTGGTGATCGCGGTGGCGACGATCTCCCGGTGCAGGCGGTGGCGGGCGATCTGGCCGGCGTACCGCGATTGTAGCGGCACGGGGAAGTAGAGACGGAGGTCCTCCTCCATGAATGGATCGTCCGGCAGATCGGACTCCAGAAGCTCGTCGTAGACCGCCATCTTGGTGTACGACAGCAGCACCGAGAGCTCCGGTCGGGTGAAGCCGAGGCCCAGCCGGGCCCGCTCGACCAGAGCGTCCTCCTTGGGGAGGAATTCGATGGCCCGGTCGAGCCGCCCCTCCTTCTCGAGCTGCCGCATCTGCCGTGCCACCCGTTCGAGGAGGTGGCCGCCGAGCTGCTCGGTCACCGACAGCGCCTGGGTCTGCAGGAAGTTGTCGCGCAGCACCAGCAGGCCCACCTCGTCGGTCATGCTGCGCAGCAGCTCGTCGCGCTGCGGGCGGGTCATGTGCTCCGAGCGCTCGACGTCGGTGAGCAGGATCTTGATGTTCACCTCGTGATCGGAGCAGTCGACGCCCGCCGAGTTGTCGATGAAATCGGTGTTGAGCCGGCCGCCGTTGAGGGCGAACTCGACGCGGGCGCGCTGGGTCATGGCGAGGTTGGCCCCCTCGCCGATCACCCGCGCCCGCAGCTGCGTCGCGTCGACCCGCAGCTGGTCGCTGGCGCGGTCCTTGGCGTCGGCGTCGGTCTCGGTGCTCGCCTTGACGAAGGTGCCGATGCCGCCGAAGAAGAGGAGCTCGACGTCCGCCTGGAGCAGGGTCCGGACCAGCTCGGCCGGCCCGATCTCCTCCTTGGCGAGGCCGAAGAGCGCGCGCACCTCGGGCGACAGCGGGATCGTCTTCAGGCTCCGCTCGTAGACGCCGCCGCCGGCCGAGATCGCCGCCGGATCGTAGTCGGCCCAGGAGGAGCGGGGCTTGTCGAAGAGCCGCTGGCGCTCGGCGAAGCTCGCCGCCGGATCAGGGTCGGGATCGAGGAAGATGTGGCGGTGGTCGAAGGCGGCCAGCAGCCGGATGTGGCGGGACATCCGCATGCCGTTGCCGAACACGTCGCCCGACATGTCGCCGATGCCGATGACGGTGAAGTTGGTGGTCTGGATGTCCTTGCCGAGCTCGCGGAAGTGGCGCTTGACCGACTCCCAGGCGCCGCGCGAGGTGATCGCCATCTCCTTGTGGTCGTAGCCGACCGAGCCGCCGGAGGCGAAGGCGTCGTCGAGCCAGAAGCCGTAGTCGGCCGAGATGCCGTTGGCGATGTCGGAGAAGGTGGCGGTCCCCTTGTCCGCCGCCACCACCAGGTAGGGGTCGTCGCCGTCGTGGCGGACGACGTCCGGCGGCGGCACCACGTCGCTGCCGGAGAGGTTGTCGGTGATGTCGAGGAGCCCCCGCATCATCAGCTTGTAGCACTCGACCCCTTCCTCCTGGAGCTTCTCGCGGCCGACGGGCGCCCGCTTGAGCACGAAGCCTCCCTTGGAGCCTACCGGCACGATGACGGTGTTCTTCACCATCTGCGCCTTCATCAGGCCGAGCACCTCGGTGCGGAAGTCCTCGCGGCGGTCCGACCAGCGGATGCCGCCGCGGGCGACCTTGCCGCCGCGCAGGTGGATAGCCTCGAAGCGCGGGCTGTAGACGAAGATCTCGCGGAACGGCCGCGGCAGGGGGAGCTCCTCGACCGCTCCGGAGTCGAGCTTGAGCGAGAGGGAGGGCTTCGGCTTGCCGTCGGCGCCGCGGCGGAAGAAGTTGGTGCGCAGCGTCGCCTCGATCAGGTTGAGGAAGCGGCGCAGGATGCGGTCCTCGTCGGGGTTGGCGACGGCGTCGAGGAGCTCGCCGATCTCCGTGCGGAAGGCGAGGCCGCGGTCGCCGGCCTGGGCCGGGTCGAAGCGGGCGCGGAAGAGGGCGACCAGGGAGCGGGCGATTTGCGGATGGCGCGCCAGCGTCTCCTGCATGTACGCCTCGCTGAACGGCGCCTGGGCCTGGCGCAGGTACTTGCAGTAGGCGCGCAGGATGCCGACCTCGCGAGCGACCAGGCCGGCGCGCAGCACGAGCTTGTTGAAGGCGTCGTTCTCCAACTCGCCGCGCCAGACCTGCTCGAAGGCCTCGTGGAAGGCCTCGCGGACCGCCGCGACGTCCACCGGCGCGCCGTCCTCGCTGACCAGGCTGAAATCGCGGATCCAGACCGGCTTGCCGCCGACCCGGACGTCGTAGGGGTTCTCCTCGACCACCTTGACGCCCATGCTCTCGAGCATCGGCAGGACGTCCGAGAGGGGGATGGCCGGCGGAGTGCCGTAGACCTTGAAGCGGAGCGCGTCCGGCGCCGCGCCGGCCGGGCGGTAGAGGTTCTGGGCCAAGCCGTCGGTGGCGAGGGCCTCCTCGATCAGGTCGATGTCGTCGACCGCGGCAGCGCCGGCGAAGGAGTCCTGGTAGCTCCCCGGGAAGGCGTCGCGGTAGCGGGAGGTGAGGGCGAGCCCCTCGGCCTCGCCGCGCGCCGCCACCAGGGCCTCTCGCAGGCGGTCGTCCCACGAGCGCGCGGCGTCCGCGAGCCGGCGCTCGACCGCCTGGGCGTCGACCTCCGGGATCTTCCCGGTCTCTGTCTTGACGACGATCTGGAGGCGGGCGAGCGTCGAGTCGGTGAGGTACGCCTGCGACGAGCTCACGGTGCCGTGGTAGGCCTCGGCGAGGATCTCGCCGAGCTTGAGCCGCAGCGCGGTATCGAACTGGTCGCGCGGCACGTAGACCAGGCAGGAGACGAAGCGCTCGAACGGGTCGCGGCGCGGGAAGAAGGCGACGCGGGCGCGCTCCTGGAGGAGCAGGACGCCGACGGCGATGCGCTGCAAATCCTCGACCGGGATCTGGAACAGCTCGTCGCGCGGATAGGTCTCGAGGATGTGCCGGAGGGTCTTGCCGTCGTAGCTGTTGGGCTCGTACCCCGCCCGCTCGAGCACCTGCTCGATCTTGCTCTGGAGCAGCGGGATCGACCGCGGGCTCGCCTGGTTGGCGGCGGCGGTGTAGAGGCCGACGAAGAGGCGCTCGCCGACGACCTGTCCCTTGCCGTCGAAGGTCTTGACCGCCACGGCGTCCATCGCCACCGGCTTGTGAACGGTCGACCGCCGCCGGGTCTTGTTGACGCGCAGCAGCACGGGCTGGCGGACGAACTCCTGGATCTCCGGCGGCAGGGCGCCGAGGTTGCGCAGGCCGTCGAAGATCTTGACCTGATGGTCGCGCAGCAGGCCGAGACCGTCGTCCACCAGCAGCGCCTCGGCCGAGCCCTTCGTGGCCTCGAAGCGGACCTCGCGGTAGCCGAGGAAGGTGAAGTTGCCGCTGGTCAGCCATTCGAGGAAGGCGATCCCCTCCGCGATCTCGCCCGCCGGCAGCGGCGGCGGGCTCTGCCGGAGCTCTGCGATCACCGCCAGGCAGCGCTGGCGCATCGCCTCGAAATCGTCGACGGCGACCCGCACGTCGCCCAGCACCCGGTAGAGCTCTTGCTCGATCTCCTCGGTGCCGGTGGCGAGCCGCGCCCGCATCCTGATTTGCATGAAGGACTCATTGGCGCCCGGCTCGTCCTTCTTGCCGGCGTCGCGGAGGGCCACCAGCTTGCCGGCGGCGTCGCGCTCGACGCGGACGATGGGGTGGATCACCAGCAGGTAGTCGGCCTGGAGGCCCTGCAGGGCGGCGGCGACCGAATCGACGAGGAAGGGCATGTCGTCGTTGACGATCTCGAGGATCGTGGCTCCCGACTCGCGGCCTTCCGCGCCGGCGGCCTTGTACAGGCGGAGCTTGGGAGCACCCGGCGTCCGCTGCTGGGCGAACCCCCAGAGGGAGACCACCGCGTCGGTCAGCTCGTCCACCGTGCTGGCGAGGACGTCCTCCGGCGCCACGTGCTCGTAGAACCGGCGGGCGAACCGCCGCACCTCCTCGGCCCGCTCGGGCGACTGCTCCGCCGCCCGCGCCGCGACCTGCTCGACCAGCTCCGCCTTCTGCGACTCTTTTTCCGGCATGAATGACCCTCGCTCGTCTAAGGCCCGATCGTCCGGTCCCGGGCCGGGGGAGTCTATCCGTTCGGACGCGTCAACCGGAACAGCCTGGACGACTTTTCTTTGAGGCCTCTTTGATGCCAGGAATTATTTCGCGCCCTTGACGCTCAGAAAAAGGGTGAGGGCGGCGATCATCAGCGCGGTCGCGGCGCCATAGGGGAGGAGATTGGTGTCGCCGTTCCAGTGCACCGCCTCACCGAGGAAGAGAACGCCGAGCAGGACGATGATCACCTTGCAGAGCTTGGTCTTCAGGTCGTCGAGGCTCTCGATCGCCATCCAGGCCGGGAGCTCGATCCGCTCGCCCACGAAGAGCTCGTAGAGGCCGACCGTCATGAGATAGAACACCGTCGCCAGCAGGAACAGGTCGGCCGTTTCGATCAACGCCAGGGCGAGCTTCTTGACCGGATCGGGGGAGAGGTCGGCCGCGATGGCGAACGCGACCACGCTCTTGCCCATCTTGAGCGCGCCGGCGACCAGCAGGGTGAAAAAGGCCACCAAGCTGGCGAGGACCGCCACCAGGATCGCCAGCCGGCTCGCGGCGAGAAAGCGTCGCATGGCGGCCGATTATAGAGAACCCGTCAGTGAGGCGGGGGCGCCGCCGGCGCCGGCTCGGCGAAGGTGAACAGCAGCTCCGTCCACATCTTGCCGGCGATGCCGTTCCGCAACGGCGGGAAGAACCTCGCCTTGCGGGCGGTCTCGAGGGCCGTCTGCTCGAGGGCGGGATCCCCGGGGGTGCCCTGGAGGCGGGCTTCGAGCACCGCGCCGGTCTCGTCGACGAGCACGGCGACCCGCAGCGTGCCTTTGCGGCCGCTGCCACGATCGGCCGCCGGATAGGAGTAAGGAGGGAAGAACTTGATCTCCGGCTCGACCGCGCCCGGCTCGCCGTGCAGGATCATGTCCCCTTCCTTCATCGGCCGCGGCGGCTTGCGGGTGGGAGGAGAAGACGACGCCTCGGGCAAGGGCGCGGTCGTCGCCTCTGACACGGCAACGCTCGTGGCGAGCGTGTCCTCGGCGGGCAGGGGCACCGGGTTTGTCGCCGGGAAGACCGGGGTCGGAATCGCGGCCGGCGGCGCGGCGTGAGCCTGGGAAGGCCGCGCCGGCTTAGAGGGAGCGGAGTCGAGCCGCGGAAGCCAGGAGGGTTGCAGGCGCCAGAGGGCCAGCAGAATCAGCGCGGCCCCGGTGGCGGTCCCCAGAAGGAGAGGGACGGTCCTGCCGGCCGGCGGCCTGGAGGGCGGGACCAGCGTCGGCGGCGGCGTGATGACGGTCAGCGTCGCCGGCTCGTCGCCGGCTGCGGTCATCAGCGTCCGGTCGCCCCAGTCGTCCGGGCGGTTCTCCTGGCGGCGCCTGGCGGGCCTCTCCGGGACCCGTTTCTCCGGGATCCGCTTTTCAGGAATCAACCGGGGCGTCGGCCGCAGGTCGTGCACCTCCGCCGCGGGACGTTTCCTGGCCAGCTCCCGCGCCATGGCCAGCGGGATGGCGAGGGGCGTCTCGGAGGGGGTCTCCACGTCCGGTTCCGGCGGCGGCTCGAAGCGCAGGGCCTTGGCCATCCCCGGCGGGATGGCGAACGGCGTCTCGATGTCCGATCCCTCGCCCGACCCGGAACCGGAGCTCCGCCGCTCGCTCCGCCGCCGCTCCGCCTGCCCCGGTTCGAGCGGCCGGTCGATCTGCCGCCGATCCATCTGCCGCCGGTCGATCTGCCGCCGTTCCATCTCCGGCGGATGAAGGCCGCTCCAGAGCTCGTCCACGCTCTCGGGGTGCAGGGGGTAGCGCTGCTGGATCTCGGTCATCCGGCGGAGGAATTCCTCGGCGCTCTCGACCCGTTCATCCGGCCGCTTGGCCAGGGCCTGCAGCACGAGCGCCCGCAGATCCTCGGGGACCCGTCCGCCTGGGTCGGTCTGGGAAAAGGCGCGAGGAGGGAGGAAGAGATGGCCGGCCATCAGCGCGCTCGTCTCGGTGCCGGCGATCGGACAGCACCCGGTCAGCAGCTCGTAGAGCACGACGCTGAACGAATAGAGGTCGCTCCGCTCGTCCAGCGCCTCGCCGTTGAACCCCTCGGGCGAGCCATAGCGCGGCTTGCCCAGGAACAGGCCGGTCGCGGTGTGCTCATCCGGCTGCTCCTCCAGCGCCTTGGCGATCCCCAGGTCGATCAGCTTGACCAGGGGATGGCCGTCCACGTCGCGGGTCAGCATCAGGTTGTCGGGCGAGATGTCGCGATGCAGGATCTTGAACCGGTGCAGGTAGCTCAGGGCCCGCAGCGCCTGATGGGCGATCTCGATGGTGAGAGGGAGGGGGGGAGGGCCGTAGCCGCGAAGGATGGCCAGCAGGTCCCACCCCTCGATGTACTCCATGACGATGTACGCCTTGCCGTCGCTCCCCACCGCGAAGTCATAGATATTCGCGACGTTGGGATGGCGGAGCCGGGTGGCCGCCCGCGCTTCGCGCACGAAGCGGTCGGCCATCTCCTCGGAGGCGCCGGAGCGGCGGACCATCTTGACGATGCGCAGCTCGTCCAGCAGACGGTGGCGGACCTTGTAGATCGACCCCATGCCGCCGACGCGGATCTTGGCGAGGATCTCGTACTTCTCGCTGAGTTGCTCGTCGATGACGGCCGCCCCTCTCCAGACCTACAAACGATTGCAAGTAACTCCATATATTAGCAGAAGTCGCTTACGGCACGCAGGCCGTCACCGCCACGTCGTCCAGGAACCATCCCGGCGCGCTCGTCGAACAGTCGGAGATGCCGGCGAAGTCGACCTTGATCGCGTGGCCGCCGCAGGTCATGAGACTGGCGCCGCTGGCGAGATGGCAGGCGGCGTCGAGGTTCACCGTGGTGGTCACGACGGTCGATTGGGTGCCGGTGAACACCGCGGTCCCCGAGGTGCCGGCCGGCGGGCAGCTGGGGTCGATCGTGCCGGTGTAGGACGATCCCGAGAGCATCGTCGCCGGCAGGAAGACGGGGGGGGCGGCGTCGAGGCTGAGCTGCAGGGCGCCGCCGTCGAAGCCGGTCTCGAACTGGTAGCGGTGGACGAGCGTCATCTTCGCCCCCAGGGCGCCGGCGGGGACCGTGATGGTCGGCGACTGGCCGAGGGCGACGCGGTTGTTGCCGTAGTTCGTCGTGCAGGTGGTGCCACCGAAGTGAAGGACGCCGGAGAGGCTGCACGTCTGATCGTGCCAGTCGGTGCCGAGCGTCCAGCCGGTGGCGCCGGTGCCGAAAGCCTCGTGGAGGAGGGTGGTGGTCGTGCAGGGGACCACCTCGACGCAGGCGGTGGCGGGCCCGGCGCACGAGGCGTTGCCCGTCGCGTGGGCGATCACCTGATAGGCCCGCGACACTCCGTTGCCGGCCCCGGTGTCTGTGAACGAGGTGGCCGAGATGTTGTTGGCGATCTTGGTGAAGGCCGATTTGCAGCCGGCGATGCTGGCGAAGACGTCATAGGAGACCCCGGCCCCCAGGTTGGTCCAGGCGAGCTGCACCTGATCGAGGGTTCCGGTCGTCGCCGTGAGCGTCGGCGTCCCCGGGGTGGAGGCGCAGCCGTTGAAGCAGGTGGAAGCGCCGGGATCGGTCGTGCAGGCGATCCCGTGGCGGTTGAAGGCGGCGTAGAGCGAGCAGGAGTGGGGCGTGCCGTTCGCCAGGTTGCCGTCGTCGTCGTCGATCGCCCGGAAGGTCTTCCAGAGCGAGCCGACGTTGCAGCCGTCCGACGTGTAGGTCGTGCCCGGGGTACAGGAGAAGGCCTTCGTCGCCGTGTTCCGGCTGAGGTACCAGAGGCGGTCGGCGATCAGCCAGTGCCCGGGGGTGGGGATGCCGCCGGTGCCCGGCAGGTCGCGGTTCACGAAATCCCACACCGCCTCGGACGGGATGTAGGACTCGCAGTGACCCTCCTTGCCGCAGGGTCCGGCGGAACCGGCGGGCGCGGCCGGGCAGTGGATCTGGACGAAGTTGGCGACCGTGTGGGGTACGCCCGAGACGTGGTTCCCCCAGTCGAGGTCGCGGAGCCCCAGGCAGGAGGTGCAGGCGTCGCCGTAGCCGGTGCAGTTGGTCCCCAGAAACCCGGTCTCCACGCAGGAATCGTGGAGCTGGAGGATGGAGGTGACGTCGCCATAGGACTCGCTCGATGCCGTGTCGGGAGAGCTGCCGGTGCCGTCGTTGGCGTCGAGCGCATGGCCGTACTCGTGGAAGCTGACGCTGGCCAGCAGGCCGCTGTTGTCGCAGCCGCCGCCGGACTTGAAGAAGTTGAGGCTCGTACCGTCCCAATAGGCGTTGCAGGTCTGGTTGAGGTTCACCTTGGCGGTCAGGACCGCGCTCAGCCAGGTGTTGGTGGGGAGCCAGCCACGGCCGACCTCCTTGACGCGGTTCAGATGGTAGAACTGGGTTCGGGTCGCGTGGGTGTTGCCCGCGCCGCCATGCCCGGGGGTCGCGCAGTCGAGGCCGGCGGAGGTGCCGAAGTCGATGCTGCCGGAGGGGTCCGCGGCCTGGGACGTGCCGCCGCAGGCATCGGAGATCTTGACGTAGCAGCCGATGAGCGAGGAGGTGCCGGCGGTGCCTGGGAAGGAACCGGAGTTGTTGGCGCAGGTCGTCGACGCGCCGGACAGGAGCGCCTCCGGCAGCGGCCGTTCGACCTCCAGCGCCGGGGGATCCATCACATTGACGCCCCCTCTCACCTTCCCGTACTCGTTGACGTCGGCGAGCTCCAGCAGGGCGCCGGTCGTGGCGTCGACCCGGGCGCGCCAGGTGCCGGTCACGCCGGGCCGCCGGAACAGGAATTGCCAGACGGCGAGCAGCCCACGCCCCTGGATCTCGTCCTGGCTGGGGAGCAGATGGAGCGAGCCGGCGTCGAGGAGCTCGTCGCCGCCGCCGCCGGCGGCGGCGGCCTTCACCAGCGTGTCCAGGGCCTGCTGCCGGCTGAGGACCGCCCGCGGCCTGCGAGCTCCGGCCGCGGGGAGACCCTCGGTCCCGAACTGGATCAGGTTGCCGTGGTTGACGCGGAAGACCACCCGGGCGCCGTCGATCGGCAGGCCCTCCTCGACGACGTCGAAATCGACGAACCAGACCCCTTCGATCGGCTGGCCCGAACGCCCCAGGTTCAGGACCAGGCTCGCGGGATCGACGCCCAACAGGGCCTGGACCCGCGGCAGGAAGGCGCGGGCGATCCGCTCGAGGGTGGCCAGCCGGATCTCCGCCTTCTCCGGCAGAGTCAGACCCCAGAGGCTGGAGAGGTCCTCCCGGCCGAGCTGGTTGCCGGTGCCGGGGAGCCAGGGGATGCCAGCTCCCTCGACCATCTCGACGCGGCCGTTCGAGCGGTTGAGGTAGGCCTGCCATTCGCCCGTCGCGGCGAGCTGGAAGAGATCCCAGGCCCGCGCCGCCTCCGGCGCCAGCGCTTTGGCGCTTTCGCCGCCGCCGGCGAGCGGCTCCACCCTGTCGCTCACCTGGAGCCGCGGGTCGGTCCGGACCAGCGCGTCGAGCGGTCGGGCCTCCTGCCGGCGCCATTGGGCGGCGGCGGGGAGGGCTGCGAGGAAGGGCAGGGACCAGACGAGGACGTGAACGGCATGGCGGCGGGCTGTCGGGCTCATGGATTCCTCCGGAAATTACAGAATGAAGAGCTTTCTATAATCTACGGTGAGGGCGAGGGACCCAGGAGGGACAAAGGGCCAGGAGCTCTACCCGACCCTCACCGCCGGTCTCTTTCTGCCTCGGAGGACGACCCGTCCGGCCAGGCCCAGCGCCAGCAACCCCGCCGCCATCCCGGCACTCCTCGGATCGCTCACCAGTACGCCGCCGAGAAACACCACCGCTCCCACCACGACGACGGCGGCCGACCCGGGGTAGCCCCAGGCACGGAACGGCCGCGCGGCGTCGGGCTCCCGCCGCCGTAGCGCGACCAGCGCGAGGCAGCTGACGCAATAGTTCACGGCCAGGAAGACCGAGGCCAGCGCGATGAGGGTCTGAAAAGTGCCGGAGGCGATGAGGAGGACGGCCACGGCCGTCGTGACGAGCGTGGCGACGTCGGGCGTGCCCCCGGCGTTGACCGACGCCGTGCGCCGCGAGACGAGCCCGTCACGCCCCATCGCGAACAGGATCCGCGTGCCGATCATCAGGATCGCGTTCAACAGCGGCAGCAGCGACAGCACCGAGAGCACCGTGATGATCTGCCGCCCCCGATCGCCGGCGAGGATCGCCGCCGCATCGGCGCCGGGAAGCATGGACTTCGCGAGATCCGGAATCGGCAGCACGGCCAGGAGCGCGAGGTTGACCAGCAGGTACACCACGATGACCGACACGAGGCCGCCGATCATCGCGCGCGGCAGGTTGCGGCCGGGATCGCGATCCTCTTCCGTGAAATACAGCGCGCTCTGCCAGCCGCCGTACGCGATCACGATCGCCTGCAAGCCGAGGATGGCGCCGGTGAACGTGAGGCCGGATGAGCTCGCGGGCGCCTGCGGGCTCCGGGCTCCGTGCGGGCCCAGGGTGAGCGCCGCGACGATCAGCGCCAGAAACGCCAGGAACTTCGCCGCCGTCGTCCACTCCTGGAACCGCGCGCCGACCTTCAGGCCCATCCACTGGAGCGCCACCATGGCCAGGAGTGTGACGATCGCGACGGTCCGCACCCAGCCCGCGAGCGCCGGTATCAGCCCGCCGCTGAACTCGGCGAGGCCGATCGAGACGTAGGCGAGCACCGTGCAGTAGGTGAGCCAGTCCGTCCAGCCGACGCCGAAGCCGACCCAGTCGCCGAAGCCGCGCCGCGCATACACGTAGTACCCGCCCGCCCGCGGCACCATCGTGCCGAGCTCGGCCAGGCAGACCGCCCCGAGCAGGGTGTAGAGGCCGCCGATCAGCCAGAAAATCAGAATGGCGGACGCGCCGGGCAGGTGGGCCGCGACGATCCCGGGCGTGCGCAGGATGCCCACGCCGATCGTGCTGCCGACGATGACCGCGAGCCCGAAGCCCAGCCCGAGCAGGCGGCGGAGCTGGCGAGTGCCTTCAC
>DATBAW010000502.1:0-23422 GCA_036271335.1 Thermoanaerobaculia bacterium
CCAGGAGGGAGCGGCGGACCTGATCTACCTGCGCGACCGCGCGGTCTCGACCGCCGCGCAGTCCGACCACCCGCTGCTGGGAGGGACCCTGTCGTACCTCAATCAGCGGACCGGCCAGCTCGCTCCGGGCAGGCTCGCCACAGTGGCGGTGACGGGGCTCGCTCTCGACGCCGAGGCGCTCGCCACCGCGATGCTGATCCTCGGTCCCCGCGAGGGTCAACTCCGCGTCGGTGCAATGCGCCCTCGCCCGTCACTGCTCTGGTTCCTGGGCTCGGGCGAGGGCGCACCGCTGATCGTCGATTACCGCTGGTCGGACATCACCCGGCGTCCATAGTGCGGCGATAGCGCGGCAACTGGTGGACGAGTTGATGGATCAGATAGCCGGCCAGCCAGAGGCCCGAAGCGGCGAGATGGACGCCGACCCAGACCTTGCGCCAGCCGCCGTCTGAAGCGGTCTGAATCAGATAGCCCGAAACCACCATCGGCGCCAGGGTGAGAAGGAGGGCCACGCCGCTCCGGCGATGCTTTCGGATGCCCCGACGCCAGTACTTCCAGGCATGGCGCTGCCACTCCAAGCCGGCGGCAAAGACCAGCAGCGGGGCCACCACGATGTGCGCGTGCTGCACCAGCGGTTGCAGCGGATGGTTGACGACGGCGAACGGGTCCACCGGATGCAGGAAGTACCGCATCCAGGCGTAGACCAGACCCGTGCCGCCGACCAGGATTGTGCCGCCGTGGCTGAGCCAGGCTTCGAGACGGCTCACGGCTTTTCCGGGCTCCTCAGCACCTGGTGAAGAGCCAGGATCCGCCGCACCGCCTCGGTCGTCGCGCGGGCGGTCAGCGAGGCCCCCGTGACGCTGCGGATGTGATGGCCCAGAGCGAGGTCGTCGCTGAGAGCCTGACCGAGGAACTGGCCATACCAGATGCCCGGCGGCAGGTAGTCCTCGGGCTCGGCGAAGGCCAGGACCTCGACCCGCGCCACCTTCCCCTGGGAATCGATCACGATCATCAGCGTCTCGGACAGGGTCCGCACCACGTGGGTGTCGAAGTAGGCCGTGCCGGCGTCCTTGCCCTCCCGCGTCGCGTGGTACGGATTGACCAGCCCGCTCTTGATCTCGCTCCCCGCTAGCTGCTTGGCGCGAGCGCGCTGATCGGCGGTCAGGAAGATCGTCTGGCGCTCGACCGCGCAGCCCGGGAATGCCAGGTGCAGGGCCTCGTCGACGGTGAGGAAGACTTTGGCAGCGAGGGGCCCGGCGGCGGCGAGCGCCACCAGGCCCATGCAGAGAATCGGCGTCAGGCTTCGCCAGCGCATGGCGGTCAAAAGACGTAGCCCAGGCCGATCTGGAACTCGTTCTGGCCGGTCCGGGCCTCGTTGCGGACGCGCAGCACGTTGGCCTTCAGCACCAGCTGGTCGATCGGGTAGTAGTTGAAGCCCACGGTAAGGGTGTGCACGTCGTTGGCGGGATCGCGCTCGAAGCCGGCGGCCACCTCGCTCTGGGTGTCGTACCGCTCATAGCGGGCGAACGGGATGAAGCGCTGCTTGCTGCCCGAGCCGAGGCTGAGGACGTCGTAGCCGAGCTCGGCGTAGGCGCCCTGCTGGGCCTTGCCGATCGCCTCGTCCCCCTCAAGGCCGAGGGCATGATTGATGTCGGCCGTGTCGTCGACGGTGCTCTTGACGCCGAGCGCGCGGAACTGCAGACCCCGCCAGTGCCAGTCGACGTGGCCTTCGTAGAGCGTCACCCGGCCGCCGATTTTCTTGCCGGTTTCATTGACCAGCCCCTGGCCCGAATCGCCGGTGAAGGCCGAGCCGCCGACCAGCAGGCCGGGAACGCCGGTGTAGTCCACCCGGCCGACCCAGGCGAAGTCCTCGGCCTTGGCGAGCGAGGCCTCACCGCTCCCTTCGGCGAGGCCGTCGGGCGCGAAGCGCGAAGCGTCCAGGCCGTTGGTGATGTAAGTGCGATAGCGCCAGGGGCCGACGTCGCCGTAGAGGCCGAAGCCGACCTCGCGCCAGGTGGTCGGGATAATCGCCGTCTCGACGCCGTTCCGCCGCACGCCGAGCAGGACGGTGGGCTCGTGATATTCGTTAACCAGACCCACCGGCATCAGCACCACGCCGGCCCGGATGTTGGCCTCCTTCTTCCACAGATAGTCGCCATAGGCGAATTCGACCTCGGCCTCGCCGTCCTTGTCCGACGCGGTGACCGCGTGCTCGAATTCCACCTCGGAATTGAACAGGAAGTGATCGTTGAACTTGTAGCCGAAGTAGAGGACCGCGCGCTGGAGGTCCACCAGGTCGGTGAGGTCCGAGCGGCTGCCGTCCTGGAGCTTGCTGTCGAAGTTCCGGTACACCACCTCGCCGTACCCGCCGACCGCCAGGCCGTTGCCGCTGCGATAGATCTTGGACGCCGCCGGCCCCATGCCGTTGGTCGACTGGTCGGCGGTGGCCGAGACCTCGCCGAGCTTCATCGTCTCGATCTCCTTCGCCAGCACGTCCAGCCGCCGCTCGACCTCCGCGACGCCGTCCGCGCTCTGCCCCTGGGTCTTCATCGCCGCGATCTCCGCCTTGAGCTGCGCGACCTCAGCCTCGAGCTGGCGTACGCGGTCATCGGTCGACTGCGCGAAGGCGGCAGGGGCGAGGCCGAGCACCAGAAGCACGGCCGCCAGGAACGAAATCCCTCTCTGCAAGGACATGTATAGTCTCCTCTTGGGTCTGCGCGGCGTTGACGCGCCACGCGGGTCTGTGAGGAGCGGCGGGCTGCAATGGTTGGCGCCGTTCGGCCCACCGCCCCTCGGTCTTTTCTCGTCATCTGCCTTAAAAGCGTCCGAATTCGATCGCGACCTCCGGAATCAACGGTTTCAACTTTCCCCGCAGGCCCGGGCTCGCCAGCGCGCGCAACCGGCCGCCCTCCGTCCGCAGCGCCAGCACCTCGACCCCGGGATGCGTCCGGGCCCACGCGAGCGCTTCATCCGGACCGAGGACGTAGAGTTTCGAGAGACAGTCGGCGGCGAGGCCCGTCGAGGCCCAGACGGTGAGGCTGCCGAAATCGCGCGCCGGCGCGCCGGTCCTGGGATCGAGGAGGTGGCCGTAGCGCACGCCCCCTTGCTCGAAGCCGTGCTCGCTGTTGCCCGACGTGGCGATCGATCCCGAGGCGACGGTGAGTGCGACGACCGCCCGCTGGCGTTCACGCGGATCGGCGATGGGCACCACCCAGTCCGTCCCCTCGCCTCTTCCGCTGTAGATGGCGACCTGGCCGCCTAGATTCAGCAGAGCCGCCTTGGCCTTGCCGTCCTCGCGGAGCGCCTGGAGCGCGGCGTCGAGGCCGGCGCCCTTTCCCCAGCCCCCTTCTTCGATGCTGAGGCCCGGGCGCAGCCGCGTCGCCCGGCCATCCGCTTCGAGCTTCAGCGCCGCCAGGCCGCCGGCGTCGCGCGCCTGCTCACGCTCTTCCAGGGTGGGCACCCGGCCGCCCGTGCGCAGCCCCCAGGCCGCGACCAGCTCGCCGATCCCGGGATCGAAGGCGCCGCCGGTCTCTTGCCACCAATGCTGCACGCCGCGCAGCTCGGCGGCCAACCGTGACGAGAGCTGAACCGGCACCCCGACCGGCGCACGATTGAAGCGCGCCAGCTCGCCGTCGTCCCGCCAAGTCGAGAGCCTCGCCTCAGCAGCTTCCAGGGCGCGGACCGCAGCTTCACTCGCGTCCAGCGCGGTAGCGCGGTCGCCGGCTTCCACCCGGATCTCGAGCTCGGTCCCCATCATCCCCAGCCGTCGCTCGACGGTCTCCGAATGGGCCGAGGCGCCGGGCGCGAGCAGGAGAAAAGCGGTCAGCAGCAAGCTCATTGCGCGTCGCCCTCACGTTGCGGGCAATCCGCTCCACGGGGGATCGGTCGGCCATGCGGGCAGACGTCGGGGTGATCGAGGAAGGCGCAGACCTGATCCTCGAAGCCGGCGGCGACCGGCGCCTCCCGACCGCACTCCCCCACCGGCCCGCGGGCGAGGGTACGCGCGACCAGCACCTCGGCGAGCCGCGCCCGCCGGACGGCCGACCGCGCCTGGGCATGGCCGCGCTCGGTGAAGGCGATCCGGCCGTCGGCGAAGGCGAGCAGGCCATCCGCCATCAGCTCCGCCATGCCGCGGCGGGCGATCGAAACGCCGATCCGCTCCTCGACGATGAGGTGCCAGAGCTCCGCGAGCACCTCCTGCAGCTCCACGCCCCCCGGCTGCTCCAGCTGGGCGAGCCGGCCGTGCTCGAGGCGGATCTCGCGGTTGGCGCGGGAGGCGATCGTGGGGTCGTGGGTGACCAGGACCAGAGTGTGGCCGCGCTGGTGAAGATCGGCCAGCAGCGACATCACGATCGCCTCGTTGACCGCGTCGAGGTTGCCGGTGGGCTCGTCGGCCAGGATCAGCGGCGGCTGATTGATCAGCGCCCGGGCGATGCACACGCGCTGCTGCTCGCCCCCCGAGAGCTGGCTCGGCAGATGGCTCAGGCGCTCGCCCAATCCCACCCGGCGCAACGCGCCTTCGGCCTCGCCGCGGTCGGTCATGCTGTGGACGTATTGGGCGAGCATCACGTTCTCGAGCGCGGTGAGGTAGGGGATCAGATGGAATTGCTGGAAGACCAGGCCGACGGTCCGCTGCCGGTATCCCGCCAGCTCGCGGCTGGAGAGCCCGGCGAGATCGACGCCGCCGACCCGCACCTGTCCTGAGGTCGGACGGTCGAGGCCGGAGAGGATGTTGAGCAGCGTCGTCTTGCCGGATCCTGACGGACCGGTCACCGCCACCCACTCCCCCTCGTCGATCGCCAGCGTCAGCGAATCGAGGGCGCTCAGGGGACCAAAACGGCGGCTGAGCGCCTCGGCTTCGACCAGGGTGGGCATGGGAGATTTCGGGTCGCCACTAGTCGCCACGGAGGACGCGCGCCGCGTCGAGCCGCTCGACCCGCCGCAACGCCACCGCCATCGAGGAGCCCACGACCAGCACCGCCACCAGCGCCGAGGCGGCGAAGCCACCCCAGGTCATCGCGATCCCACCCCCCGCTCCCAGCACGTGGCGCGCGAGACCGCCCGCCGCGAGCTCGCCGGCGATCTCCCCCACCGCGCCCGCCAGCACCGCCGCCGCCAGCAGCTCGGCGGCCAGGAACCCGCCCACCCGCCGGCCGGTGAAACCGAGGGCGAGAAAAAGCCCGATCTCGGCCCGCCGCTCGCCGATGAGAGCGGTCGTCGCCGCGCCTACCGACAGGAGCGCGAGGAGGAAGGAGACGGCGCTCACCGCCACCAGGACCAGCGTCAGGCGGCGTGTAAGGCGGGCGTCAGACTGGCTGACGCGGCGCAACGGCACCGCCTCCACGCCTTCGACCCGCGCTTCGATCGCCCTCGCCACCCCCTCCAGCCGCCCAGGATCGGCGCGCACGTCGGCATGATCGAGCGCCGGTGAGGCGGCGGCGGAGAGGACGCCGGGGACCGCCCGCAGACGCGCGACGGTTCCGGCCGAAAGGGCGACCGGGCTGCCGACCTGTGGCCGCACGGTGAGGTTCGGTCCGAAGGCCGCGAGGCTCTCCCCCAGGCGTCGCTCGGCGCGGTTGGAGAAGCCGGCCAGCGTGGCGACGGTGGCCGCGGCCACCGTCACCGCGGCGAGAATCAGCGCCAGCTGGCGGAACCGCCGCCGCAGACTGGCGAGCACGAGGCGGAGGAGCATCAGGCGGTCGCTCGCTTGAGGATGTCGGCCGGGTAGCGCTCCAGGGCGCGGGCCACCGGCGCGGCACTGGCGACCACGGCGACCGCGAGACCGAGGAGAGCGCCGAAGGGGAGCAGGATGGGCATCCAGGGAACGGTCACTCCCAGCGCTCCGCTCCCCAGGAGCCGCCCGGCGACGAGGCCGAGAGCGCCGCCCACCAGGCCTCCGAAAATCCCCAGCAGAGCCGCCTCGCTGAGGAAGAAGAGCACCACCCGGCCGCGCGGCGCGCCGATCGCCACCAGCAGCCCAGCCTCCAGCCGGCGCTCCATGACGGTCGCCGTCATCGCCGCGGTCACGCCGACGAACGCCCCGGCGAGCGCCACGCCGGCGAGGGCGGTCAGCACCCAGCGGAGGCGTCCCAGCACGTCCGCCGTGGCCTGGGTGACGCCGTAGTCGACCGCCGTCCGCGCCGCCGGCAGGGCTTCGTTGAGCTGGAGGGCGATGGCGGAGGGGTAGGCGGTGCAATACCAGGTCTCGAAGGCCTTGGGATTCCGTCGCGGATCGGGATGGGTATTGCGCAGCTCGGGCACGGTCAGCGCGAAAATCTCGGCGCGGGTGAACCGTCCGGGGAGGCTCGCCAGCCGGCCGACCGCCGCGAGCGGCGCGAACGCCTGGTCGTCCTCCTCGCCGCCGCTGGTGACGATACCCACCACCCGGAAGCGCTCGTCTCTTCCGCCCAGGCTCGCCCTCAGCTCGCCCCCGGGCCGCAAGGCCAGCCGCTCGGCGATCCGGCGGCCGAGAGCGATCTCGGCCTCGCCCTGCTCACGCGGCCAGCGCCCCTCGACCCCGAGCGTCGGACGGGTGCGCGGCAGGCCGGTGCGGAGCCCGCTGTCCAGCGGATGATCGAACCAGGAGCCGACGAGCGGCGCGACGATTTCTTCGGAGGAAATGCCCGACGGCTCCATCCGTACCCGCAGGGCGAGCGTCGGCGCCACCGCCACGATGTTGTTCTTCCAGAAGATCCGCCGCACCTTGGCGAGATCCTCCGCCGGCAGGGTCTCTCCCTGGCGGACCGGCGTCATCACCAGGTTGGCGCCGTAGGAGCCCATGTCCGCGGCCAGCCGGTCGCCCGAGGCCAGCACCACCTCGCCGAGCGCGGTCGCCCCCAGGGTGCCGAGCGCCACCGCGCTGACCGCCAGGAGCTTCCGGCGGGTCCCGCGGCGCAACGACTCGATCAGCAGGCGGGTGTACATGGTCGGGTCGGTTTTCCTCAGCTCAGGTGCTCAGCCCGCGTGCCCGGCGTGGGCTCCGGCGGAGGCGAAGATATGGGCGCCGGACGCCAGGTCCGCCAAGGTCAGGACGAGGTCTCCCCCCTCGACCTTCGACGCCAGGGGGATCGGATTGCAGCCGCCCGTCTGGCCGATGCTCGGCGGATAGACCACCGAGCCGCAATGCAGGCAGGTGACGTTGGGGCCGTCCTGGTAGTAGCCCTTGGGGCCGCAGAGCAGGCAGGCGTCGAACGCGGTGACGATCTTCCCTCCCTTGGCGAGAGGCTCGATGGGGAGCGCGATGAAGCGCACCGTCTGCCCGTTCACCATCAACTGGAACCGCTGGAGCTTCGTCCCCTGGAAAGTCGAGAGAGGGATGTGCACTTTGCCGTCCGCCCGCGCCTCGACCGGCGTCGCCGCCGAGAGGGCGGCGGGAGGCTGCGAATAGACGAACCCCAGGCCGAGAGCGGCCAGGATGATCAGGCCGAGCGTGGCCCCGAGGACGCGGGAGCGCGACTGCCGGCGCTCCCCCGCCCGTTCGAGGCGCCCCGCCGCTCCCACGGCCGGCGCCTGCCGCGGCGCGCTCCCGGGCACGATCAGCATCAGCAGCGGCAGGGCAAGCACGGCGGCGATGAAGAAGAACTCGTTCTGCACCAGCGGCCCGATCGTCCCCATCGTGGTCTGGTTGGCGGGCACCCACTGCGCCTCGGACAGCTCATGGTAGCCGTTGATCAGCAGTTGCAGGACAAAGATGAAGAGGGCGATGCCGGTGATCTTGAAGAACCGTCCGAGGTCGATCCGCAGGCTGCCGCGCACGAAGAAGACGCCGAAGACGACGGCCGCCGTGAGGCCGATCAGCACGCCGAGCACCGCCGCCAGCCCCCCCGTGCTGAGCGACAGGGCGGAGAGGAAGAGCACCGTCTCCATCCCCTCGCGGAAGACCATCAGGAAGGTGAAGAGGAAGAGCCCCGTCGCCACCGAGCCCTCCCGCTCGCGGGCCAGGATGCGCGAGAGCGACCCTTTCATCTCCCCCGACAGCTCGTGCGAGTGGCGCCACATCCAGACCAGCATCGAGCCGACGATCACCGCCGAGACGACGTAGAGGAGCCCTTCGAAGCCGTCCTCGTCGATCGCCCAGCGGTAGAGCACGAAGCCGCCGGCGAAGCTCGCCACCGTCGCCGCCGCGATCCCCGCCCAGACGGAGCTCAGATAGCGGTCGTACCCACCCCGGCGCAGGAAGGCGACGATGATCCCCACCACCAGCACGGCCTCCACCCCCTCGCGCAGCGTGACGATCAGCGCCTCAAACATGCGCCTCCCTCCCCGCCGTCCCCGCGGTAGCCGGCACGGCGGTCAGGCGCCCTTGCGAAGCCGTCTCCGCGCAGGCATTGCAGAGTCCCGCGATCTGCAGCGCGTGCCGCGTCGGCACGAACCCGTGCGCCCGGCAGATCTCCGCCTGCAACGCCGCGATCCCCGGGCTCACGAACTCGACCACCCGGCCACAGCCGGTGCACACCAGGTGGTCGTGCTGCTGCCCGGCATGGACGTGCTCGTAGAGGAAACCGCGACTCCCCAGCCGCTGCCGGCGGGCGAAGCCGCTCTCCACCAGCAGATCGAGGTTGCGGTAGACCGTGGCGCGCGAAATCTTGAGGCCGCGCGCCTTCATGGCGGCGAGCAGCTCTTCGGCGTCGAGGTGGCCATGGAGAGAGAAGATCTCGTCGAACAGCGCCAGCCGCTCGCCGGTCACCCGCTGGCCACGGTCCCGCAGGAAACGGAGAAACTGTTCTTTTTCCCGAGCGTTCGCCATCGCACCCCGTCCTTTCCACATATTGAGAGAGGATCTCAATAGTTGGAAAGGTATTCTGGACTCCGCTGGTCCTGTTTGTCAACGGGTGCCGGAAAACGGGGCTTCCGAGACGGAACGGCCGGCGTCGCCGCCGGCCGTCGGAATCCGCAGGAAGCTTCTCGCTCTTACCGCTGATCGAGCGGCACGAACGGCCGCTGGGTGGCGCCGGTGTAGATCTGCCGCGGGCGGTTGATGCGGGTCTTGGGATCGTCCAGCATCTCCTTCCAGTGGGCGATCCAGCCGGGCATGCGGCCGAGCGCGAACAGCACCGTGAACATATTGGTCGGGATGCCCATCGCGCGGTAGATGATGCCGCTGTAGAAGTCGACGTTCGGGTAGAGCTTGCGGGAGACGAAGAAGTCGTCATGGAGAGCGACCTCCTCGAGCGACTTGGCGATGTCGAGCAGCGGATCCTTGACCCCCAGCTCGGCCAGCACGTCGTCGGCCATCTTCTTGAGGATGCGTGCCCGCGGATCGAAGTTCTTGTAGACGCGGTGGCCGAAGCCCATCAGGCGGAAGCCGGAGTGCTTGTCCTTGGCCATGTCGACGTACTTCTTGAAGTCGCCGCCGTCGTCGCGGATCCCCTCGAGCATCTCGATGACCGCCTGGTTGGCGCCGCCGTGCAGCGGCCCCCAGAGCGCGCAGACGCCCGCCGAGATCGAAGCGAAGAGGTTCGCCTGGCTGCTCCCCACCATGCGCACGGTGGAGGTGCTGCAGTTCTGCTCGTGGTCGGCGTGCAGGATGAGCAGCAGGTTGAGGGCCTTGTCGAGCACCGGCCGCACGTTGTAGGGCTCGGCCGGCACGGCGAACATCATGTCCAGGAAGCGCGAGCAGTAGGAGAGGTCGTTGCGCGGGTACATGAAGGGCTGGCCGATGCTCTTCTTGTAGGAGTACGCCGCGATCGTCGGCCCCTTGGCCAGCAGGCGCGCGATGTTGAGGTCGAGATCGACCGTCTTGCCGTCCGGGTAATAGGCGGAGAGCGAGGTGATCATCGACGACAGCATGGCCATCGGATGAGCGCTCGACGGGAACCCCTCGAAGAACTTCTTCATGTCCTCGTGGAGGAGGGTGTGGTAGGTCAGCAGCTCCTCGAACTTCCGGAGCTCCGCCTGGCTCGGCAGGTTGCCGTAGATCAGCAGGAAGCAGATCTCGGTGAACCGGGCGTTGCCGGCGATCTCCTCGATCGGATAGCCGCGGTAGCGCAGGATGCCCACCTCGCCGTCGATGAAGGTGATCGCGCTCTCGCAGGCGCCGGTGTTCCCGTAGCCGGGATCGAGCGTAATCGCGCCGCTCTGGGCGCGCAGCTGCTGAATGTCGACCCCGACCTCGCCCTCGGAGCCGACGGTGACCGGCAGCTCGTAGTCTTTTCCACCCAGGGAGAGCTTCGCCGGGCTCGGCGCCGCGTTGGCCGCCGCGGGCTCTTCGACCAGAACTTTCGCTTGCTCAGACATCCCCAATCTCCCCTCGACGTCACGGGCGCTCCGGAAATGCGGCGCACCGCTCTGGATTCTATCCCCGGGCTCCGCGGAGGCGCAAGGAAGGGGCCATGCCATACTGTCCAGCGAGCTCAGACAGAGGAGGGCCCATGCTCCCGAACGGTCAGCGCCCGAACTTTCTCGTCATCCTGGTCGACGAGGACCGCTATCCGCCGCCCTACGAGACTCCCGAAATCCGACAGTTCCGCGCCGAGCAGCTCAAAGGGCAGAACGCCATCCGCGCCCAGGGCGTCGAGCTCCACCGCCATTACGCCGCCTCGACGGCCTGCGCGCCGAGCCGCACCTCCCTGTTCACCGGCCAGTACCCCTCCCTGCACGGCGTGACGCAGACGGACGGCGTGTACAAGGAGCCGGACGATCCCGACATGCATTGGCTGCTGGCGAACGGCGTGCCCACGATGGGCGACTACTTCCGCGCGGCGGGCTACCGCACGTTCTACAAGGGAAAATGGCACATCACCCACGCCGACCTGATCGACCCGGCGACCGAGGAGCCGCTGCCGACCGTCGACGAGGAGAAGAAGCCGATCCCGGCGAACATCGAGGCCTATCTGGCCGCGGATCCACTGCACGCGCACGGCTTCGCCGGATGGGTCGGGCCCGAGCCCCACGGCAGCTCGAAAACCAACACCGGCCTCTATCGCGACGGAGAGTTCGCCCGCCAGGCGCTGGAGCAGCTCGACCGGCTGGAGGCCGAGCACCGCGCCGGCGTCACACAGCCCTGGCTGCTGGTGGCCTCGTTCGTCAATCCTCACGACATCGTCCTCTTCGGCCTGCCGTGGCGCTCCTTCGGCCTCGACTTCGCCGATGACACCGTGCCCGCCGTGGCGAACCCTCCGACCCGGCACGAGGACCTCGCCACCAAGCCGCAGGCCCAGAAAAGCTATGCCGACAAATACGGCACCTTCCTGCTCCCGCAGCCGACGCTGCCGATCTACCGCCGCTTCTACTACTACCTGCAAAAGCAAGTGGACGCGCACCTCGCCGCCCTCTACGAACGGCTGCGCCGCTCGCCGTTCTTCGAGAGCACCGTCGTGATCTTCACCTCGGATCACGGCGACATGCTCGGCGCGCACGGCGGAATGCACCAGAAGTGGCACAGCGCCTACGAGGAGGCGATCCACGTCCCGCTCGTCATCGCCAATCCTCACCTGGGACCGCCCCGCGGCGCCCAGGTGCTGAGCAGCCACGTCGATCTGCTGCCGACGATGCTCGGCCTCGCGGGGCTGGATCCGGCCCCGCTGGCCGAAACCCTGAAGCGGGACCATCGGGAGGTGCGCCAGCTCGTCGGCCGCGATCTGTCGCCCCTCCTGCGCGGCGAGACCCTGCCGGACGCGCCGCTCTTCTTCATGACCGACGACGAGATCAGCGAAGGCCAGGGGCACCGCCGGCCCCGGGACATGGGGCCGGTCGTGCAGCCGAACCACATCGAGACGGTCGTGGCGACGCTGGCGGGAAGCGACGGGAGCGGCGTGTGGAAATACTCCCGGTACTTCGACAACCCGGACTTCTGGACGGTCCCCCACGAGCGGGACGAGGTCACGGAGGAGCGGGGGGCAACGGTCAGGACCCAGCCGCTCCCGGACGAGCCGGAGCTCTACGACGTCGGCGCCGATCCCCACGAAGAGCGCAACCTGGCGCACCCGGCGCACCGGTCGGAGGCAACCAAAGCGGTCGAGGCCGAGATGCGCGGACTGCTCGACGACCAGCGGGCGGCGAAACGGCTGCGGCCCCGGTAGCCCCGGTAGCCCCGGTAAAGAGGGGGCCTTTACAGCTCCCGCAACGCCGTCGCCACCGGCAGCCGCGCCGCGCGGATCGCCGGCAGGAGCCCGCCGACCAGGCCGATGGCCAGCGAGATCACGGTCCCCGCCACCAGCAGCTCGGGGGTCACCTTGAAGGCGAAGGCGACCTGGCTGAAGCTCTGCCAGTTGAGGGTCGAGGTCTGGAAGCCGTTGAACCCGAAGTACGCCACGGCGCCGCCGATCACGGCTCCGAGCAGGGAGATCACCAGCGATTCGGCGAGGATCGACAGCACGACGGGGCCGCGGCCGAAGCCAAGGGCCCGCAAAGTCGCGATCTCGCGGGTCCGCGACGCCACCGCGTTGTACATCGTGTTGAGCGCGCCGAAGATGGCGCCGAGCGCCATCAGCACGGTGATGAACCCGCCGAGGTACCGGACCAGGGTGGTCAGCGCCTGCGACTGGTCGGCGTAGTACTCGCTCTCCCGGACCACCTTGACGTCCAGCCGCGGATCGGCGGTGAGGGCGTCCTTGAACGCGGTGAAGGCGGCGGGGGATTCCAGCCTGGCATGCACCGACTGGAAGGTGTTGCCGCGACGATAGGCCGGCTGCAGGACGCGGGCGTCGCACCAGATCTCCGACTCGGACAGGCTGCCGCCGTCGCTGAAGGTGCCGACCACCGTCCACGGGTTCTCTCCCCAGCGCAGGGTACGGCCGAGGTCGAGCCCGGCGAACTGCGCCGCCGCGCCGCGGCCCACGACGATCTCGTTCTTCCCCGGCTCGAACGACCGGCCGGTGAGGATCTTGAAGCTCTTGCGCACCGCGAAGGCGGCCGGCTGCACGCCGCGCAGCGGCACGTTGGCGTCCGTCCCAGTGGAACGCTTGGGCAGGTCGACCACCACGAACAGCTCGGCCGAGGACTGCGGTCCCGCCGCCGTCCGGGCCACGCCGGGCGCGTCGGCGATGATCCGGGTGGCGTCGACGAGGAGGCCGCTCATCATCTCGGAGTCGCTGCCGCCGCGCAGCACCAGGGCCGAATCCGGCGATCCCGTGGCTGCCATGGTGGCGCGGAAGCCCTCGCCGATCGACAGCACGACCACGAAGACGGCCACCACGCAGGCCACTCCCACGATCGTCGACAGGGCGGAGCCACGGCGCTGGCCGAGGGTGCGAAGGTTGACCTTGGCAAGGGCGATCAGCTGCGCGATCTCTCTCATGGTCAGGCTCTCCGGAGCGCCTCGACGATACGCAGCCGCATCGCCTGCCAGGCCGGCGGCAGCCCGGCCGCGAGACCGAGCAGCAAGGCGATCGCGAAGCCCATCACGATGTCCTGGGGGGGTACGAAGAAGACGGGGACGAACTGTTGCAGCGCCTTGCCGATCCCGGGAACGATGACGAGCGCCGCCCCCAGGCCCAGGACCGCGCCGAGCAGCGCCACGGCGCACGACTCGGCGAGCACCATCAGCATCACCTGGACGTGGGTGAAGCCCAGCGTCTTGAGCACCGCCAGCTCGCCCACGCGCTCGCGGATCGACAGGGCCATGGTGTTGGCCACCACCAGGAGCAGCGTGACGAAGACCGCCGCCACGATCCAGGTCACCAGGGCACCGATATTGCCGATCTGATTGGCGAACCCCTGGGCCATCTCCTTCTCCGTCTGCGTCTTGGTCTCGGCCGGCGAGTTGGCGAACTGGGCGTCGATCTGCTTCGCCACCCCCTGCGAGCGGGACGGATCGGCGATGCGGATGATGTACCAGCCGACCTGATTGGCGACGGAGCTGCTGGCGAGCGATTCCTTCATGTAGTCGTAGTTGAAGTAGAGGGCCGAGGTGTCGGTCCCCGCCTGCTTCCCGTCATAGATGCCGGCCACGTTGAACTCCCAGTTGCGGCCGCCGTCCTTGCGCAGCCAGGGGGCCTCCAGCGTGATGTGGTCGCCGACCTTGAAGCCGAACCGCTCGGCCGTCTTCCGCCCCACGATGGCGGCGGTCCGGTCTTCCTGCCAGGCCCTCTTCTGCCCGGCCGGCACCACGTACTCGGGGTACAGATCGAGGAAGTTCGACACGTCCACCGCCATCTGCGGGAAGAAGTTCTTGGGGTCCTTGTAGATGCCGCCGAACCAGTTGGCGTGGGTCACCGCCTGGACGCCGGGAGTCGCCTTGATCGACTCCTGGTAGGAGACCGGCAGCGGCAGGATGATCGAGATCTTGTGGGTGACCATCATGCGGTCCGCGCCGCTCACGTCGACGCCGGCGCGAAAGCCCATCCGCACCGCCGCCAGGAGGCCGAAGAGCACGAAGGCGACGATCGTCGAGAAGACCGTCAGCAGGGTGCGGAGCTTCCGCCGCCAGAGGTTCTTCCAGATCAGGTAGAGGTACTTCATGCCGCCGCCTCGGTGACGAGGCTCCCCTTGTCGAGATGGAGGGTGCGGCGGGCGCGGGCCGCGGCGTGAGGGTCGTGGGTGACCATGATGATGGTCTTGTCGTGATCGCGGTTGAGCGCCTGGAGGAGGTCGAGGATCTCGTCGCCGCTCTTGCGGTCGAGGTCGCCGGTGGGCTCGTCGCAGAGCAGCAGGGTGGGATCGGTGACGATCGCCCGCGCGATGCCGACCCGCTGCTCCTGGCCGCCCGAGAGCTGCCGCGGATAGTGCCGGCCACGGTCGGAGAGACCCACCACGCCGAGCGCGGTGGCGGCGTGCCGCCGGCGCTCCGCCGCCGACAGCGAGGTCAGCAGCAGCGGCAGCTCGACGTTCTTCTCGGCGGTCAGCACCGGCAGCAGGTTGTAGAACTGGAAGACGAAGCCGATGTGGCGCGCCCGCCACTTGGCGAGCTGGCCGTCGGAGAGCCGGCTGATCGGCTCGCCGGCGACCTCGACCGCTCCCGACGTCGGCCGGTCGAGACCGCCGATCAGGTTGAGCAGCGTCGTCTTGCCGGAGCCGGACGGACCCATCAGCGCCAGGAAGTCCCCCCGCGGGATCTCGAGGTTGATGTCCTGCAGGACGTCGATCCGATCGCTGCCGCGGCGGTATTCCTTGTGGACGTTCTGGACTCGCACCACCATGCCGTCGTACGCCATCGCTAGCTCCTCGGTTCCGAAGTCTGGATGGAGACCGTGGCTCCATCCTTCAAGTCCGTGGGTCCATCGACCACCACCTGCTCGCCCGTCGCGAGACCGGAGGTCACCACCGCCTCATCGCCCGTGCCGGCGGCCAGACCGACCGCCCGGCGCTCGACCCGGCTTCCCGGCTGGATCACGAACACCACGTCGCGGTCGCCGTCCTTGTGCAGGGCCGCGCGGGGAACCGTCACCACCGGCTTGCCCGGCGCGGCACCCGCCGTGTCGTTCCCCAGGAAGGCCACCTTCACGCCCATGTCCGGAAGGATGCGCGGATCGAGCTGCTCGAACCCCAGCCGCACCTTCACGGTCGCCTTCTGGCGGTCGGCCGTGGGTACCGGCATGATCACGTGGACCGGGATCTGCCACTCCGGATAGGCGTCGAGGGTCGCCACCGCCTTCTGTCCCGGCTCCACCCGGTGGATGAAGCTCTCGTTGACGTCGACGTCGATCTCCAGCGACTTCATGTCGACCAGCGTGCAGATGCCCGTGCGGGTGAAGCCGCCGCCGGCCGAGATCGGCGAGATCATCTCGCCCGGCTGCGCGTCCTTGCTCACCGCCACCCCCGAGAATGGGGCGCGGATCACGGTGTCGTCGACGTCCTGGCGGCGCAGGGCGATCTGGCGCTCGGAGACCTCGACGTCCTGTCGCCCGAGGTCGAGCCGCGCCACCAGCGCGTCGAGGTCGGCGTCGGCGGTGTCGACGTCGGACTGGGTCGAGATCCCTTCGTCGTGCAGCCGGTGGATGCGGTCCTGGTTGAGCTTCGCCTGCTTGCGCCGCACCTCGTTCTCGGCCAGCGACCGCTGCTGCGACACCAGCTGCGCCTCGGCGAGCGCCAGCTGCTTGCGCGGCGTCGCGTCGTCGAGATGCGCCAGCACCTGGCCCTCGTGGATCACCATCCCCTCCTCCACCAGCACGTCCACCACCTTGGCGGTGATCTTCGAGGAGACGGTCGCCTGCCGGCGCGCGGTGACGTAGCCCGAGGCGTTGAGCACCGCTCCGGCCGCCGCCGCTCCGCCCGTCCGCGCCTGGGCCGTGGCCGTGCGCACCACCGCGCCGCGCGGCCCGGCGAGCCACCAGCCCACCGCCGCCAGGGCGAGCACGACGACGACCGCGAAGGCGATCCAGAGCCCTCGCCGTCCCCCTTCCACCCGGCCCTCCCGGCGGTCGATGCGCAGCCCCTCCAACGAGGGCTTCTCGGAAGCCATGACGTCTCCTCTGCCTGCCGATGTCGATGTCGCTGGACGGCGAAACGTTTCGCCTGGGATTCTACCCGATCCGGGCCGGCCGCACCGAGGCGGCAGCTATCGCTCGTAGGCGGCGCAGGAGGTCTCCGTCTCCCACACCTCGACCCTCACCACCCGCACCCGCTCCTGCTCCCGGAGCCGCCGCTCGACCTCCTCGAAGACGTACTGCGAGATCAGCTCGGCCGTGGTGTTGCGCTGGTCGAACGGCGGGATGTCGTTGATCACCTGGTGATCGAAGGGCCCGACGATCTCCTGCATCATCGCTTTGAGATCTGAAAAATCGAGCACCATCCCCAGCGCGTCCAGCTGCCCGGCGCGCAGGTGCACCCGCACCCGGTAGTTGTGCCCGTGCAGGTTCTGGCAGCCGCGGGTGTGTCCGCGGATGGCGTGCGCGGAGGAGAACGTGAAGTCCTTGAAGATCGTGTGCATGGCCGGCCCCATCGTGGCGCCCGGGGCGCGGCGAGTCAAGAGGCGGCGGGTCGAGCCGTTGGAGTCAAGAAGGGGCGGGGGACAGCCCGGAGGGCGGGCTTTGTCCAGCCTGGCGTTTCAACGCCAGGCGCATGCGGCCGATCCTCCGCCAATCGGCCAACCCGGACGCCCGCCTGCGATTGAAACCCATCGGCCTACCCGTCACGAAGCCGCCACCCCCGCCTGGGGTTGAAACCCCAGGCTCCTCAAAGCCCGCCCTTCGGGCTGTCCCCCTCCCTCTCAACCGGAAATGTTCAACGCACAGGAAACGACTCCTGGCACGGCACACCCCTTGCTCTACCGGGGCCGAAACGAACGCTCGCCCGAGGCGTCGCCGCCACCGACCGATCACCCTGGAGGACAACGGCGACTCCCGGCGAGGACGTTCCGAAACCTTTTCGCGAAGCGCGCCGGCGCCGCATCCGGTGATCGATTCGCGCTCCCCCCCTCGCCGCGCGGAGCCCTGCCCGCGGCGCGTTTTCCCGTTCCTCCCGTTTTCCCGAATCGATCAATCGGCAATTCAATCTTTCGGATCACGAACCGGAAATCCGGTTTTCCGGAGCGCGCCGGGATGAATCGCGGAAAATCCGTGATCAACCGCGTTCCAGCGAGGCGGAGCGCCGCCGCTTTCAACCTTGCCCGCGGCCCGCGCGCGGCGGAATCGGTTCATGGATTTGGATTCACGAATCCTGCACCCGGCCGCCCTTTGCCTTCACGAAGTCGATCTTCCTCAATCCCGTCAATGGTTTATTCGATCTTCGCGCGCTCGCCACCAAGGACGGCACGGCGCTTGCTCTCTGGATGATCGCGACGGTTGATCGAATCGGAAGGAGGTGAGCCACAGCGGCTGAGCAGGAAGGGGTGTATCCGAAGACGAACAACACCTCAACAAGGCATCGACAGGAGATTGATCTCATGTTTTTGGAATCGCTCATCAAGCGCGCATCGATCCTCGCCGTCCTGCTGCTGAGCCTGGCGTCATCGACGCTGGCCCAGGTGCAGAGCGGCAACATCTACGGGACGGTCCTGAGCAGCAATGACAAGTCGCCGCTGCCGGGCGTCACCGTCACGCTGACCGGCGTCGGGGCTCCGCTGACGCAAGCCACCGATGCCCAGGGGAAGTTCCGCTTCCTCGGCCTCTCCCCCGGGGCCTACACGATCAAATCGGAGATCGAAGGCTTTTCGCCGCTCGAGAAGCCCGACGTCACCGTCAACATCGGCCGCAACACCAGCCTGGAGATCCTGCAGCCGATGGCCGCGACCGATGTCATCAACGTCACCGCCGACGCGCTGCTCGACCGGCTGAAGCAGGGCCCCGGGCAGACGATCACGCTGAAGGACCTCGAGTCGACGCCGACCGCCCGCGATCCCTGGGCCGTGCTCGCCTCGACCCCCGGCGTGGTGGCCGACCGCATCAACGTCGGCGGCAACGAGAGCGGCCAGCAGGCGCTCTTCGTCGGCCCCGGCTCGACCTGCGATCAGGCGGTCTGGTCGATGGACGGCATGGTGATCACCGACATGGCCGCCCTCGGCGGCTCGCCGACCTATTTCGATTTCGACGCCTTCGAGGAGATGCAGGTCTCCACCGGCGGCACCGACACCTCGGTGGCCACCGGCGGCGTGGTGCTCAACATGGTGACCAAGCGCGGCACCAACGAGGTCCGCGGCTCCGCCCGCTACCTCGTCGACGACAAGGGCACGCAGGGGAACCTGAGCCTCAGCAAGTCCGACCTCGGCCAGCCCGGCCCGTGGAACGGCAACACTCCCCAGACCTCCTTCACGCAGGGGAACCGGATCGACAGGAACGCCGAGGAAGGCGTCGAGATCGGCGGCCCGATCCTCAAGGACAAGCTCTGGTTCTGGGGCTCCTACTCGAAGCAGGACATCGATCTGTTCACCATCGACGACTTCAGCGACAAGACCACCCTCAAGGATTGGAACGGCAAGCTGAACGCCCAGCTCACGCCCGCCAACTCCACGACCCTGTTCGCCTTCAACGGCGACAAGATCAAGACCGGCCGCAACGCCGGCCCGCTGCGCCCGCAGGAGACCACCTGGGACCAGTCCAATTTCGGCCCCTCGCCGACCGGCTACAAAGCCGAGGACACCCAGATCTTCGGCCAGGACTTCTATCTCACCGGCATGTATTCGGTCGTCAACGGCGGCTTCCAGCTCGTTCCCGAAGGGGGCAACGCGCTCCCCTTCCTCGATGCCAACCTGGTCTGGCACAACAGCTATTTCCTCAACCAGCTCGAGCGGCCGCAGAAGCAGGGGAAGCTCGACGCCTCGAATTTCTTCAACCTCGGCGGCACCTCCAACGAGCTCAAGTACGGCGCGTCCTATCGCACCGCTCAGCAGTCGTCGCTCTTCAACTGGGAGGGCGGCGGCCTCAACATCGCGTCGGATCCCGAGAACCTGCTGGTCCTCGTCCGCGAGGCGAACTCCAAGATCGAGACCGACTACACCAGCGCCTATCTCCAGGACACCCTCTCCAGCGGCAACCTCACGGCCAATTTCGGCCTGCGCTACGATCGCCAGACCGGCAAGAACCTCGCCTCCACCGCGGCGGCCAATCCGATCTTCCCGGATCTCCTGCCGGCCACTCACTACGACGGCCAGGACGCCGGTTTCACCTGGAACACGCTGGCGCCGCGCCTGGGGCTGACCTATGCCGTCGGCGCCGAGAAGAAAACCCTTCTGCGCGCCAGCTACTCGCGCTTCGCCGATCAGCTCGGCATCGGCACCGCGGGCTTCCTCAATCCGCTCGCCACGGCCTCCTACCGATATTTCTACACCACCAACCCCGGCTCGCCCACGCTGAGCCCCGGCGATGTCGGCCAGGACCTGGGAGCGAGCCCGAACGTCAATCCCTTCACGTTCCAGCCGCTGCAGTCCTCGGCGGTCAACCCCAATCTCAGCGCGCCGATCACCGATGAGCTCCTGTTCGGCGTCGAGCACGCCCTGCTCCCCGATTTCGTGGTCGGCCTGAACCTCACCTATCGCAAGACGCACGACATCATCGACGCCGAGCGGCTGGTCTTCGACGGCGATGCCAACAGCCCCGAGGCCCTGAGCTCGGTCGGCCGTCCGGCGCGTCCCGACGATTACGTGCAGGCCGCGCCCGTGACCGTCATCGCGCCCGACGGCCACACCTATACCGTGCGGTATTACGAGCTTCGGCCGGGCGTGACGACGCGCAACGGCTTCTATCTCACCAACGGCGATCGCGAGCAGGAGTACAAGGGCGCCGCGCTCACCTTCGACAAGCGGCTCTCCAACCGCTGGATGCTGCGCGGCAACGTCTCCTACTCCGACTGGAAATGGCGGATCCCCTCCAGCGAGAACCAGGATCCGACCGACAACATCGGCGGCGGCGTGGTCGACGGCACGGACGTCCTGCAGGCTTCCGGCACCACCTCCGGCCCCAAGGGAAACGTGTTCATCGACAGCAAGTGGTCCTACAACCTGAACACGCTCTATCAGGTCGCGCCCGATCATCCGTGGGGCTTCAACCTCGCCGCCAACCTGACCGGCCGCCAGGGATATCCGCTCCGCTACGCGGTGCAGATCAATCGCCAGACGATCAACGACGGCCCCAACGGCATCGACGTCCCGGTCGACGCCTCGGCGGACACCTTCCGCTACCCGGATGTCCACGTGGTGAACCTGCGGGTCGAGAAGGAGTTCAACCTCCGCAACGTCGGGCTGAACCTGGGGCTCGACGTATTCAACGCCTTCAACGAAGCTTACGTTTTACAGGATCAGAGCATTTTGGGCCGCAGCAACTCGGCGAACGTGGTCGAGGTGCTGAGCCCGCGCATCTTCCGGCTGGGCGCGCGGATCAGCCTCCGCTAACCCAATCGGGCACCGAGCAGCAAGCAGTGCCCCCTCCATCCAGCCGCCGGGTTTACCCGGCGGCCCTTTTTTCTTTCTCTGCGGGTGATCGCAAGGCCGAGGGCGAGGAGGATCGAATGAATTTTCATAGCGCGAACCTGGAAGACGATTTCCGCGAGCACCGCCTGGCCGCGCTGCTCGCCGCGGCCGCCACGCTCCAACGCCAGCTCGCCGCCCTCCTCGGCCCCCCACCGCCCGACCGCCCCCTCTTTCAACGGCTGGCCGTGCGCAACAACGGTCAGGTCCTCTTCCTCGCCCCCGAGGAGATCGAATGGATCGAAGCGGCCGGCAACTACGTCCGCCTGAACGCCGCCGGCGAATCGCACCTCCTGCGCGACACGATGTCCGGCGTGGAGGCCAAGCTGCCGAGCGATCGTTTCGTAAGGATTCACCGGTCCGCGTTGGTGAACCTCGAAGCCGTCCGCGAGATGGTGCCGAGCCCGCACGGCGATTTCGTGGTGGTGCTCAAGAGCGGCAAGCGGCTGCCGCTCAGCCGGGGGTGCAGGGATCGGTTGGAGGAGGCGTTGGGGACGGCGTAGGAGCGGGCTTAACCGCGAGGATGGTATCAACGATGCGAGTTTTTCTCCTTTCTTTCCTACTGCTGGCGGCTCCAGGCTGTGTGGCAAGCCCGGCGGCCAAGGCGCCAGTCGCTTTGCCCGCTCCGGCCGTGGCAAAATCGTGGACCATCATGGCCCCGGATCTCGGTCCGGCAGTGTTCTTCTCGCAGTGCTCCCGTCCTGCGCCGCGAGAGAAGGAGTTCTGGTCGCCCTTCCCGGCCCAGGTCGAGGAGCTGGAAAAAGAGCTTCCAGCGTTCCTACGACAGCAGGGACACGCCAAGGAGGCGGACGGCCTCTCAGGCTTTTTACGGCAATATGTGGGCTTTATCCGCGCCGGCAGGAAATTGATCTACCTCAATGCCTTTCCTGTGTACCTCGTCGAAGAAGACCAGAAGATGTGCAGAGAGCGCCCTGAGCTGATACCGGCGGAGCTCTGCGATCCTGACTACTGGCGGCATGAGACGTATATTGTCTGCGACGGAGGCAACGACTTCTGGGGTCTCGAATACGATCCGGAGTCCAAAGTGTTCAGCGTCCTCGCCTTCAACGGGGGTCCCTAGCCTCTCTGCGGTCCCTGGGGGGGCGTACCACGCGATTCCAAATTCGCGTAGTATCTTCTCCATTACGCCCCAAACCTGGGGAAGGAGATCCAAGAGTGAAGAAGAGCCTGACGCAAACGCCGAAGCTGAAGATCACCCGGGAGACGCTGCGGTCTTTGAACAAGGACCGGCTTCCGGAAGCGGTGGGAGGCGCCTTGACGTCCACTTGCATGAATAACAGCCAATTTTCAATCACCCCCAGAGGCTGCTTCTAGAGAGGCTGTTCGGTCACCGAGGTGCCGGCCGTAGGCTCCTCGGTGGCCGCTTCACCTTTCGTCTGCAAGAGCCGCCAGGGACCGGTTATCCTTGGGTTATCTCGGAAAAATAATGACCGCCCTGGACCTCTCCGCCTATCTCGCCCGCCTCCACGATCAGGGTTCGCTGGAACCCAACGCCGAGACGCTGCGGCGCCTGCACCTGGCGCACCTGCTCGCGGTCCCTTTCGAGAACCTGAGCATCCATTGGGGAGAGCCGATCGAGCTGCGCGACGACGCGCTCTTCGACAAGGTTGTGATGCGCCGGCGGGGCGGCTTCTGCTATGAGCTCAACGGCCTTTTCGCCGCGCTGCTGCGCGCCCTCGGCTTCGACGTCACGATGCTCTCGGCGCAGGTGTTCGGCGCCGACGAGAGCTTTGGACCCGAGGGTGACCACATGGCGCTCCTGGTCAACCTCGAGCAGCGCTGGTTGGTGGACGTAGGCTTCGGCGACTCTTTCCGCGAGCCTCTCCTCCTGGACGAGCGCGGGGAGCAGTTGGAGGAATGGCACGGCTACAGGATCGAGGACATCGACGAAGGCCGGCTGATCCTGTCTCGCCGCGAAAAGGGTGGCACCTGGAAGCCGGAGCACCGGTTCCGTCTGGAAACGCACGTCTACGCCGATTTCGCCGGGATGTGCCACTACCACCAGACCTCGCCGGACTCCTACTTCACCCAGAACCGCATGTGCTCGCTGGCCACACCGGACGGGCGCATCACTCTGAGCGGCAGGCGGCTGCTCACCACCCGGGACGGCGAGAAGCAGGAGCGGGAGCTCGCGGACGAGAACGAGGCCGCGGAGGTGCTGCGGGAGCGGTTCGGGATCGTGCGGGGGGCGGTCTCGAAGAGACGTCTTCGTGGAACCACAGGCAGGGCGTCACAAGCGTACAACGGCCCGTCGTAACCATCCAACGGCTTGCAGAACGATCTGCGGGACGTCGTAAGCTTCTGCGGCCCGTCGCAACCATCTGCGGCTCGTCGCAACCATCTGCGAGCCGTCGCAACCATCTGCGGACCGTCGTAACCATCTGCGGACCGTTGCAACCATCTGCGGACCGTTGCAACCATCTGCGAGCCGTCGTAACGATCTGCGGCCCGTTGCAATGATCTGCGAGCCATCGTAACCATCTGCGAGCCGTTGCCCGGCAGGCTGCCTCTACTGCCCCCGCTCCACCTGCACCTCGACATCCCCATCGCGGTCGCGGGTGATTCTCAGTTGCCAGGGGTTGCAGCAGACTTCGCAGTCCTGCACCAGCACGCCGTAGACGTCCGGCT
>DATBAW010000503.1:0-6230 GCA_036271335.1 Thermoanaerobaculia bacterium
ACGTCACGCGCGGGCCGGCGCCGGAGGAGGAGAGTTGAGCTCCCAACCCTCCGCCCCGATCAGCCGCGCCAGCCGGTCGAGCGCCGACTCCAGCGCGGCGCGGCGTCCCTTGCTCTCTCGCACCCCGGGCTCCCACCAGAGATTCTTGATCTCCAGCACGCCGCGGTCGCGGTGGAGCTTGGGGTCGAGCCGGCCGATCAGGCGCTCGCCCTCGAGGATCGGCAGCACGTAGTAGCCGTGCTGGCGGTGCTCGTCCGGGACGAAGGCCTCGAAGCGGTAGTCGAAGTTGAACAGGCGCAGAGCGCGCTTGCGGTCGCGGAGGATGGGATCGAAGGGGGAGAGCAGGCGGACTCGCGGCGGCGCGGCGGGGAGGGCGGCGGCGCGCTCGTGCCAGTCGGGGAGGGCCCAGGAGGCGCGCGGACGGGAGCCGTCGGCGCTCTCGACCAGGACCGGCACGATGTCGCCCGTGGCGGCGGCACCTTCGCACCAGGCGCGCGCCTCCTGGAGCGAAACGGCGCGCCAGAAGCCGGCGAGCTCGTCGGGGCTGGCGATCCCGAGCCGTTCCAGAGCCGTGCGGCAGGCCCAGTCGAGGTGCTCGGCCTCGCTGGGGGCCGGTGCCGCATGGGCCGCCGGCAGGACGCGTTCGGCGAGGTCATAGACCTTGTGGAAGTTGACCCGTCCGGCGATCGCCAGCTCGCCGGTCCGCCAGAGATACTCCAGCGCGGCCTTCTGCGGCTTCCAACCCCACCAGGCCTTGTCGGTCCCCGCGGGGCGCTCGTCCTCGAAATCGCGCGTCATCAGCGGGCCCTCGGCGGCGATCCGCTCGCGGACGGGAGAGATCGCCCGTTCGGGATCTGGACCGATGCGCTCCATCCACCAGGGGTGCTCGAGGACGCGGCGGCGGTAGCGCTCGAAGCGGATCTTCCAGTAGGGGTACCAGACGGTGGGAATGGCCGAGGCGTCGTGCGTCCAGTGCTCGAAGAGCCGCCGGTCGCGCTCCAGGAGGCGCTCCAGCAGGCGCGGGCGGTAGCCCTGGAACCGGGAGGCGAGAGTCAGGTGATGCGCCCGCTCGACCACGTTGATCGAGTCGATCTGGACGAAGCCCATCCGCTGGATGGCGTCGTAGAGCGCGTCCGCCGTCGCCTTGCGCCGGGGATCGTCGAGCAGCCCTTGAGCGCCCAGCAGCAGGCGACGGGCGGTGGCGGTGGGGACTGTGTCGAGGGCAGGGGTGGTTTTCGGCACGGGGAGAGGATAGCGGAACGGGTTGCCATCGCGTCCCCCACCCCGAAACCTCACCCCCGGCCCCTCTCCCACCGCACTCCCCCCGACCGGGAGAGGGGGGCGTGACCGAAAAGACGTGGCTTGTATGGCGCGCTGTGCGCGTCTTGAAGGGTGACGGTGCGCCAAGCGCACCCTACAAGCTCCAACGCTTCAACCGGGCCCCCCCTCTCCCGGCGGTTGGGAGTGCGGTGGGAGAGGGGCCGGGGGTGAGGTTTCGGGGTGGGGAGCGCGGTCGTCTACGTCGCCACCGCCCCTACGCCGCCGCCTTCTCGAATCGCAGCTGGGGGTTCTTACGCGCCCGTACCAGATAGGAGGAGATCGCGGCCACGAGGGCGGGCGTGGCAACGTCCATGGCGACCGCTTGCTGGAAGACCGCGAGGGCGGCGATCGCCTGGCGGTGGATGTCCTGAGTGAGGAAGAGGTCGAGCAGCTCTTCGGCCAGCACTCGCACCTCGGCGGCACGTCCCTTCTCCAGGTGGAGATGGGCGAGGTCGAGGGTCACCAGCGCGGCGTCGTAGCCATGGCCTCCGGCGAGGAAGCTCCGGCGGACCTCGCGCAGGACGCTCTCGGCCTGTTCGAGGCGCCCCAGGCCGCCGGCGATGCGGCCGTCGAGCCAGGCGAGGCGCAGGGCGGTCCAGGCGTCGGCGAAGTCGCGGTAGGTGTGGCGGAAGCGCTCGAGCTGGCGCAGTGCCTCCTCGGCGCGGCCGCAGTCGTTGAGGAACCAGGTGAGGTTGTGGCGCGCCATCAGCAGCAGGCGCGGCTCGCGGTCCCAGTCGATCAGTCCGAGCCCCTTGCGGATCTGGCGGATCGCCTCCTCGGGCCAGCCGGAGTAGCCGAGGAACACCCCCTTGCTGATCATCGCCCGCCCTTTGCGGTGCGGCTCGCCGAGGTCGCCGTAGATGTCGATCACGACTTCGAGCAGCTCGGCGGCCTGCTCGAAGCGCCCCTGATCGCTGAGCAGCGAGGCGCGCAGGTCGAGGACCCTCGCCTCTTCGAGGGGATCGGCCGAGCCCTCCTCCACGAGCCGCTCGGCGCGGGCCAGCGCGGCGTCGGCGCCGGCGAGGTCGAAGGCGATGCGGCGGGCGTTGCTCAGATAGGCCCAGGCGCGGGCCTGGAGGTCCTGCACCACGGAGCGGCCATAGCGCTCGCCGTCGAGCAGATCGGCGAGCAGCAGGCCCCGCTCGGCCAGCTCGATGGCCCGGGCGGCGTCGCGGAACCCCTCCTCGAAGCTCTTCTCGATCAGCAGCTCGCAGACGGCGACGGTGCGCAGCCGGCGGTCGAGGCGGAGGAGCACCGGCCACTCGTCCCAGGGGCGCGCGTACAGCTCGGCGACCAGGAGGGGCGCCTCGCCACGCTCGGCGGCGGCGTAGGGGAGATGGCTGCCGAGCCGGGCGAACAGGCGGTCCCAGGAGGCGTCCAGACCGGCGATCTCCTCCGCCGGGGGAGCGCCGGGATCGAAGCTGCACGACAGCAGCTCGTCGACATACCGCTGGCAGAGTCCGCACTCCGAACGGAGATGGCTCTCGATCCAGCGCTCCTCCTCCGCCGTGGACTCGCCGCGCGAAAACCTCTCGAACGCGTTCCGATCCGGGTGACCCGCATTCATCCGTCCATCTCCTCCGGGAAGCTGCATCGCGGCGTGGCCGGCCTCCAAACCGGCCTCGCCCAAGGAAGGCGAGATCCGCCCTTATCCATAAGTTGCCTCTGGGCGGTAAAAAGTGACACCGGCGTTGAAGAACGCCGGTGTCCGAGGGGATGAATGGGAGCTCAGCTGATGCCGTTGGGGTCCATGGCACCGCCGGCGAAGTCGAAGATGCCGCTCAGCAGGGCGACGACGAGGCGCCGCATGCCGAGCTCGGCACGGGCCGGATCTTGGGCGGCGTGACGGCGATGGACCGGCTTCGCGAGCGAGGGCGCGGCGCCGGCCAGGGTAGCGAAGGTGGCGATCAGCAGGGTGGCGACGACAGACCGGTACGCTTTGGACATGACATCCCTCCGAGGGACAGGCGGTCCGAACGTGGCCGACACGGCCGTATCGGCCGCCTTTATCTTTAAGGTGCTGCTCAAAGCCGGCACGGAACTCGGAGGGGTGGGGCAGAAAGGCAAAGGGGACCGGAAAGCTCCGGTCCCCTCGGGGCGTGGCGCGCGACGCCGGTACGGAAGCGCCGCGGTAGGAAGGTTGGCACCGCGGGGCGAAAACTTCCGCCGTGGGGATCCAAACCGGCGGCGGACGCGCGCCGGCGGACCCCCGGAAGGTCCTGGTCGCCCCTGGGGGCGGCCTCGGATGGGAAGTATACATCAATGAGCATGTTTATGGAAGACATCTTTATGGAGTAGCCGGTCGCCGGGGCTTGATACAGTCCGCCGCCATGGAGACGCGCCCGGTCGCCCGCCTGCGCACCCTTCGCGCCTGGACGCGGTCGCTCGATTTCGCCCTGGCGCGCCGCTTCGGTCTCGCCAACCGCGAGGACCGCCTCTTCTTCCTGCTGATCGGCGTCGTCGGCGTCCTCGGCGGCCTGCTCGGCGCCGCCACCGACCTGCTGATCGGCCTCGTGCAGCGGGTCCTCTGGGGTTCCTCGGGCGATCTGCTCGCCATCGTCCCCAAGGTCCATCGCTGGGTGGTGGTGGCGGCCCCGGCGATCGGCGGAGCGGTGGTGGGGCTCATCCTCTGGCTCAGCCGCCGCCGGTCGCCGGCGGAGGCGGGAGGGGAGGGGATGGGGATGCTGATCGAGGCGGTGGCGCTCACCGGCGGCAAGATCGCGCCACGGCCGGTGCTGATCAATGCCCTGGAGTCGATCGTCACCGTCGGCAGCGGCGGCTCGCTCGGCCGCGAGGGGCCGATGATCCGCCTCGGCGCGATGCTCTCCTCGTGGCTGGGGGCCCGCCTCGAGATCCCCGCCCACCGGCTGAAGATCCTGGTCGGCTGCGGCGCCGCCGCCGGCCTCGCCGCCACCTACAACATCCCGATCGGCGGCGCGCTGTTCGCCATGGAGGTCATCCTCGGCAACTTTGCCCTGGAGATCTTCGGGCCGATCGTCGCCTCCTCGGTGATCGCCACCCTCATCGCCCGCTCGATCACCGGCAACGCGCCGCTCTACGCCGCGCCGGAGTATGCGCTGAAGAGCGGCTGGGAGATGCTCCCCTACGCCGGGCTCGGGGTGGTCGCGGCGTTCGCCTCCGTCCTCTTCATGCTCGGCGTGAGCCTCGGCTCGAAAGCCTTCGCGCGGCTCCGCTTCCTGCCGCGTCCGTTCCAGCCGGTGATCGGCATGGCCCTCCTCGGGGTGATCGGCCTCTACGTGCCGCACGCGCTGGGCAGGGGGTATGGCACGATCAACCTGGCGCTCGCCGGGGCGCTGAAGCTGCCGCCCCACCTCGCCGTCTCCCAGGAGCTCACCGGCCTCTTCCTGCTCGGCCTCGCCGCGGTCAAGCTGGCGGCGACCGCGCTGACCCGGGGGAGCGGCGGCTCGGGCGGGATGTTCACGCCATCGATCGCCTACGGCGCGCTGGTGGGGGGCGCCTACGGCTGCTTCATGCACTCGCTCTGGCCGCACGGCGCCTCCCCCTACGGCGCCTACGCCGCCGTGGGCATGGCGGCGGTGATGGCGGGGACGAGCTACGCGCCGATCAGCGCCATCCTCATCCTCTTCGAGTTCACCGGCAACTACGACCTGATCCTGCCGGTGATGCTGGCCGCCATCCTCGCCAGCCTGATCGCCCGCGCCCTCCACCCTTATTCGATCTACACCGAGTCCTTGAAGGGCAAGGGGATCGACCTCCCCTGGCGGATGGAGGAGGCGGTGCTCGCCGGGCTCAAGGCGGAGGCCCTGATGCGCCCCGATCCGCAGACCCTGCGGCCGGGCGAGTCCTACGCCGAGGTGGTGAAGAAGTTCCTCGCCACCCCGCGCCAGCGTCTCTTCGTGGTCGACGACGGCGGCAAGCTCGCCGGCGCGGTCTCGATCCACGACATCAAGTACGCCCTGGAGAATCCGGAGACGCTGACGGCGGTGGTGGCGCTCGACCTGATGACGCCGGTGGAGCCGGTGATCCATCCGGATGAGCGGCTCCATCTGGCCACCGAGATCTTCGCCCGCAGCGACTCCGAGCGCCTGCCGGTCGTCGACGCGGCGGGGAAGTTCCTCGGCATCCTCGCCAAGCGCGATCTGCTGGCCGTCTACGCGCAGGAGGTGGTGGGACGGCCGGCGCTGCTCACCACCTTCGTCTCCAGCGAGGATGCGCGGACGCCCCGCCAGTTTGTCGAGATCCCTCCTGACTTCACCCTCCGGCTGGTGCCGGTGCCGCCTCACCTCGTCGGCAGGACCCTGGCCGAGGCGCGCCTGCCACAGACCCTCGGCGCCCGCGTGATGGAGATCCGGCGCCAGGGGCCCCGGGGCGAGGAGCCCGTCCTCCCCGAGGCCGGGACCCGGCTGGAAGCGGGGGACCTGCTGTTCCTTCTCGGCCCCACCGACAAGGTCGAGGCGCTGGCCGCGGGGAAGGTCGCCGAGGAGGCCCTGGAGCAGCACCAGGCCGAAACGGGAGCCGGCTGATGGGCGAGGAAGAGAGACGCGCGACGACCGAGGAGCGGGGTCTGCTCGACCGCCTCGCCGTGCCGCCGGGCCTCTGCGCCAGCTGCGAGCACCTGCGCCTCCTCGCCTCTCCCCGGAGCGTCTTCGTGCGCTGCGGCCGGGCGGCGATCGATCCGCGGTTCCCGCGCTATCCGGGACTGCCGGTGCGGGTCTGCGCGGGATACGAGCCCCTCACGGACGCGGGCTAGTGTAGTGCACCCGAAGTTCGGTACCTGTGGGGAGACTCCCATACGCGTTAACCTTCGGCCAGGAGCCTGGCAAAGGCTGAGGCCTCAGCGGCTTGGCTCTTTCGTTGTCGTGGTGAATCCCGGAGGCGAGCTTGGATTTGGCGGGTTTGATCGAGGAGAGCAGCCAGGTTGTTCAGGC
>DATBAW010000504.1:0-7136 GCA_036271335.1 Thermoanaerobaculia bacterium
CAGCGAAGAGTGATCTTCGCCTGGTCGGTGGGCGAGGAGGTGGGGCTCGAAGGCTCCGGCGCGCTCGCCAAGCGCCTGAAGAATCTCGCCGAGGTCCACGCCGTCGATACCTTCGTCTCCGCGGATTCGCCGATCGAATCGAAGCGCTTCGCCGACGCCCGCCTCGGCCAGGGCGCCGTGCTGCGGGCGATGGACAACGGCTACCTCGCGCCCCGCGAGCTGATCGACCGCTTCCTCGCCCTGGCAAAAAAGGCCAACGTGCCGATCCAGGTCGGATTCACCGGCGGCGCCACCGACGGCATGCCCTTCCTCGCCAACGGCCCCGCCATGCTCCCCTTCTCCTGGCCCGGCCGCTACTCCCACTCCCCCGTCGAGGTGGCCGACCTGCGGGATCTCGAATCGCTGGTGAAGCTGATCGTGGCGACGGCGCAGGCGCCGACGCAAGCTTTAAAATAGCTCCGCCCGGGCATAAATGCCCGGGCTACCACGAACAAAAAAGCCGGCTGAAGCCGGCTCCATCTCTTCGACCAAGCTTTGAGCCGGCTTCAGCCGGCTTTTCATTTCCCGCGTAGCCCGGGCATTTATGCCCGGGCGGTTCACGCCTTCAACCCATACCGCTCCATCTTGATCGCCAACCCATTCCGCGAGACCCCCAGCAGCCGCGCGGCATGAGACTTGTTGCCGTTGGTGCGCCGCAGGGCCTCGCGGATCGCCACCTGCTCGGCGCCGCTGACCAGGCGCTCCAGCTCGAGATCGGACGCCGAGTCTACCTTCGTGGTGGCGGCGAGCGGACCGTTGCGAACCCGCTCGGGCAGGAGATTGACATCCACCGGCCGGCCCGCCGGCGCCATATGGACCAGCTGCCGGGCGATGTTCTCCAGCTCCGCGAGATTGCCCGGATAGTCGTAGCTCAGCAGCGCCGACATCGCCTTGACGGTGATTCCCTGGATGCGCTTGCCCGACTCGTGGCAGAACCGGTTGATGTACGACTGGATGAGGATCGGCAGGTCCTCTCTCCGCTCGCGCAGCGGCGGCACCTCGATCATGAACTGCGAGAGCCGGTAGGCGAGGTCGACCCGGAACCGGTCCTGGGTCACCACGGCGTCGAGCGGCGCGCGGCTCCCCACCACCAGCCGCACGTCCACGGGGTGCGCCTCGTTGCTCCCCGTGGGCTCCACCTGACCGGAGCGCAGGAAGCGCACCAGCCGTGCCTGCAGTTCCATGGGGAGCTGTTCGATCTCGTCGAGAAAGAGCGTGCCGCCATGGGCGAGCAGCAGCTTCCCCTCGCGCCGCACCGGCCCCCCCTTGCCCGGCACCTCGGCGCCGAAGAGATCCGCCTCGATCTGCTGTGGCTTGGCCCCCCCGCAGGTCGCCATGATGAAAGGCCCCTGACGCCGCAGCCCGGAAAGATGGAGCGAGCGGGCCAGCAGATCCTTGCCGACGCCGGGATCGCCGGCGAGCAGCACGTGGACCGGCGGATCGACCGCCGAACGGAGCATCTCGACTACCTGCTTCATCGCCTGCGACTCGCCCACGACCAGGGCCGGATCGAGCGTCAGATCCTGCTGCCCCGGATGGCCGGGCAGGATCGGCTCGTACCACCCGACGTGGTGCACCAGGCCGAGCACCAGCAGGTGGCCCAGGGCGCTGAGCGAGAGCACCGGCGTCCATTCCTCCGGCGAGAAGCGCGGGAACGCGGCGACCAGCGTGTAGCCGCGGTCGAGCGCCACGAAGGAGTGATGGAAGATCCAGGCCGGCGCCTCTCCCAGCAGGCCGAGGAAGGAGCCTTCCTTGCTCGGTCCCACTCCCGGAGCGCGCTGGCCCTCGCGCTGTTTCAGGATCTGACTGACCAGCGTCTCGCCGCTCGCGAGCCAGCCCGGATCGGTCGTCACCACCAGCTTGAGGGAGGCTCCCTCCAGCTCCCCCACCAGCAGGAACACGGCACCGCCGCCGAAATCGGCCAGCACCTCGCTGATCAGCGCCTCCGAGGTGGTCCGGCTCTCGGCGTCCCCGAGCACCCATTCGCTCATGCGGTTCAGGTGGGCGATCATGCGCAGGGGCGTGATCACCGGCGGCCCGTCCGCCCGCTTCTCCTCGACCAGGGGAGGCGCCGGCGCCTTCTCCGGCCCAGGGGCGACGTCCTCCACCAGCAGCGTCACGCCGCCGAGGCGGATCTCGTCCAGCACCTCCAGGGCGGCCTCCCGCACCTTGCGGCCGCTGACCAGCAGACCCTTGCGCGTCCCCAGGTCCTCGATCCGCAGGGTGGTGCCGTCATACGTGATCTTCGCGTGCTTCTGCGCCACCCCGGCGTACGGCAGAAAGATGTCGCACTCGGGCCAGCTCCCGAGGATCAGCTCGTTTCGATGGACCGGGAATCGGCGGACCCCATCCGGCGCGTAGGCGACCAGTCTCAGCATCGAGGGGGAGTGTATCCCACCCCTGGAGAGGCGTTGTGCAAGGTTCTTGCAAGCTACGGGTCTTCGCTGCAGGTGGTTCTCACCCAGACCGTTAGAGGAGATCTTCAATGACCCGGAAATTTGTAAAAAAAGCCCTGTTCAGCGCCGCTATCACCGGACTCACCAGCTTGTCCGCCGCCCTCCTGCCCCTGCCGGCCGGCGCGCAGCAGGCCGCCCCCTCTTCCATCCGCGTCATCGCGAAGGCGCCCGCCGAGCCCGCCGGCAGGAACGCGGCGCTGTTCGACCTGGCGGCCCGCCCCGACAAGGCCTGCACCGTCCAGGCGATCCAGTGCGGCCAGACCGTGAGCGCCACGCTGGGGTCGGGCGACTGCGCCACCAACACCGGCTCGTACGCCGATCTCTACCAGTTCTCGGGGACCCTCGGGCAGACCGTGACGGTCACCGAGCGGTCTTCCAGCTTCGACTCCTACCTGGCCCTCTACAACCCGCAGAACCAGGACGTGGGGGAGAACAACAACGGTGGCGGCGGCAACGATGCGCAGCTCGCATTCCAGCTCACCTCGACTGGCACCTGGCAGATCGCCGCCACCAGCGCGGCCCCCGGCGAGGTCGGCAATTACACCCTCACCTTCACCTGCGCCGCGGCACCGGCGACGCCTGCGGCCCCCTCCAATCTGCAGGCGACGGCGGTCTCCAGCACGGAGATCGACCTCTCCTGGAAGGACAATTCGAACAACGAGACGGGCTTTGCCATCGACTCGATCATCAACGGCACGTTCCAGCAGATCGGCACTACGCCCGCCAACACCGTCAAGGCGCAGGTCACCGGCCTGGCGCCGCAGATCGGCTACACCTTCCGCGTCCGTGCCCTCAACGGCACCGTGACCTCGGCCCCCTCGAACCAAGTGACGGCCACCACGCCGGCCGGTAGCGGCGGCGGCTTCCTGAGCACCTCCGCCATCCCGAACTTCCGCTTCCGGGTCCGCATCTTCAACTCCACCACTCCCACCGCCGGGACCATGGAGAGCGACTGCATCCCCCAGACCCTCTGCGTCAGCGGCGCCGTCGCCGGCCGCTCCGAGGTCTTCGTCCGCGTCGTCGGTCCGCGCCCCAACGGCTTCCTCTGGCCGACCCTCGTGCGCTTCACCCCCTCGCGCGTCGAGGTGGACGTCCAGCAGATCAGCACCGGGGCCATCAAGACCTACGTGCTGCCGGCCGTGCCGGACACTTCGGACGAGCTCAACGGTCTGCAGGACCGCACCGGCTTCCAGCCGTAAAGCCCTCACTCTTCCAGCCCTCTCTCCCGGCCGCCGGGAGAGAGGGCTGCCCGTAGGGCGCAGCATGCTGCGCCCTTTCCTGTTACGGCGACTTCGAGGGCGCAGCATGCTGCGCCCTACGAGTTCTCTTCTCCCGCTGCTATCCTCCCCTCGTGAACGACCTCTTCCTCCGTACCTGCCGTGGCGAAACCACGGAGCGGCGACCCGTCTGGCTGATGCGCCAGGCTGGCCGCTACCTTCCCGAATACCGGGCCATCCGCCAGAAGGTGGATTTCCTCACCCTCTGCAAGACCCCCGAGCTCGCCGCCGAGGTGACGATCCAGCCGGTCGACATTCTCGGCGTGGACGCGGCCATCCTCTTCGCCGACATCCTGCTGCCGCTGGAGGCGATGGGCGCCGAGCTGCAATTCGTGAAGGGGGACGGCCCCAGCTTTCCCCACCCCGTGCGCACCCGCGAGGACATCGCCCGCCTGCGCGAGCCCAACGTCGACGAGACCCTCGGCTACGTCTTCGACGCCATGCGTCTCGTCCGCCGCGAGCTCGCCGGCCGCGTGCCCGTCCTCGGTTTCGGCGGGACCCCCTGGACCCTCGCCGCCTATCTAATTGAAGGAGGGGGATCCAAGCATTTCGAGCACCTCCTCGCCTGGAGCTACGGCGACCCCGAAGGCCTCGCCGTCCTCCTCGACCGCATCGCCGACGTCTCCATCGCCTACCTCAACGGCCAGATCGCCGCCGGAGCCCAGGCCCTCCAGCTCTTCGACACCTGGGGAGGCGTCCTCTCCCTCGAACGCTGGCGCGCCCTCGCCCTTCCGCCCCTGCGGAAGATTGTCGACGCGCTCAAGGGGAAGGTGCCGCTGATCTACTACGTCAACGGCGGCGGCCACCTCCTCCCGGCGATGGCGGAACTGCCGGTGGACGTCCTCTCCGTGGATTGGCGCCAGCCCCTCTCGCAGGTGCGCAAGATCGTGGGAGACCGGGTGTTGCAGGGGAACCTCGACCCGGCGGCCCTGCTGGCGCCGATCCCGGAGATCCAGCGCCGCACGGCCGAGGTGATCGAGCAGGGGCGGGGCGGGGGGCATATCGTGAATCTGGGGCATGGGATTTTGCCGATGGTGCCGGTGGAGAGTGCGCGGGCGTTTGTGGAGGCGGTGAAGGGGGCCTGATGCCTGAGTCTGACTGATTAGCAGGGGCGAACAAGCTTGAGTGGATCTACAAACTCATGCATTCAGCCCTCTCTACGTACCGGCACAGCGCATTGGCGAGCCGCATCTGCACGGGAGTTCGACACTCAGGCTCCAGAAGGCTTGGGTTAGCAACCAAGACACAGGCGCAACGCGCGCGGGAAATCGCAACGTTCAAACGATTTCGACTGTAGAGAAACTGCATGCCTCGTGGCGCCGCTGCCGGTGAAGACGTAACCATTGAATAGATTACGACGGGAGCCTCTTGGCCCTGGAATTTGTCGACTGTGCCGATTTTTACCCTGGGCAGAAGGCCTTCAAGTCGCCGGATTTGGGCGTTATAAGGCACGACCACCAGAATGTCTTCTTGAGTCAGATGCGCGCGAACTCCTTTGCGGTCAGTCCACTCTGCACCCGATTCGATCCAAGTTTGGACGAGTTTGCCGACTACCGTCGCCTCCTCCTCGCTGTAGCTTTGATTCCCTTCGTGTTCTACGGGCAGAAAGAAGAGACCACTCCGGTCGAAGGGAGCTCGTGCGTGCAAGGCTTGGCGGTCCAACCCTTCGACCGATCGGAGCCGTCCCTCGTAAAACTGTTCAGACGTGAAATCACAGATCGTCGGATGGAGGCGCCAAGTCTGCTCAAGAAATAAGCCACTCTGCTTCTCGAGCGTTAGTTTTCCTGCCAAGAGGTGAGTCAGCGCAGCAACCGCCGTACCATCCGGATGGCTACCTTGGATTGGTTGCTCAAGCTGTTGGGGGTCACCGAGGAGAACCAAGCTTCGCGCGGCTTGGCTGACCGAAAGGACATCGGCCAAGGACATTTGCCCAGCCTCGTCGACAAAGAGAACATCGACGGCTTCCTTCAACTCGGAGCGCGACCAGAGCCAAGCCGTTCCGGCCGCCACTTGAACTTCGCCGCATCTGAGAGCAGACTCAATCTGCTCGTTCTTCTTAGTTTGCGGGATCGACGATCCCTCGGCCTCATCAGAACCTTCTCGACCCTTTTGGAGACAACGCAGATCGACTTTTTTCTCCGACGCCACGCCCAGAACTTCCTTCAATAAATGTGTAATCACCGCGTGCGAGACCGCAGTCAATCCCACTTTTTTCCCTTGCCGGACGAGCTCTACGATCATTCGTGCGCCCGTGAATGTCTTGCCCGCGCCTGGTGGACCTTGGATGGGTAACACACCCTGGTCAAGCTCGATAGCCATACGACATGCAGATGCGACGACGTCTTCGTCGGGACGGGTGAGACCGCCGTCGACAAGCGCACAACCACGCGGTGGACGCCGGAGAAGAAGGTCTCGCCCTGCACGATGTTCACCCGGTTCGTCAATTCCCTTTTCGGCAACGTACTCTGCAAGGCGGAGGATGGATTCTTCCAGGACACTCTTTCTCATGTGATCATGAAGAAAAATCGATGTCGGGTGCTCGTCACGCTCCTTGGTGGCTTTCTTGATCATGACAGTGCCAGCGTCTGGATCAAGCTCTTCGATATCGCCGAGTTTTCGATCCTTATCGATTCGCGCCTCACGCTGGCGGCGACCCACCTCCTGAGGCGGGAAGGAATAAACATCAATCGGCACCTTCTTCCGGCCTTCAGGAGCAATGCGGCGCTCAAAGCGAAGACCGGCGATCGCGCGCGGCTCGTCGTATCGCTCGTCCTCTGACAGCGCCTCAAGGCGAAAATGCTCCCACCAAGATACCTTATCCTCGCGCCGATGGAAATCGAGACAGTGGGCGAGTAGCCAGCGAGCCCGCTGCTCCGCAGTATAACTTGTAGGGTCAGCCAGGGTCAGCCGGCAACTCAGCGAGCAAACCTGCTGCCACTGGTCGCACCCGGTTTTGCCACTCAGTGAGCTTCTCGGGTGCCTCGCCGGTATCGGCGATAGGGCGCGGGAGATCCTCCCCGCCCGCTATTGCACTTTCACGCTCCCGCTCCAGCCAATCGCGGAGTTTCATGGTCGAAAGACAGTCGTCGCGGTTGTAGCTCGCGACATCTCGGCGAAGTTCCGCGCCGACATCCAACGGGCGGCCGAGTTCCAGTGCCGCCTCGACCTGCTGCTCAGCGACAATTAGTCCTGTGCACCGCACAGGGATAGTTGACGCCGGCCAACCTGCCGAAGCGCGCGACTCGCCTCTATGAGAGGCGTTTCCCGTGCAAAACCGTAGATTGGCTCAAGTTGTTTGAGGGAATAGCTTTCGACACCGATCCGGATTCCTTGCGTAACAACACGATGCAGGTCGATCAGACGC
>DATBAW010000505.1:0-15972 GCA_036271335.1 Thermoanaerobaculia bacterium
CCCCCCCTTGAACTTCCGCGGCCGCCGCTCGTGCGGCCTCCGCTTCAGCCGCGAGGCCGATCGAGGCATAGAGCGCGCGGGCGCGCTCGAAGTGGGCTCGCGCGTCGCCAAAATGCTTGCGGAGAAAGGCCGTCTGGCCGAGGCCCAACTCCGCCGCGGCTTGCGCCGCAGCTTCCGGAGCGCCGGTCAGAACCTGACGGTACTCACGGTCGGCGAACCCGACCAGACCCAGGCTCAGATAGAGGTCGCCGAGCGTGACTCGCGCCTCGGGCATCTCGTGCGCCTGCAGCGCCTCGTCATAGGTCGCGATGGCGTCGGCGGACAACCCATGTTGCGCGTAGGCTCCGGCCGTCAGGAGAAGGCGGCTGGTGTTGTCGATGGGCAACATCGCGATCTGGCGCAGACCTTCCCTCACGCTTCGCTGATCGTCGACCGGCAAGAGATGGATCTCGTACACCTCGGGGACCTGACGAAACGGCGCCCCCAAGGCTGAGCGGGAACCGAGCTTCAGGAATACCGGCTTTCCGGCTTCGAGCGCCGGCCACTTGCCGGAAGGGGACCAGGAGCAGACCTCGAGATCGCGCCAGGGACCCGCGCCATGACCGCACTGGAGCTCGTTCGCCGCCAGCCGGATCGAGGTCTCGACCGCGCCGCGGAGCTCGATCTCATATTCGACGGCATCCGGCACCTGAGTCCAAACGAGGCGAGGGGAAGCCGCCATCACCGCCGTGTCGCGTGGAGCCAGGAGAATCGGGCCCGACCCGATCTCCACGTTGCGCGTCTCGAGCTCGAGCAGCAGGGCTCCGTTCTTGGGAAGAATCCTGCCCGCGTACGATGCCAGATTCCGATAGGTATTTCCCGGGAGTGACAGACCTTGTCCGCAGGCCGCCGCGTCGAGGATCCAGTCACGGGGCCCCGTCAGGCTCACCAGAGTTTCCGTTGAGCAGATCAAGGTTGCTCGGGCACCACTCGGCACGTGGACGCTTTCGCCGCGACGAAAGATCTGCCGCTGCGACGCCTGGCGCACGGAACGAAATTCCTCCTGGCCTGCCAGAGAGAGCGTCACCTGGCCTTCGACCTGGGTCAGGATGGCCGTGAGATCCGTGGGCCTTTGTGCCGAAACTCGGCTCGCCAGAAGCAAGAGGATCGCTCCTGCCAAGGAGCGTCGAGAATCGATCAAAGCCATGGGGCACACCCTTGACGCCTCGCCAGCAACCTAGCGTCCTTTGCGAAGGGGCCCAGCAGGTGCGGATCGAGGCCCGCGAAACTTCGCAGTGGTCCGCAGGCTTCTTCGGCGCGGCCTGCGGCCACCTCCGCAACGGCCAGCCAGTAGCTTGCCTCCGCCTTCCCGGCCGGATCGGCGGGAGAATACAGGGATAGCGCCGCTTCCAGATCGAGAATCGCTTCCTTCGGTAAGCCTTCGGCGAGCGCTGCCCTGGCGAGGTTCTTGTGGAGCCTTGCCTGCGTGCGATCGCGGCTCAAACCTGCTTCAAAAGCCTTGCGCGCTTCCGCCGGACGCTCCAGCTCGAGATAGACGTTACCGATCTCGTTGTAGGCGTTCACATAGCCAGGGTCGATCTCGATCGCCCGCCGCAGACTAGGCAGCGCTTCCTCATATCGCTTTTCGCGCGCCAGCAGATTGCCGAGGTTGTAGTGATGGAGAGCTTCCAGGGGGGCCGCCCTCACGGCGGCCCGGGCATGCGCGAGGGCGGTCTCCGAATCGCCGAGTTGCATCTCCACGATCGTCAGGGTCCCCAGGACCGCGGCGTTGTCGGGATCGATCGCCAGAGCGGAGCGAAGGGTTTTTCGGGCTTCCTCGTTCCTGCCGAGCGCCAGGAGACCGATCCCGTCATTCATGAGCTTCGTCACAGTGGCCGCTCTGTGCTCCCGGAGCCAGCCGGAGCCCAGGATCCAGACCAGCGCGAGAGCCACGGCGAGGCTCACGACCAGAGCCGCGCGGCGGGCCCAGACCGTGGAACGAGGAGCAAAGAGGGCTCCGTCCGGGCTGCGCAGGAAAAGGGCGGGAGTCGCCCAGGCACCCTCCGCCGGATCGGTTCGCTGGATCGCGAGCCGGCCTTCCGTCATGGCCGCTTCGATGGCATCTCCGGCGGCGAGCCGCTGATAGAAAGTGCGGCTGAAGGCCACGGCCGCAAGGTCCGTGATGGGTCCGCTCATCGCTACGACGGCTGGCACACCGCCCATCACCAGGGACGAGGCCGTACCCGCGAAAGGATTCGGTCCGTGAGCACCCACGGCCTCCGCCGTGTGGCATGCGTTGAGCACGACGAGGCGCAGCGACTCGAAATCGTGAAGCAACTGAGCAAGACGCCGCCCGTCGAAGAGTTGGCCCGTGCCGTCGTGCCGCTCGAAAAAGAGCGCGCCCTCGCCGCTTTCCTCGTCGAACCCGCCGTGGCCCATGAAGTGAAGGATGTGAAATGGCGCCGCCAGAAAGGCTTGACGGATCTCTTCCACGCCTCCACGCTCCAGGAATACGATCTCGACGCTCTTCTCCTGGTCCGTCCATGCCGCCTCGAGATTCTTGCGCTCGCGTTCCACGGCGAGCCTGGGGCAATTCACCGGGCTCGCCGACACGGCGAGAATCCGGAGCCGGCGCGGCCGGGCGATCGCCGATCGCCGCTCGCGATGGGCATCGAGGGAGCGGACAATCGGCGTGCGCCGGCTCAGACCGAGAAAATCCTCCGTCTCGGGGCGACAGAGCAGCTCCCAGGGCAGTTGCTGGAGGCGGGCCGATTCAGGGTGCCGGGGATTGATCGATAGATGGATCCGCAAGCCCTGCTGGCGCCCTGGCAGACCGCCGAGACTGGCGTGGAACAGGCTTGCGATCTCACCTGTGAACAGCGCTCGAAACAAGCCTTTGCCCACGTCGAGCACCGATGCTTCCGGCACCGGGCGAGTCACTGTAAGGTCCCGGCTCCCCTCGGTCCGCGGTGATCCCGGCCTGGCGTCAGACCAGAGTCGGTCGTCGAGCCGGGAAACCTCGATCGTTCCCTGTCCTTCGCCCTGCGGCGACTGCACGGACACGGCGTACGAGCTCCCCGGTGACGGCTCGATGCGGAGCGAGAAGCTCTCGTACTTCATCCGATGGGCTCCTTGGTTCCCTCAGTGCTTCGCGGCTTTCTCTCTTCGTGCATAGGCCAGGGGCAGGTTCAGATCGAAGCCCTGCTCGCTGTAGGAGGGGTGCTGCTCCCCTCCCGTCTCTTCCGGCACCTTCGCTCGCACGTAGTCGACGAGCTCGCCGGCCGTGATCACGCCATCGGCGGGATTGTCATCCGCGGCGCCGGCGAGCCCGAGAAGGATCGCATTCGTAAACACCCCATGGGCGAGCTTCGTCGTTTCGATCGAGCTCTCGTGCGCCTGGCTGGCGGTCAGCACCAGCCGTCCCTTCTTCCGGGCCAGCACTTCGAGATACTTGTTGAAGAAATTGAGACTCTTGCCGTCGCTCGCGCCGCCCCGGTCCAGCGCGGCTCCACTGTGGCAGGTGTCGGCGAAGATCAGAATGCGCTGGGCACGGATGGTATAGTCCATGACGTTGCCCAGGTCCCACATGGGAATCGCCGTTCCGCCCAGATTTCCGACCTCGGAGTCGTGCGCCAGGAAGAAGAAATTGTCGGGATTGATCGTATCCTGCACGCCGTGTCCCGCCAGAAAGATCATCACCAGATCGTCCGGTTGCGTCGCCGCCAGGAAGCTGAAGAGCGCCGTGCGGATCTCCTGATAGGTCGCGTGCTGATTGCTGAGGAACCGCACCCGCTCGGGACGGAAACCGCCTTTCTCGACCAGGGCATCGCGGATCGCTTCGGCATCGCGGTCGGCATACCGAAGGTTCAGGCCGTCCGCCTTATAGTCGGAGATTCCAATCACGACCGCCCACTTTTCGCCGACTACCGCGGTGGGCGTGTTGGGAGCGCGCCGGTAAATCTTGTAGGTATTGCGCGAGAGAGTTGTATAACCATGGACCACCTCGACATCCAGACGATTCTGACCCAGCTTGAGATCTACGTTGCCTTCCAAGGTCGGCAGGCTGCCAGCGGCGGCTTTCACCTTGCCGCCACCGGAACCTCCGCTCCAATCGCCAATAGAAAACGTTCTCTCGGCGCCCTCTTCTCCTGACCAATGGACCCGTAGCGACACCGATTCCTCCCGGCGAGGAAAACGCGCCTGGAAAACGACTCGTCTGGCGGTGGTGACCCCCTTGTCGAGCTTGTTCAAACGCCCGTCATCAAGCTCTTCCAACACCACCAAGCCTTCCTTGCTCATCTCCGCTTGAGCCAAGGAGCCATCGCTTCCTTCCGGCTGCTGGTGCGTTTGCCAAGCCTGAGGCTCTTTGGGTGGTGCGATGACCCATTTGGCATACAGGGGATCGGCCTTGGGCGCCGGCACGACTTTGATCTCCACGGTATTGTCCGCCGCGCCCAGGGAGTAGTAGCGCCCTTGGTTGACCGAGAGATCGATGTCGCAGAGCACCTCGTCCTGACGAAGCCTGATCGTCTGGGCGAGGCCGGTGCCGATGGCGTTGACCTTTGGGAACGCCTGATGAATCCGGGTCAGTGGAATGTGAAGCACGAGATGCCGGATCTTCTCGGGCTCCGGGATTCGCAGGATTCCGGGGGAATACCGTTGCCCACCGAGCTCCGGCAACTCGAGTTGGATGGAGCCCGGTGAAAGGGCCGCTTCGATGGCGGCACCGGAAGGCGTGGAGATCCACATCCCGGCCAGTGCCGTTCCCAGACAGAAGATCCCAGTTGCAGTTCGCAAGAAAACGACCTCCTTCTAGTTTTTGGGTGACCGCTTTTCAGCAGGTACCACGCTGCCATCGATCTTAGCGTCACCCGTCAGCTGGTAGGGCGCATCGGAGCTCACGTTGCTCACCTTGTAAGCGATCCAGCTTCGGTCGCCCGTCAAGTCGAGGTAGTCATAGACAAAGGGCATCTCTCGCGGCAGCTCTCCTCCAGACTTGCGCTGGTAGAGCACGACATAGCTCCGGAGGGCCCGCTGGATTTCCGGATATCGTTGAGGGTCCTCGCGACTCAGCAGCTCGACAGCGTATTGGAGATAGGCCTCGGGGAATCGGTGGCGTATCTCATCAAACTCCATGGCTGATTTGAGATAGCTCGAGGCTTTGGCCACGTCCTCGTCGGAACGGCCCACCGTCCGATAGAGGACTCCGAGCCCGTACATGGTGAGTGGATCGTCGGTGCGCACTGAGGCTGCCTCCTCAAGGTTCGCGCGCGCAATCACGAAGAAATCCCGCTTCAATGCCAACAGACCATTGTCTCGCTTGAGCTCCGCCATAAGCTGGCTGTACCGCGGAGAGGAGATGCGGAATCCGTTACCCGCCAGGATACGGGCGACGATCGGCTGGCAAGAACCACCGAGAAGCTCCTTGACCTTCGTGGAGCGTTGGGGAAGATCGCCGGAACCCACGAAGGCCATCTCGACTGCCGCCCCACTACGCCGGACGACATTGCCAACCTTGGCCATGAGCGTTGGCGCTTCGCGCGCATCAAAGCCGTGGTCCAGGAGCACTTGGGTGGCGAACTGGTCCGCCTCCATTTCACTCTCCTTCGAAAATCTTTGCCGCCGGTCATTCTCGATGATGTCAGTCGCCGCAAACCCGACGACCGCCCCGATGGCGGCATCCTTCTTGCCGCCCACGGCGGCGCCTAGCGCAGCGCCCAGTACCGTTCCGATGATCCGCATCTTGGCTGCTCTCTTCTCCGCCTGCTTTTCCTGGAGGATCTCGTAAAGTTTGTGCGAAAGCAGGACGTGGCTCGCCTCGTGCATCAGGAGGAAAGCCATCTGCGACTCGTTGTCAAGGAGGGAGATCATCCCTGTGCTCAGGTAGATCGTGCCCGTGGGAAGAGAATCGGCATAGGGGAAAGGATCTTCGACGATCTTGAAGGTAACGAAAATGTTGTCCGACGCTTCTTTGGGGATGATCGATTGGCCTAGCCGGTTGACGTAGGCCTGAAGGCTCGGGTTGGGGTAGAGATCGTCCTGATTTCGTTTGGCCGCCGCCTGTGAGCCCTGCATGATCAAGCGAGCCCAGCGCTCTCTGGTATCCTTTTCCTGGGCGTCATCCTTCAGGCTGCTGATCAGGGTTTCCGGATCACGCTCTCGCAGGAGGGCGCCGACATCGAACATTCCTTTCGCTTGGGCATGCGCCGTTGGCGGTGAGAAGAGAAGGAGTGATAAGGCTCCCAGGGTGAGAAGGATTTTCTGGCGTCCCAGTCTCATGGGCATGTCTCCTTTGCTGTTGCAGTCGGCCGTCGCGGCTATCGGGAGCCGCTCGGGTCTAAATGAGGGCCTCGCCCGCATACGGCGTCGGTAACTTCCTTCCTTGAGACACCCTCTCGGACGGAATGTGGAGGGAAGAGAGCCGAAGAGGTCTGGACGAGACTGCGCTCTACGCTAAACTGCCGGTCGTTCGGTTGCCGCATCGGGTACACCTCGAACTGCTGAAAGACTCGCCGCTCGGCATCGGGATTCCAAACCTTTCGGTGGCAACGACGTAGGTAGGAGGACGGAGGGCTGTCGGCCCGCCGGATCAACCGGACGACTTCAGGAGCCAATGGAAATGGGAGCGGATGCAATTGGGGCGCTTGCGGTATGCTTGGCGTTCTCGGTCCCGATCATAGCGATCGTCTCGAAGGCCGCCACGCGATTCATCGCGCTCCGCGCCGAGCAGCGGGCCCTGGGGACGTCGAATCACGAGTTGGAGCTGAAGGTCGAGCGGCTGGAACGGGCCAACGCGGAGTCCGCGCGCCGGCTTGAGAACCTTGAGGCCATCGTCGTCAGCCAGACTTGGAACGTGCTCGGGAACCCTGAGGTCTCGGAGCCGGTCCAGCAGCACCGGCTCGCCGCCGCCAACCGCCAGGATCTGCGCGCGCCGGCCACGGAAGAGATGAACCGCCAGCGCGCCGCCGATCTCGCCAGCCGGCTCGGCGGCTGAGCCTTGCGGCCGTCCCGGTGATCCTTTCGGACATCAGCTTCCATGGCGAGAGATCGGATCAGGGGCCCGTGGAGCCTTTCACGATCAGGCTCAGAAGCACCTGCTGGCGCTGACTGACCGCGTCGATGAACTGGCTTTCCCAGTGGAACAGACCGCCGCCGCTCACTTCGACCCGGACGCCGCCTTCCGGTAAAACGTGGCCGCCAGAGCGGCCTCGTAGACCACCAGATCGCTCGACGAGAAGCAACAGAACACGACTTCCTGGAGGCGCGGAAACTCCTGCAACGAGGAGCACACGGTGGTGACGGCAACCCGCGCTGCCAGCTCGATCGGGTAGGCATAGATTCCCGTGCTGATACTCGGGAAGGCGAGAGAGACGATACCGTTCGCGGCGGCGAGCTCCAGGGAGCGCCGATAGCAGGCGGCCAGCAATTCGGTCTCCCCCTTCTGGCCGCCGCGCCAGACGGGACCGACCGTGTGGATGATGTGCTTCGCAGGCAGCCTGTAGCCCTTTGTCAGCTTGGCATCGCCGGTCTTGCAGCCGCCCAGAAGGCGGCACTCGTGGACCAGCTCGGGCCCCGCCGCGCGATGGATCGCGCCGTCGACGTCGCCGCCCCCTAGGAGCGAGGAGTTCGCGGCGTTGACGATGGCGTCCAGCGCCAGCTTAGTAATGTCCGCCTGGATCGCGCGTACGGTCGCCGTCTCGCGGCGCTCGTCGTTCGAGGTTGGTGACATGGCAGGAGATTCGCGGAGAGCTTGGGTGAGCTGAGCGTGCAGGTACCCTAACGCCTCGCGCCAAGCTCGTCAACGGTGATAACGGCCGTACCGGCGAGCCGGCGCTCCCGGCCGCGGGCAGGCGTTGATCCTTTCCGCATCGGAACGTCGCGTTGAGAGCCAGCGGACCCTTGGAAACGAAGCGCAGCAGAAGATCATGCTTGCTTTCAGGTTTCGAGGTATAATGGCTTTGTACCTAAATACCTGCAGTCCATGGACATATCGAACTGTTGCGAATCTGGACGCGCCTGATCCGCCGTCCCTCCGGGAATCCGTGACGTCGTCTGAGAATGACCTGTAAAGGCGGCTGAGCCGCCTGCGATGGATCTGTGCGCGCTCGCGCCGGGATTGAAACCCTGGGCTACCGCAGACGGCTCCTCCGCCTGGACATCGAAAATGCGGCCGTCATTTTTTTGAGTCCGGAGGATGACCATCATGGGGCCCGGGATTTGAGTCCCGGACGGCGCGCTGTCAAACCTTCCTGAACGTCACCTTCCCGAACGTCACGCCGGCAGCGTCGCCAGGAAGCGTTCGAGGGCGCGGGCGAAGAGGGCCGGGGCTTCGGCGAAGGGCAGGGTGCCGGTGCCTTCGAAGACGTCGAGATGGCCTTCGGGGAGGTGGCGGAGCCAGAGGTCGGCCTGATCGACGGCGGGGTTCCTCGCCTGCCGGCCCCAGGCGAGCCAGACGGGGACGCGCAGGCGGTCGAGCTCGTCCGAGACGTCGTGCCAGAGATCGCCCCGGAGGTAGGCGGCGAGGGCGGCGCGGGCCGACTTCGTGTGGCTCGCCCGGTAGTGATGCTCCATCAGGGCGGCGTCCACGCGCTCGGGAGCGGCGTAGACCTCGCGCCGGAGGTGGTGTTCCAGGGCGGCGCGGCTGGTCATCAAGTCGAGCACGGAGGCGTTGACCAGCGGCAGGTTGAGGAGCGTGCCGGTGAAGCCGTGGGCGGCGCCGGCCGGCGGCGCCTCGTCCAGCCCCAGCGGCGAGACCAGGGCGAGGGCCCGCACGCGGGCGGGGTGGTCGGCGGCGATTTGCACGGCGTAGGCGGCGGCGAGGCCGGCGCCCACCAACACGACTTTCTCCCGCACGACGCCGGCGAGAAAATCTTCGATCAGGCCCAGATAACGGTCGGGATGGTGCGCACCCGGACCCAGTCGGGATCTCCCCCAGCCGGGGAAGTCGGGGACGTAGACGCTGTGGTCGGCGGCCAGGATCTCGGCCGCCGCGCGCCACTGGTTGGCGTCATAGCCGGGGCCGAAGGAGTGGAGCAGGACGACCGGCGAGCCGCTCCCCAGCTCCTGGAAGGTCACCTCGGCGCCGGCGCGCCCCGAATAGCGATGGGAGCGTCCCCAGCGCGGCGGTGAAGGGGGCTCGACGCGGCGACGCAGCAGGGCGCCGGCCAGCACCGGAATGCCGACGGCGGCGCCGGCGAGCAGCAGCCCCTTGGTGATCCGCCGCCCGCGGTCGCTCTTCAAGGATCGCCCCGACCCGCTCCAGGTGTCTCGCATGCGTCTCGACATGGGTGGGGAGGATAGCATTGGCAAAGGCCGGGTCCTCACTGCCGTCGGGGAAGACACGGTCTCTTTACGCTATAATGCCGCCGTCATGGCTCTGATCCCGATCCTCCGCCTCGGCCACCCGTCCCTGCGCACGCCGGCGCAGCCCGTGCCCCGGGAGCGCATCGCCGAGACGGAGTTCCAGACGCTGATCGACGACATGGCGGAGAGCATGCGCGACGAGCATGGAGTCGGGCTGGCCGCGCCGCAGGTGGGCGTGCCGATGCAGCTCTTCATCTACGAGGCGGCCGGGCCGCCGGAGATCCCGCTGTCGGTAGTGATCAATCCGTTGGTGACGCCGCAGGCGCGCGAGATGAGCTACGACTGGGAGGGATGCCTGTCGATCCCCGACCTGCGGGGCTTGGTACCGCGCCATCCGAAGGTGCGGGTGCAGGGGCTCGACCGCGAAGGAAGGCCGCTCGACTTCATCGCCACCGGCTTCGAGGCCCGCATCGTGCAGCACGAGTACGACCATCTGAACGGCGTCGTCTTCCTCGACCGCATGCGCGACTTCAAGACTCTCGCCTTCTTCGACGAGTGGGAGACCTACCTGATGGGTCGCTCCCAGCCGGATCCCGACGACGGCGCGGCCGACTGAGCCGGGCCGCTCCAAGACCACGCCCGAATCCCGCCCGAATCCAGGATGCCGCGCGAGCTCGTCGTCGTCTGGGCGGGACGCCACCAGCGCTCGAACTGGGAGGAGATCTGCGCCTCCTACCGGAAACGGATCGCCCACTTCGGGCCGGTGCGCGATCTCCCCGTCCGCGCCCGCGCCGATGCCGACGATCCGCAGCGGATGAAGCTCGAAGGAGCCGCGCTGCTCGCCGCCCTGCCGCCGTCCGCCTGGATCTTCGCCCTCGACAGCCGGGGGGAAATGGCCAGCTCCGAGCAGCTCGCCGAGCGGTTGACCCGCCTCAAGCGCGAGTGGCCGCATCCGGTCGGCTTCCTGATCGGCTCCGACCTCGGCCTCGATCGCCCGGTGCTCGATCAGGCCCGCGCCGTGCTCTCGCTGGGTCCTCTCACCCTCTCCCATGAGCTGGCACGTGTCGTGCTGTACGAGCAGCTCTACCGCGCGCTCTCGATCGAGGCGGGAATGAGCTATCATCGCGAGCCCTTATAGGGTCGTCGGGTTTTTCTGGGGATGTTTTTCAGCCGATACGATAGGGAACTTTTTGTACGCCAGTTCGAAAGGAGAAGCAGCGTGGCCAAGACAGAGAAGGCCAAGGCCGCCGTCGAGTTGCCGCAGGAAGGCTTCAAGGCCCTCCGCGAGCGGTTGGAGAAGCAGCGGGATGAGATCCTTAGCATGTACAAGCAGGATCTGCGGGCCGGACAGGAATCCGCGGACGACGGCACGGAAGACATCGTCGACCGCGCGAACAACGCGTACAACCGGGAGCTGATGTTCTCCCTTTCGGACGGCGAGCGGAACACCCTGCTGCAGATCGAGAACGCGCTGCGGCGCATGGACGAGGGGACCTACGGGCGGTGCGCCAACTGCGGGCAGACCATCGCGATGGCCCGTCTGGAGGCCGTGCCCTGGGCCCGCTTCTGCGTCGATTGCCAGGAGCTCGCCGAGAAGGGGGTCCTGGAGGTCGAGGCCTCTTAGGCGACGCGGCGGCCGATCGGTGGCTGATCCCGTCGAGACCTTCCTGAAGCGGCTGGCCGCCGCCGGGCAGCCGCCCCAGGTCTGCCTGGTCCACGGCGACCTGGTGATGGCCGAGCCGGCGGCGCGCCGGGTGGCCGAGGCGTTGGCGCGGGCCGCCGGCCTCGATGCCGCGGCGGTGGAGGTGCACCGACGCCCGGCCTCGCTCTCCCCTCTCCTCCAGGACCTCCGCACGTTCTCACTCTTCGCCGCCGGCAAGGTGCTGCTGGCCTCCGGCTCGGCCGTGCTCGCGGACCGCAGCGTCGCCGGCGAGCTGATCGACGACGCCGCGGACGTGGTCCCCGTCGCCGCCGACGGCCACGCCCTCTCGGGCCGCGAGCGGCAGGCGGCCTCGCGCCTGCTCCAGGCCCTCCACCTGTTCGAGATCGATCCCAACGCCGGCGAGCCCGAGCGCGCCCTCGCCGAGCTCCCCGCCTGGGTGCTCGAAGGGGGAAAGGCGCGCAAGGGGGCGAGCGGACGCGGACGGGGAAAGAAGCAGGTGGAGGAGCTGCGCGGCGCGCTCGCCGGGCTGCTGGCGGCGGCCCGCCGTGAGGGGCTCCAGGGAACCGGTGACGGCGATCTCACCGAGCTCTCCGAGGTGGTCCGCGGCGGGCTCCCCCCCGGCCACGCGCTGGTGCTCGCCGAGACCGCCGTGGCGGCCGATCACCCGCTCGTGAAGCTGCTGGAGGAGCGCGGCGCCGCCCTGGCCGTCGGCCGGCTGGAGACCGAGCGCGGCAGCTGGCAGGGGCTCGACCTCCTCGCCGGCGAGCTGGAGCGGCAGACCGGCGTCGCCATTACGTCCGATGCCATGGCCGAGCTCGCCCGCCGCACCTTGCGCCAGGAGAGCGACAAGAGCGGCCGGGGGACCGGCGGGGTGGACGGCGATTCGACGGCCCGCTTTGCCGGCGAGTATCGCAAGCTCGCCAATCTTGCCGGGGAAGGACGGATCGACCGCAAGCTGGTCGAGCAGACGGTGGAGGACCGCGGCGAGGAGGACGTCTGGCAGCTCCTCGACGCCATCGCCGCCGGCCGCGGGGGCGAGGCGCTGGACCGTCTCCGCCGGCTGCTCGGGGCGGCGGACGACGCGCTGGCGGCGCGGCTGTCGTTCCTCTCCCTGCTCGCCTCGTTCTGCCGCCAGCTGGTGGCCGTGCGCGGCATGATGCGGGTGGCGCGGGTACCGGCCGGCGAGGCGAACTACGCCCGCTTCAAGACGGCGCACGCGCCGGCCTTGCAGTCCGAGATCCCCACCGGCGGCAAGAACCCGCTGGCCGGGCTCCACCCTTTCCGCCTCCACCGCGCCTATCTCGCCGCCTGCCGCCTGCCCGAGCCACTGTTGGCGCGGCTCCCCGCCGACCTGCTGGAGACCGAGCTTCAGCTCAAGGGCGAGAGCGCCGAGGCCGACGTGGCGCTGTCAAGGTTCGTGGCGCGGCTGAGCCAGGCGGCGGGGGCGGGGGAGAGGGAAAGGACACAGGGACGAACACGGACGAACAGGGACTGACACGGACAGGGAAGAACAACGAGATCGGTCTTCCGGGGTCCGTGTCAGTCTGTGTTCGTCCCGTCCGTGTTTGTCCCTGTCCTCTGTCCTTTTTTCTACGCCTCGTCCGCCGCTTCCACCCTTGCCAGGATCGCCAGCGCCTTTTCGGCGTCCTCCGGGTGGACCTCCAGGCGACTCAGGGCCGTGGGCGCGCCGGTGAGGAAGGCGGCGGCGGGGAGGCGCTCCTCGTGGACACACGCGTCGATCCCCTCGGACTCGAGGAGCGTGCGCGCGAGGTGGGCCTCCCAGGGGCCGTAGAAGCGGCCGACCGTGACCAGTGGGCCGGACAACGGCGGTGGCCCGGGGGGCTCGGCGGCCTCCTCTCCGGTCGTCATCTCGTCCGTCAGGTCGTCCTTCACCACGTAGAAGACCGGCCGGCGGTCGCGCAGCAGCTCGGCGGCGCGGCCGACCTGTTCGGGGCGGACCTGGAGGCGGACGCCGCCGAGGGCGTTGGAGAGCGCGCCATAGAGCCGGAAGAAGTGCTCGTCGGCGATGACGGCATCGATCCCCTCGGCCTCCAGGCAGGCGCGGGCGAGCTGCGCCTCCCAGGGAGAGGAGAAGGTCTCGACGGTGACCAGTTGGGAGAGCTCGTATTCGGCTTCGAACATGTTCCCGCGGTTTCTTCCTAGAGCATGCCGCCGTTCCGCATCAGGGCCAGAAGGCCAGCCAGCACGGCGGCGAAGAACAGGGCGGTCAACAGGGCGGCGACGACCCCCGCCCGCCGCCCCCGCCAGTGCGCCACCACGAGGTAGGCTCCGGCGACGCTGAGCAGGGCGAATACAACAAACAGCAGAAGGGGCATCCACATTTCAGCGCGGTCGGGTCTCACCGTCCGATCCTATCCCGGCTCCGCCCGCGGCGCTCAACCCCGGCGGACCTGTCCCAAATTGACCCGTATCAGCACTTATAGTGTGTGCCGTTTGGCCAGGGGTTAGAAAACCATCCCCTCATCGCCATCCGTAAGTCGAGAAATTGTCTACCAGTCGTCGGTCCCCGTGCGTTCCGCCGTCGATGACCTCGGTCCCCATCGGTCTCGCCAAGGAAGGAAGGATGAAGGAGTGCCCGCAACGCTCCATACATCGGAAGGCTCCCGCGTCGCGACGCTGACCCAGGCGTTGCGGCTCCGCGCGTCCATGACGCCGGAGCGGCGCGCCTATACCTTCCTGGCGGACGGCGAGGAGGAGAGCGGCCACCTCGACTACCGGGAACTGGACGCGAGGGCGCGCGCCATCGCCGCCGCCCTGTGCCGGACCTGCGCCATGGGCGACCGCGCCCTGCTGCTCTACCCCCCCGGCCTCGACTTCGTAGCCGCTTTCTTCGGCTGCCTTTACGCCGGGGTGATCGCGGTGCCGGCCTATCCGCCGCGCTCTCCCCGCATGCTGCCGCGGCTGGCCGCGATCCTCGAGGATTCCTCGCCGGCGGTGGCGCTGTCGACCTCCGGAGCGGCGGCGCGGGTGGCGGGATGGCTGGCGAAGGAGGGCTCGCGGGCACTGTCGTGGCTGGCGATCGACGAGATCCCGGCGGAGCTGGCGGCCGAGTGGCGCGACCCCGAGCTGCCGGACGCGGCGATCTCCTTCCTGCAATACACCTCGGGCTCGACCTCGACCCCCAAGGGGGTGATGGTCTCCCACGGCAACTTGGCCCACAACCAGCGGGTGATCGCCGCGGCCTGCGACCACACCGCCGACTCGGTGTTCGTGAGCTGGCTGCCGCTCTACCATGACCTCGGGCTGATCGGGAACCTCCTCCAGGCCACCTGGGTGGGTGCCCCCTGCGTGATGATGTCGCCGGTGGCCTTCCTCCAGAACCCGTCGCGCTGGCTACGGGCGGTCTCCCGCTACCGGGGCACGACCAGCGGCGGCCCGAACTTCGCCTACGAGCTCTGCCTGCGCAAGGTCGCCGCCGCCGAGCGCGAACGGCTCGACCTCTCCTCCTGGAAGGTCGCCTTCAATGGCGCCGAGCCGGTGCGCGCCACCACGATGGCGCGCTTCGGCGACGGCTTCGCCGCCGCCGGCCTGCGGCGCGAGGCGCTCTACCCTTGCTACGGCCTGGCCGAGGCGACGCTGATGGTCTCCGGAGGGCGCCAGGACGAGGTCTACGTGACCCGCGGCTACGACGCCGCGGCGCTGGCGGAACACCGCGCCGAGCCGGCCGGCGATCAGGAAGGGGCGCGCGAGCTGGTGGGCTCCGGCCGCGTCCTGCTCGACCTGCGGGTGGCGATCGTCGAGCCGGAGGCCACGGTGGCGCTCCCCGAGCGACGGGTCGGCGAGATCTGGGTGGCCGGCGACAGCGTGGCCCACGGCTACTGGAACCGGCCCGAGGAGAGCGACCGCACCTTCGGCGCCCGGCTGGCGGACGAGCCCGAGACCTGGCTGCGCACCGGCGACCTCGGCTTCCTCGACCGCGGCGAGCTGTTCATCACCGGCCGCGTCAAGGACCTGATCATCCTGCGCGGGCGCAACTACTACCCGCAGGACATCGAGCTGACCGCCGAGCGCGCCCACCCGGCTCTGCGCGCCGGTTCGGGGGCGGCCTTCTCGGTGGAGACGGAGGGCGAGGAGCGGCTGGTGGTGGTCTACGAGGTCGACCGCCACGCCGAAGCGTTCCCGGAGATCGCCGAGGCGGTGCGGCGCGCCGTGGCCGAGGAGCACGAGGCGGTCGTCCACGAGGTCGTGCTGGTCCCCCAGGGGGGCGTGCCGAAGACGACCAGCGGCAAGATCCAGCGCCGCGCCTGCCGCGACCTCTATCTCGCGGCGGAGCTCCACCCCCTGGGGAGCAGCCGGCTGGAGGCGGCGGCGGAGCCCGAGCCGACTGAGGGACCGCTGCGCGACGCCCTGCTGGCGGCGGCCGCCCCGGACCGGATGGCGCTCGTCGAGCGCTGGCTCGCCCGCGCCTTCGCCCGCTTGGCGCGGGTGGACGCGAAGCGGCTCGATCCCGAGCGCCCGCTGACCGGCTTCGGTCTCGACTCGCTGGTGGCGGTGGAGCTCAAAAACGCCGTCGAGGACGAGGTCGGCGTGGCACTGCCGATCGCCGGCCTGCTGGAGGGAATGTCGCTGCGCGAGGCGGCGCTGCGGATCGTCGATCCGGTCGTCGAGGGGGCGACGGAGGCCCTGGAGATCGTCGCCGGACCGGCGGCCGGCGAGCACCCGCTCTCCTGGGGCCAGCGGTCGCTCTGGTTCCTGCACCGGCTGGCGCCGGAGAGCGCCGCCTACAACATCGCCGGCGCAGGCCGGCTGGCGCCCGGCACCGACCGCGCGGCGCTGGCGCGGGCGCTCCAGGCGCTGGTCGACCGCCACCCTGGCCTGCGCGCCACCTTCGCCGCCACGCCGGAAGGGCCGGTGCAGCGGATTCCCGAGCGGGCGGACCTGGCACTGATCCACGAAGACGCCCGCGGGTGGAGCGACGCGGAGCTGCTCGCCCGCCTGCAAGGCGAGGCGTTCCGTCCCTTCGACCTCGAGCAGGGCCCCGTCTTCCGCGCCGCCCTGTTCGAGCG
>DATBAW010000506.1:0-7119 GCA_036271335.1 Thermoanaerobaculia bacterium
GCCTGAACAACCTGGCTGCTCTCCTCGATCAAACCCGCCAAATCCAAGCTCGCCTCCGGGATTCACCACGACAACGAAAGAGCCAAGCCGCTGAGGCCTCAGCCTTTGCCAGGCTCCTGGCCGAAGGTTAACGCGTATGGGGGCCGGGGGTGAGGTTTCGGGGTGTGGGCCGCCTCACCGCGCCATCACCGAAAAAACCTCCCCGAACACCGCGTGCAGATCTCCTTCGACCCCGATCTCCAGCCGCTCCAAAACATCGGCGATCGCAATTTCGCCGTGGACCGCCGGCATTGGCCAACGCAGGGTTAACTGATTCAATCCCCGGCGCAGAAAGCGGTGATCGATCCGGACCAATGTCCGGCCCCATCGCGGTCCGCCCTCCATGATCCCCACGTCCGCACCATTCACGACCAGCCGAACGGTCCCATCGCCGAACGGCAACCGTAAAGTGATCTCGATCTCAATGTCTCTCTCCGCGTGGCAGATCAGGCAGAACGCCGTCTCCGGCCAAGGGGAGCGCAGGGTGGCGTGGCGGGGGAGGTCCTCAAGGTCCATGACCTCGGGGAAAAATCTTTCCAACGGCTCCCAGAGATAGATCGGATCGAGCAGCTCGGTCCCCTCGGGTTGGACCGCGAGGTGCTCCAGGAGCAGGCGGTCGATGATCTCGGTCACCGGCCACCCGCGACGCTCCAGCACCGAGCGGATCGCCAGGATCAGATCGGCGTCGAGATGATCCCAGCGCCAGCCGTGCTGGAGGGTGAGGCGGTAAGGGGAGGCGAGGTTGCGCTGCTGGGCCGCCGTCAGCACGGCGGGACAGGGGGCGCAGCGGGCGGCGATCAGATCGAGCATGGCCGCTTCGATGCCGGGCGAGGCGTCGAGCGCCGCCTCGCACCAGTGTTCCAGGATCGGTCCCTTTGCACTCGTCGACAGCAGGCGATGGGCGGTGTGGATGGCGGCGCCGAAGCGGGCCGTGGCCTCGGCCTCGGGGGAGATCGCGGGCGCGGGCAGATGGGGGAGCAAGGCCTTCCACTCTTGCGTTTCCTCGATCATTCCCGAGAGGTTCAGCACCTCGGCGGCCACGGCGGCCATGGCGACCTGAATCCCCTCCAGCGTCAGGTGGCAGTAGTCGAGGAACAGTCGGCGATCCGGGAGGTGCGAGCTGGTATCGGCGGCGAAGATCTCCTGGAGATCCACGGCGAAAAAGCCATGTCTGCGCGCAGCCTCCCGCAGCAGCTCGCGGGCCAGGTTGGTGATCTGGGGCGCGCTCAAGGTCGCGAGCGTGGCATAGGGCGCGGCGTCGATCTCGGCGCGGCAGGAGCGCCGCGCGGCTGCGAAATCGCCGAGACCGATTTCAGCTCGCGCCAGCAAACGCCAAGTCGAGGAGCAGGCGCCGCCATCCAGCTCCTTTAATTCTTCGGCGGTGGCGAGGGCTCCGGAGAAGTCTTCGCGGCCGAGCCGTTCGACAGCTTCCGCATAGAGGGCATGCCAGCGCGCCGTGCCGTCGCCCTCCAGCCAGACCGGCGGCTGGCGCGTCTCCCAGTCCGCGAGATTGACCTCAGGGATGACCACCACGACCGGAACGTGGATCAGCCCGGCGATCTCCGCGATCGCGCCCAGATTGGTTTCGGCCACCGCGCGCAGTCCTTCTTTCGCCAAACGGACCGGTCCTGCGATCCCGTCCCGCAGCGCCTGGCCGTAGCGCTGCCGTGCAGTGACAGACGGGGCATAGGCGGAGATCTCGGGCGTTTCCAGCAGGTTCCAGTTGTTGCCGATAAAAAGGACGAGGATGTCAGGCTGGATCTGGAGCGAGGTCCGCACCGTTTCGGCGAGCGACGGCAGCGTCTCGTTGGTACGGGCGAGGTCCACGACCTCGAAGTTGGCCGCGCCGCCGATCGCTTGAAGGTGGCTTTCCAGGACGCGGGCCGGTGTGACATGCGGGGCGTAGAGGTAGCCCGCCGCGACCGATTCGCCGAAGAAGCCGACGCGTAAGGGCAGCTCTGATTTTTTGCGGTGGAGGACCTTCGTGGCCGCGAAATGGTCGCCGAGCAACCGCGGGTCGGGACGGATCCAGACGGTCTCGCCGTCGCGATCCTGGGGCTGCCAGATGCTGATGGGCTCGGGCAGGCGCGGCAGTGGGCTCGGCGCCGGAAGAGGGGACGCGCCGAGCAGACCGGCCGCCTGGAGAAGGCGGGCGGTCCGCAGACCCTCGGGGGTGGCGAGAAGATCGGCCAGGGCGTCGAACGGAGCCTTCATACGAACGTGTAGAGATCCGCGCTGATCGCTCCCGATTCCCTCGCGAAGCCGCTGCGGGCGCGCTCGCGCCAGGCGGGGAGGAGATCGGCCCAATTCGCCGGCAGGAGCGCGCGATCGATCAGAAAGTCTTCCAGGACCAGGCAATCGAAGCCGGCGACGCCCATGCAGGAGAGGGCATCCGCGGGAGAGGCGACGATCGGCTCGCCGCGGACGTTGAAGGAGGTGTTCACCAGCAGCGGACAGCCGGTGCGCTGGCGAAAAGCTTCGAGCAGGGCCGCGAAACGGGGGGAGACCGCGGGGTCGACCGTTTGTGGGCGCGCCGAGCCATCGACGTGAGTGATCGCCGGCAGGTCGAGCGGCGAGATCACCGCGCAGGTCTCCAGCATGTAGGGGGAGGAGTGATCGAGAGCGAAGTGCTCGGCGGCGTAGGCGGCGAGGACGCTCGGCGCGAAGGGGCGGAAAGCCTCGCGCTTTTTGACCGCCCGGTTCAGCCGATCGCGCATCTCCGGATCGCGAGGATCGGCGAGCAGGCTCCGGCCGCCGAGCGCGCGGGGCCCAAGCTCCATCGGGCCCTGGAACCAGCCGACCACCTCACCGCGAACCAGCCGGTCCACCACGGCTTCCAGGAGATCGGGCTCGCGGTCACGGAAGTCGAGCGCCTGGATCGCCGTGGCGGCGAGCAGGCCGGCGACCTCGCCGGAGGTCCAGCGCGGTCCGAGGTAGACATGGCGCAGAGGCTCCGGCCGCTTCCCCGTCAGCTCCACGTAGGCCAGGCCGGCGGCGCCGAGGCAGCCGCCGGAGTCGCCGGCGGCCGGCTGGACGAACAGGCGCTCGAACGGTCCCTCACGGAGGATGCGGCCGTTGGCCACCACGTTGAGCGCCACGCCGCCGGCCATGCAGAGATCCGGGAGGCCCGTCGTCTGGTGAAGCCAGCAAGCCTTGGCGAGCAGGATCTCTTCGAGCAGGACTTGGAGGCTGCGCGCGACGTCCTGGTGGAAGCGGGTGATCGCGGCCTCGGGTCTCCGCGGCGGCTCGCCGAGCAGGCGCGGGAGAGCGTCCGAGTACATCCGCCGGCCAGGGATGAAGTCGAAGTACTCCAGATTCAACCGGAATTGACCCTCGGGCAGAGAGCTGACGAGCCGGCGCAGGGCGTCGAGGAAGCGGGGCTCGCCGTAGGGCGCGAGTCCCATCACCTTGTATTCGCCGTCGTTGACCGCGAAGCCCAGGTAGGAGGTAAGGGTGGCGTAGAGGAGCCCGAGGGAGTGCGGGAAATCGACCGCCTCGAACAGCTCGATTCCGGTGCTCCCTCCGCGGCCATAGCTGGTGGTCGCCCATTCGCCGACGCCGTCGACGGTGAGCAGGGCGGCCTGGGCAAAGTCCGAGAAGAGGAAGGCGCTGGCGGCGTGGGAGAGATGGTGGTCGAAGAAGAGGATCGGCCCCTCCCAGCCCAGCCCCTCGCGGATCGCCCGTTCGACGGCGCCCGGATCCAGCCAGGGGAGGTCGGGAGAGGCACCCTCGGGGACGCCGGCCCAGAGCTGGCGGGAGAGCTTCTTGCGGGGAGATTCGTAGAAGGCCAGGGCGTCGAGGTCGGTGATCCCGAGGCCCCCCGCGCGCAGGCAGAAACGGAACGCCGACACCGGCAGCCGGGGATCGTGTTTGACCCGCGAGAACCGCTCCTCCTCGGCGGCCGCCACCACCCGGCCGTCGCGCAGCAGGCAGCAGGCCGATTCGTGGAAGAAGGCGGAAAGGCCGACGATCTTCATGGGGGAGAGTGGAACACGGACGAACAGGGGCGGGCAAGGACGATCACGGACGAAAACGAAGCGTCCGTCCGTGTGGTCTTTTCCTACAGCCGGAAATCGCGCCGCACCTGGCCGTTCTCCAGATCGAGCGCCACGACGCGCCCGCGGTCGTCGGCGAGGGTGAGGTAGTGCCGGGTCAGGCGCAGGCCGACCCGGGTCGAGCGGCCGAGGGTGATCTCGGCGCGGATGGCGGCGGTGGGGAGATGAACGAGAAAAACGCAGATGGCGTCCGAGGCGTGGATGGGAAGGGCGGCCCAGTCGCCGGCCAGCACCGGCTCTCCCGCGCGGCCGGAACCGTCGAACGGGATCTCGATCGCCGGCCCTTCGTGGATCTGCAGGGTGATCTTCCGGCCGGCGGGGAGGCCAGCCGAGGGCTCGGCGAGATCGCCTTCGGCCGAGACCGCGACCCGGCGGCTGCGGCGGGTCGCCGGGGCGAGCGTCACCGGATCGCGCCGGCGCAGGATGAGCGCGGGGAGCTCGTAGGTCCAGAGCTCCGACTCTTCGCCGGCCACGATCAGCGAGCAGCGGGCGGGGGTGCGGGCGATGGCGAGTGCGGTGCCCGGCAGGCGGACGCCCCAGGCGCCGTCGAGGCGCTTGGCCGTGGTCTCGGCGGCCAGCAGGCCGTCCGCGCCGGCGACGAACCAGAGGGCGCCGTCGTAGTCCGGGGCGAAGGCGTCGAGCCGCGCCTCACACCAGGCCTCGGCCCGCCGCAACGAGAAATCGAGGCGCGCCAGCCGCCAGGAATCCCCTCTCCTGGCGAGCGCGATGGCGCGGTCGCCATGATCCGAGACGACGAGCCGGTGGGCCGGCTGATCGAGCTCGGCGACGACCCTGCCGCCGCGCGCCAGCAGCCGGACCCCCGCCTCGCCGAGCGCCACCGCGGTCAGACCGTTGGGGAGGAACGCCGCGTCGTACGCCGCGACGGTGCCGGCGTCGCGGGCGGCGATCTCGACCTCCAGCGGCTCGTCGCGGGTGATCCAGAGCGCCGGCGGCGGCAGCGGCAGGGCCAGGGCGTCGGCCCGCAGCGCGCCGTCGCCGGCGAAGGAGGCGAGATGGCGGAAGTCGGCGCTCTCCATGCGCGCGCCGAGCCGGCCGGAGTCGCGCGCGACCGCCCGCACGGCGGCGCGGGCGAGGGCCGCCACCTCCGGCGTCTTCGGCCCGCGGCGGAGGGTGTCGGCGAAGGCGAGACGGGCGGCGGCCCCCTCGGCGCGCCAGCTCTCCAGCAGGCTGAGGGCGGCGAGGCGCACCTCCGCGAACGGCTCCGGCGCCAGCGCCACCTTGCGCGCCAGCATCCGGCCGGCCGGCGCGCCACCCTGATCGATCGCGCGGTCCATCCACTCGAGCGCCCGGTGGCGCTCCTCCTCCAGCGGCCAGAGGGTATCCACCGCTGCCGCGTAGTCCCCCGCCGCCGCCAGCTCGCCGGCCCACAGCCGCCGGAGCTCGCCGGCTTGGCTCGTCTCCCGGCTCCGTTCGAGCCGTGCCACGGCATCGCCGAAGGCGCTGGCGCGGCGGGCGATCCGCAGGCCGCGCTGGCGGTCGCCGGCGAGGAACCACTGGCGCACCACCAGCCCCGGCGCCAGGTCGCGCGCCTCGGCCATCTCGGCGGCCAGCCGCAACCGCCCATGATGCTCCAGGAAGGAGACCGCCTCCTCGTGGGCGTGCATCACCTCGGCGAGGAGGAAGGCGGCCTCCTCGACGCGGTCCTGGGCTTCCAGCCGCTGGAAGGCGTCACGATAGAGCCGCCGGAGCTCGCCGTGGAGGTCGGGCGAGATCTCCGCCACCGACCAGGGGCGCGAGCGTTCGGGACGGATGTGCAGGTCGGCGCGCGGCGTGAAGGCGCGCAACGGCAGCCGGCGCGGCCCCGCCTCGGCGGCCAGCGGGATGGCGTGGCGCAGGGCGCTGTCGAGGTCGCCGCTCTCGAACATCTCGCGCATTTTGCGGATGTACGAGGCGTGGCGGCGCCCCACGGCGCGCGACAGGCGCGAGGCCAGCGCCGTGCGGCCGGTCAGCCGGTGGAGGGCGGTGCCGAACCGCGAGCCGGCGGAGCCGTTGCGCGTGCGGTGCGGCTCAGGGGACGCGGCGCGCTCCCCAACCTCCGCCGGCGGCGGCTCGTCGCGGGCGAGGTCGCCGAACGGCGACAGGGTCGCGACCGGCTCGCGTTCATCCGGCCCCCGGATGCCGGCGCGCAGCAGGCGCACGCAGACGGCGTCCTCCGGGAGATCGAGCGTCGTTTCCTCGTTCCGCTGGTCGCGCCGCACGGAGACGCCGATCCGGCGGGCGCCGGGGTCGAGGGCGTCCCAGAGCTGGAGATGCGAGGCGCGGGGGAAGTCGGGGGGCGTGCCGATCCGTGGCGCGCCGATCACCCAGACCTCGTCCCACTCCGGCCGCTCCTCCAGACGCGTGCGCCAGGCCGCGATCTCCGGTCCGGAGGCCTCGTGCGGCGTCCGCGCCTTCAGCAGCTGGCGGAGCCCCTCGGCGCCGGTCCCCGGTGAGAGCGCCGCGCCCGGTTGCTGCAAGACTCCCCAGGCGAAACGGACTCCCGCCGCCTCGGCGCGCCGGGCGAGGGCGAGGAGGACGGCGATCTGCGCGATCCGCGGTCCGCCGAGCTGGCCGGGCCCGGCGTCGAACACCGCCAGGCAGGCGGCGCCCGTCGCCGGCGGCTCCAGGGGAGCGAGCAGGGCGGCGAAACCGTCCAGCAGCGGCACCAGCGCGGGCGCCGCCTCGGGAGGCAGCGCCTCCAGGGACGACTTCCAGGCCGACGCCGAGCCGGCTGATTCCATGCGTTGCTCTCCCCACTCCGGCCGGACGGCGGCCGACCCACCCGGGTTCCAACCACTGAGCCAAGAAACGATGCGCCCTATGGTAAGGGTGCGGCGGGGGTGCGGTCTAGGGACGTTAAATTTTAAAGGGCTGGAGAAAACCTATTTCAGCGTCACTTCCGCCACGCCCCCCGGCGTCACCAGGGCCGTGCCGCTCCATGCGCGGCCGTCCGCGCCGTGGGCCATCACCTGCCAGACCCCGGCGGGGATGCGGTCGAGCGTGAGCGTGCCTTCGGCGAGGCTCC
>DATBAW010000507.1:0-14103 GCA_036271335.1 Thermoanaerobaculia bacterium
GGGGTGGCTCTGGGGACCCTGGGGGATGATCCTCTCGGTGCCGATCATGTCCTCGATCAAGATCATCTGCGAGAACGTCGGTCCGTTGCAGCCGGTCGCCGTGCTGATGAGCGGCTCGGCGGATCACGCCAAGGCGGCGCCTAAAAAGGCCAAGGCCGGTATGGCTCGGGCGTAGGCGTCAGTAGATCTCCAGGCAGGCGGTCGTCCCCTCCTGGAGGAAGGAGGAGACGGTCTCGACGCTCCGCAGCAGAATCGCTTCGAGCTGTCGCGTCGAGAGGTTGCCGCATTTCAGCCAGATCACCTGCGGAGGAAAGCCGTGGACAAGGCTCCGCTCATAGAAATCGGAATCCTTGGTCACGATCGCGAAGCCGTTCTCCCGGGCGAAGCGCCAGATGACCGTATCGTCAGCGTGCTCCATTCCCAGACGGTGAATCTGGGAGGAACCGGGAAACGAGGTCTCCAACCCGGCGAGCAGGCGATAGGAGAGGTTCTGGTCCAGCAGGAGCTTCAAGCGGCTTGGAACGAGGTCAGAAGGTGCTCGCGGTCGGCCGCGAATTCGAGGCAGGCCTGGATGTCCTCCGGCGTGAGCTCTGGAAAGTCGGCGAGGATCTCAGCCTGAGACATCCCGGCAGCCAGCCAGCCCAGAACGTCATAGACGGTGATTCGCAGGGAGCGGATGCAAGGCCTGCCACCTCTCTTACCCGGTTCGAGGGTGATGCGCTCACGGTAGCTCATGGCACGGATTATCTCATCGATCCGCGCCGAGATGGTAGGCTCTGCGCGCGGCGGCGGCCAGAGCGCTCGCACCCGGCTCCGGACTCCCGCGTTTGGCGGTTTTCACGCCGTCGAGGCCATCGCGCCCAGGAGTGGGCCCGCAGCGCCCCCTTTGGGGACGGACGGTCCCTCGAAGGGGCCCAACGGTCCCCCGTTCGGGGCGGTCAGTCCCGCGTTTGGTCCGGACGATCCCCCATCTAGGCCGATCGGCCCCACGTTCGGGCCGGACGACCCCCGGAATGGGCCGGACGGCCCCGCGCGAGGGATCGACCAGCCCCAAAACGGGCGCTGCGGGCCCACGCGTGGGCCGGACCGCTCCGGACGTGGAGCCAGGACCCTCCAGCGCACGATCGCCGGCCGCTCGCGAGGGATGAAATCGAGGGCGAGGTGACGGATCCGCGGCTTGCAGACGCCTCGCCCCCGCGACCATGAGGTGAAACGATGACACGACGTCTTTGCAGTCTGACCCTGCTTCTCGGTCTGCTCCCGGCGATGGCCGGCGCAACACCGGATTCGTTCAAATTCGGCCGCTTCGGCACGATCCCGATCGTCCATCCGGCCGGCGATCCCACCCAGGTGGTGGTCCTGGTCTCCGGCGACAAGGGGCTCGGGGAGCGGGAGGCGGCGATGGCGAAGGCGCTCGTCGCCACCGGCGCCATGGTCTTCGAAGTGGACACGGTGCACTATTTCTCCACCGCCGGCAAGGGCGAGGGGCGCCTCTTCCCGGCCGTGGACTTCGAGGCGCTGAGCCAGATCGGCCAGCGCGAGGCGGGGCTCCAGGCCTATCACCAGCCGATCCTGGTGGGGACGGGGATCGGCGCCTCGCTGGTCTACGTGGCGCTGGCCGAGGCGCCCCCCCATACCTTCGCGGGAACGGTGAGCGACGGCTTCTGCGCCGTCATCGCCTCGGACCGCCTGTTCCGCCGCGGCAACGGCCTCAAGATCGATCCCAACTGGCCGAAGCCGGCGATGCGCCTGCTCCCCAACGCGGGGATCGAGAATCCCTGGATGCTCCTCGACAATCCCGGCATGACCTGCGCGTCCGGCAAGCCCACCAACTTCCTGAACGCGATCGACAGCGCCAAGATGTTCCCGGCGCCGGCCGGCGTGGCGCCGCAGGATGCCTGGAAGAAGCAGCTGCCGCAGGCCATGGCTCTCCTCGGCGAGCGGCACAAGAAGGAAGAGGCGAAGCTGGCCGCCCGCGGCCCGCTCAAGGACCTGCCGCTGATCGAGGTGCCCGCGACGGCGCCGGAGAAGGACGCCCTGGCGGTGATCATCACCGGCTCGGGGGGCTACGTCGGCCTCGACCGCAAGATGGGCAACCAGCTCTCCCTGCGCGGCGTGCCGGTGGTCGGCCTCTCCTCGCTCGCCTACTTCTGGAAGCCACGGACCCCCGACGGCTCGGCGAAGGACCTCGCGCTCATCCTCGACCACTACCTGGCCGCCTGGCACAAGAGCCGCGCGCTGGTCGTCGGCTACTCGCAGGGGGCCGACGTCATCCCCTTCATGGTCAACCGCCTCCCCCCCGCCCTGCGCGCCAAGGTCAGCGTCGTCGGCCTGATCGGTCCGGACGGCGGCGCGCAGTTCGACCTCCATCCCGAGGGGTGGATCACCGACCGGCCGCAGACCCCCGAGCTGCCGGTGGCCCCCGAGGTCCCCAAGCTCAAGGGGATGGACGTGGTCTGCATCTACGGCGTCGTCGAGCCGAAGAGCATGTGCAAGGGGCTCGCCCCCGGCGTCGCGACCATCGTCGAGGTCCCCGGCGGCCATGGCTTCGAGGGGGACGCGCCCCGGCTCGCCGAGCGTTTCCTGAAGCGGTCCGGAGTCGACCCCGAGCGGGTGGACGCGGCGGCGAAGGCGCGGCAGGGGGGCAAGAAGAAGGGGAACGGGTAGGCGCCCGGGGCAAGGAGCCTACTGGCGGGTAGGACGGGAGCTGGCCGAGAACGGCAACGGCGTGGCCCGGCGGTCGAGGTCGTTGCGCAGGGTCACGTAGAAAGTCGAGCCGGCTCCCTCCTGGGATTCGACGCGGATCTGGCCGCCGAGGCGCGTCACGGTGCGGTGCACGAGGGCCAGGCCGATGCCCTCCCCTTCGGCCAAGTCGCCGCGGATGCGCTGGAAGGCGGTGAAGATCTTCGGCTGGCGCTCGGCGGGGATGCCGACGCCGTTGTCGCGCACCCAGTAGGTGACGGGCTCGCCCGGACGGCTGGCCAGGGCGCCGACCTCGACTCGCCCGGGGCGGACGGGATCGAGGTAATTCACCGCGTTCTTCAGAAGGTTCGAGAAGATCTGCTCCAGGGCGACGGTGTCTCCCCAGGCGGCGGGGAGCGTGCCGACGGTCACCTTGGCTTTTTTTTCGGTGATCGTCGCGTGCATCGCGTCGACGGCCCGGCAGACGATCTCGTGGACGTCGAGGGTCTGCCATTCATAATGGCGGTGGCCGGCGCGGGCCAGGCTCTGGAGGGCGGCGAGGATCCGCTCGGCGCTGGCGACGGCGGTGCCCAGATAGTGCAGCGATTCCCGGATCTCCCGATCGATGGCCTCGAACCGGGGCTGGCTTTCGGGCATGACCTTGACGCTGGCGAGATCGTCGAAGGAGAGCCCGATCTCCCGGCTGAACGCCTTGATGTAGACCAGCGGCGAACGCAGGTCGTGCGAGAGGCCGCGGATGAACGCCTCCATCTCCTCGGTCTGGACGCGCAGGCCCCGATTGGCCGTCGCCAGCTCCTCGACGGCCGCCTCGAGGGCCTCCTCGCGCTGGCGGATGGTCTCGGTCAGCCGGTGCGCGGTCTCGCGGAAGGTCAGGTCGAGGCGCGAGAACTCGTCGTTCCCGGTCGGAGGGGGCGTGAGCGGCACATTCTCCGAGAGCCGGTGCGCGGTGGCGACCACCATCGCCAGGCGTGAGCCGATCTGCCGGTAGAAGAGCCACGCCGCCAGCAGGCTGGTCACCAGGGTCCCCAATCCCGCCCCGACGAGCAGGGTGTGGCGGCGCCGGCGGGCCCTCGCGAGCTGCTCGGACTCCTGCGCGCCGAGCCGCCGCTCCTCGGTCTCGAACCGCGAGAGCGCCGCCAGGAGCTCCTGCTGCAACCCCTCGCCCTCGGTGCCGATCAGCCGCGCCGCCTCGTCCGCCCGTTCGACCTTCAGGAGCGCCGCGACGCCGGAGGTCCAGGTCGTGAGGGCCCGGGCGCTGTTCACCAGATCGCCGGCCAGCGCGGCCCGGCCGGGATCGCCGCGGAGCTCCCGGCGCAGGGCCTCGAGCTCGGCCACCGGCTCCTCCTCGACCCGGGAGGGGGGCAGGGGCCTCCCGATCAGAAAGGAGACCGCCAGGCGGTCCTTCTCCTGGATCAGCGCGCGCACCGCCGAGTCCGCGCGGGCGATCTCCGTCGGGGTGCGAAGGGCCCGCCGCTCGGCCTCCTGGCGGCCCGGCTCGCTCCAGGCCAGAACCCCCAGGGTGATCCCCACGACGAGCAGGGGCAGGAGGATCAGCGCCGGAGCGACGAGCATTCCTCCGGCTCCCGGCCGCCGCAGGAAACGGAGCCAGTCCCGAGAGAAAGCGGTGGAGGCCGAGGGCACCCGTAAACTTTAGTAGATATTGCGTTTCTGCTCAAGCCTTTCCGCCGGCGCCCGGCCCGCTGCCGCGACCGGACGTCGCCGAATCGCTACAGCGGGATTGTCATTTCAGACGGATCTCTTCAGAGTTGCAGCGACTTACAGAATGAAGGCGCAGATTCATGATCGGTCTGTGATCTCAGAGGAGGAGACCTCATGCAGTGCTCTGGCATGTCAAAGGTGTCGATGATGGTGACGGCGGGGTTGATGGGATGGCTGCTGCCGGCCGGCTCCCCGCTCGCGGCGCAGACCCCCGCGAGCAGCTCGGCGTTCGCGCTGTCGGCGGACCTCCAGGCCGTGCCGTTCTTCGGGAGCGGCGTGGCGGCCACCAGCGGTCCGCTCCCCCGGGTCAGCATCGACGGGCTGCCCGGCGACGGGGTACCAGCCTCACGGCGCGGCAGCCTGCCGTCGGCCGCGCTGTCGACCCCCCTGACCGGCCCCCTCCTGCGGACGGGACGGCTCGCGGTCAGCGCCGCGTCCGAGAGGTCCGAGGCGGTCGCGATGCACGGGACGGCGGTGGTGCGCGACGCCCTGATCACCCTGGGTCAGGCGATGCCGCTGCTCTCCCTCGACGCCGGGGTCGTCCGGTCGGCGGCCGCCATCGACGGAGCCTGCGGCTCCGGGCTCACCGTCGCCGGCTCGGCTGACCTCACTGACGTCACCGCCGGCGGCAGCCTGGGACTGGGGCTGATCGTGCCGGGCCATCCGGCGCCGAACACCGTGCTGCTCGACGTGCCGGGAGTGCGGATCGTCCTCAACGAGCAGGCGCGGACCGCGGATGGGCCCGAGGCGTGGGAGATCACCGTCAGCGCCGTCCACGTCTACCTCCGGAACGCACCGCTCAGCGGCCTCGGCCAGATCACCGGCGACATCGTGCTGGCGCGATCGCAGGCGAGCGTGCGCTGCCCGTCCGGTCCGGCCCCCGCGGCCGACCTCGCTCTGACCGGTGTCGCCGCCCCCGGTTCCGTGGCGCCGGGCCGGCGGCTCACCCACACCTTCACGGTGACGAACCCCGGGCCCGCCACCGCCACCGCCGTCGTGTTCGCCAGCGCGCCGCCCGCCGGTCTGGAGGGGGTCTCGGCGGCGGCGAGCCAGGGCTCGTGCAGCTCCGGCACGCCGATCCTCTGCACCCTCGGGGAGCTGAGGGCTGGCGAGAGCGTCGACGTGACGGTCGAGGGGACGGTGACCGGCGCCGTCCGCCGGATGGTCGAGCGGGCGACCGTCACCAGCGGCGTCGACGACCCGGACCGCGCCAACAACTCGCTGACGCTGCGGACCCGGCTGGCTCAGTCGAGCGGCGGCGGCGTCCCGCCGGCCACGGGCGTGTCCATCCTCCCCTGCTCCTCGCTGTTCTGAGCCGTGACCAGACGATCGAAGAAGCGCCGCGGGTCGGGGGCGAGGTCGCGGCTCAGCCGGTCGACCTCCTCGCCGGCGAGGCGCCGCTGGTCCGCGGCTTCGGCTCGCCGTCCGGCGCGATCGAGAGCGCCGGCCAGGAGGCGATGCAGCCGGTAGGAACCGGCGTAGGCGCCGTAGCCGGCCGCCAGCTCGAGCCCGGCGCGGGCCACCGCCGCCGCCTTGCCCGAATCGCCGGCGGCGAGCGCCGCCCGTGCCACGCCCTCGGCGGCGCGCAGCCGCAAGCGGGCGTTGCCGAGCTCGTCGGCCTGCGCGCGCAGGGCTTCCCATTCCGCGAGAGCGGCCCGCGGCGGGCCGGCCAGACCGGCGGCCGAGAGCTGGGCCGCGAGGATCACGGCCACGCTGTGACTCTCGCGGGCTTCGGCCACCGCCCGGCGCAGCGCCGTGGCCGCCGCCGGGCGCTCACCGCGGAGCGCCAGCAGCTCGCCGCGCAGCCGGTCGAGCTCGGCCTGCTGCTCCCGGTTCCGCTGGCCGGCCAGGATGTCGCCGGCGGTCCGCAGGCGGTCGCCGGCGGCGTCCGTCATCCCCAGCTCGAGCGCGGTCTCGGCCGCGGCCAGATCGATCTCGGCCATCCCCTGCCGGTCGCCGAGATCGCCCACCAGCTTCAAAGCCTCCTCGTAGGACGCCAGCGCGGCCCCCGGCCGGCCCTGGTACTGCGCCAGCCGCCCGAGGTTCAGGAGCGAGACCGGGATCGCCTCCTTCCTGCCGATCTCCCGGCCGGTGGCGAGCGCGGCGAGGAAGGACTTGACCGCCTCGTCCCACTCGCCGCGCGCCAGCTCCAGCTGGCCGAGGTTCTGCGTCGCCAGCATCTCGCCGTTCGGGTCGCCGCTCTTGTGGGCGAGGTCGAGCCCCTGCCGCCAGTAGACCAGGGCGTCGTCGTAGCGCCCCAGCAGGAAACAGGCGAAGCCCACGTTGCCGAAGCTCTCGGCGAGGGCGAGGTCGTTGCCCAGGTGGCGCCGGGCGCGCAGCGCCTGCTGGTAGCGCTGCAAGGCCTCCGCGTAATCTCCGCGCTGCTCGGCGAGCGCCCCGAAATCGTTGTAGAGGTCGGCGAGGCCGGCCTGATCGCCCAGCCGCTGCAGGATCGCCAGGGCTTTCTCCAGCCTTGCCTGGGCCACCGCCTGCTCGCCGTGCATCATCTGGAGGTCGGCGAGATTGCGCAGGGTCATCGCATACCCCCGTTCGTCGCCGATGCGCTGGCGGATGGCGGCCGCGGCCTCGTAGCTCTCGATCGCCCGGCTCATCTCACCGAGGTCCCGGTAGCCCACCCCGAAGGCGTTCAGCACGTCGGCGCGCCCCTGCTCGCTGCCGAGCTCGTTCTGCACCACCAGCGCCCGCACCAGGTATTCGTCCACGGCGTGCCGCGCGTCGCCGGCGACGATCGAGTACCGGCCGAGCAGGTACCAGGCCCGCGGATGGTGCGGCGCCTGGCGCACCACTTCCTGCAACGCCGGGATCGCGCGGTCGAGGCTCCCCTGCTCGCCGAATGCCTCCGCCAGCTCGGTCCGCGCCTCCACGTCGTCGGGATAGCGGGCGAGGAGGCGGGTGAGGATCTCCTGGGCGCGATCCGGCCGGCCGAGCAGCCGCGCCTCGACGGCATGCGCCTCGTAGGCGGCGCGGCTCTCCCCGGCCCCCAGGGTCTCGACCGCCTGCCGGGCCGCGTCGCGCGCCGGCTCGGCGCGCCCCAGCGCCTGCCGCGCGTTGGCGAGCTGGATCCAGGCCACCGTGCACCGCGGGTCCGCCCTCACCGCCTCCTCCAGCGCCGGCACGGCCTCCAGCGCATTGCCGCGCCGCAGGCTGGCCACCCCCCGCGAGTATTCCGCCAGCGCCACCGGCGAACGGCTCGGCGCCAGCTCCGCCGAGGCGGGCGCGGACACCGCCAGCCGCCGCCAGAGGATCCCGGCGAGCTGCTCGACCAGACGGAAGGCTTCCCTCTCCCCCGCCTCGACGTGGAGCGTGGCCGGCGCCACACCGGGCGGGCTCATGGCCAGCAGGGAGAGGTCGATCCGCAGCCGCCCCTCCCCGGCATAGACCCGGCCGCTGATCAGATGGTCGGCGTCCAGCAGGCCCGCGAGGCGGCGGGCGTCGGCGTCCGGCAGCGGACCGCGTGGCAGCTTCAGGTCTTCCAGCGTCTGGAACACGCGAGGGCTGTCGAGCACCCGTAGCCCCGGGCTTTCGGCCAGGGCAGTGGCGAGCATCTCCGGCATCCCGGACGCCACCCATCCGAGGTCCCGGCGCCCCGTTTCGTCGGCGAAGGGGAGGAGCGCCACGGCGTTCCGCGGCGCCGCGACCACCCTGGCTTTACCTACGGCGCTCGCGGGATGCCGCGCCCAGGGCGCCCGGTCGCGGAAGACCAGGACCAGGCCGGCGACGATCAGCAAGCAGGCCGCCCCCACGGCGAGCCTCCGCCAGGTCCGGCTGGCGGGCGGCTGATAAACCAGCCCGAGCTCCCGGACCAGCTCGCCCGCGCTCTGCGCCCGCCGCGCCGGCTGGACGGCCAGCAGCCGTTGCACGACGGCGCGCAGCCGCGGCGTCACGTCGTCCGGCCAGTGCAGACTGGGAGAGGCCCCGCTCATCCCCTGGGCCAGCCTCTCCAGCTCGGTGGCACCCGCGAAGGGGAGCTGGCCGGTCAGCATCTCGTAGAGCAGGATGCCGAGGGAGTAGAGGTCGGAACGGCCGTCCAGGGCTTCCCCCCGAGCCTGCTCCGGGGAGAGATAGCCGAGGGTGCCGACGACGGTGCCCGGCCGCGTCAGCCCGGAGCCGGAGAGCGAACGGGCGATCCCGAAATCGGTGAGGGCGGCACGGACTTTCCCCCCGCTCTCGTCGACCAGGACGTTCCTGGGCTTGATGTCGCGATGGACGATGCCGGCCCGGTGGGCCGCCTCCAGCGCCAGGGCGATCTGGCGGGCGATCTCGACCGCCCGTTCCGGGGTCAGCCGCGTCTCCTCGGCGAGCAACTCGCCGAGGGAGCGGCCGGGGACGTAGTCCATGGTGAGGAAGGCGAGATCGCCGTCACCGCCGATGTCGTGGATCCGTACGACGTTGACGTGGCTCACCTGCCGCGCCAGGAGAAGCTCCTGCTTGAACCGGCCGGCCCAGAATCCGTCCCGTGCCAGCTCGGGGCGCAGGACCTTGACCGCCACGGTCAGGCCGAGCTGCAGGTCCTCCGCCCGGTAGACCATGCCCATCCCGCCCACGCCCAACAGATCGAGGATCCGGTAGCGCCCGGCGAGCAGGGAGCCGGCGCCCAGCCGCCGTACGCCGCCGGTATCCCTGGAAACGTCCAAGACTCTCGCGTCCTTCCCGGCCGCCCGGAGGCTAGGACCCCTGCCGCTGATGGAGGCTGAACTGCAGCGTCTGCGCCGCCGCGATCAGCTGGCCGGCCACGTTCGTCACGTCGCGGGCCGAGCGCCAGAGGTTGGGGATGTCCGTGCCAGCGTGCGACCGGACCGAGGCGATGAACGTGTCGAGGTCCGAGAGCGCGGTCGTCTCGCTGCCGGCGGCGGAATGGGAGCGGACGGTCGCCAGCTGGGCCGCGAGGTCGCTCTGGACTCCCGTGGGCATCGCGCCGGAGTTGGCCGTCAGGATCGAGTCCAGCCGGTCCATCTTCGAGCCGATGACCGTGTCCACCGGCGTGGTGTCGAGGACGACGATGAACTCGGAGAACCCGCCCGACGTCCCCTGGACACGGTAGTTGCGGTTCGCGCCGGAGCCGGAGCTCACCAGAGCCGTCGTGATGTCCTGGAAGGTGCCGCCGCCCACCGGCGCGGTGAAGAGGCGCGGGGAGCCCGAGAGGAGCGGAATGCTGGCGGTGACCATCTCGACGGTGGTCACGCCGGTGAAGGCGAGGCCGCCGGCGGGCGTGGGCTCGATCCGCGCCAGCACCGGGAACCCGGAGAGGAGGGAAAGGGCCGCCGACACGCGGCCGGAGAGGAGCGTATCCAACAGGGAGATCAGCTGCGTGGCGGCGCCGAGATGGCTGGAGGTCAGCCCGTCGACGCTCTCGAAGCTCACGTTGAGCTGACCCGTGATGGTGCCGAGGAGACCGCCGAGGAGGCCCGAGAGAGAGATCGGGATGCTCAGCGAACCGGCGGCCGGCGTCTGGCCGGACGCCGGCAGGCTGAAGGCGAGGAGGAGCAAAAGGCCGGCCAGGAATTTGTTCATGTCTCCGTACCTCCTTGAAAGGATGTAAAGGCCTATTCCTCGCGGACCGGCCGCATGAAGTTTTTAAGACTTTCCTAGACGACTATACACCTGCCGGGGTTTCGGGTACACGGTGTGCTCAGACACTGAAATCTTGAAACAATCGGCCCGCACGCCGACCGGCCGGCGGGTCCGAGGCGTAGACTCTCCCCTGTGACCCCCAGAGATCTCGCAGCAGCGCGCTACCCGCAGGTATCGCTTCCGGCCGGCTCGTTCGACGCCCCCTCGGGCCCGATCGGCGGGCGGGATCCGCTCGCCGGCCTGGCCGATCTCCCCCGGAAGGGCCAGCTCGACGTCCTCTGCCTGCGGCCGATCCATCACGTCCTGGAGTACGAGGCGCTCTATCGCCTCCTCGCTTCCCTCCGGGAATGGGCGCCGGCCCTGGTGCTCCACCTCCATTTGCGCTCGTCGCTCCGCGACGACGCGCCCTTCGCGCTGCTCCCCGCCCACCGGGTGACGCGGCTGGCCGGACGCAGCGGCCGGGGGGAGCTCGCCGCCGACTTCCGCCGCCTCGCCCGCCGGCCGGAGCCGGGAGCGCCGGCCCTGGTGCTGGCGCCGCCGGCCGGCTGGCGGCGGGTGGTGGCGGGGGCCGTCCACTCGGCTCCGCTCGGCTTCCGGACCCCCGGCTGCGATTCCCCCGAATGCGCCGCGGCGGCGGAACGGTTCCTCGCCGCGCTCTATCGCGAGACACCGCTCTGGCGGGTGGCGGAGGACGCCCCCCCGCCGCTCCTCCCGCGGGCCGCCGCGCACCGCTTCCTGATCCATCAGTCCCGCTTCCAGAGCGGCGACGCCCTCTGGCTGACGCCGCTGCTACGCGCCCTCCACACCCTCTTCTTCCGCCCTCTCATCACCCTGGTGGTGCCGCCGGTCGCCTCGCGGGTGCTGGCGCGGAACCCCTACATCACCGAGCTCGTCCCCTATCACCCGCGGGAGGGCGAAGCGGGGCGGCGGAGGGTGCTGGACGCCCTCGCTGGCGCCAGCTTCGACACCGCCCTCTTCGCTTTCGCCCGGCACCGCGAGAGCCGCTGGCTGGCCCAGGCGATGGCCACAGCCGGCGTGCCGCGGCGCGTCAACCTCGAATACCACAACGCCTCCCTCGACACCGGCCGGCCTTGGGATCTGGTCACCCACGAGGGGTGGCTCTTCCGGGGGACGCTGTCCAGCCCGCAGTTCCTGCTCCATGCCCTCGATCCCCTGCTCCCCGCCGGCTCCGCGAGGACGGAGGACGACGCCCTGGCGCTCCAGGTCTCCCCGACGGCCCAGTGGCGGGTGGACGAGATCCTGGCGGAACAGGGGATCGGCGATCGTCCGTTCGCCCTGCTGGCTCCGGGCGGCGAAGCCTCGCCACGCTGGCCCGCGGCGCGCTTCGCCAGGCTGGCCGCGACCCTCGCCGGCGAGCTCGGGCTCACGGTGCTGGTCGAGGGGAGCGCCGGGGAGGCCCCGCTGCTGCAACAGATCGCCGCCGCCGCCGCACACCCCGCCGTGCGGGCGCGCCAGGATGTACTGGAGATCTTCGCCGCCCTGCTGACCCGGGCCCGCCTGCTGGTCGCCAACGACGGCGCGGCGATCCACTTCGCCGCCGCCCTGGGCGCGCCGGCGCTCTACTTCGCGCAGCGCGAGAGGCTGGTCCCCTCGCACCCGCGGAGCTCCTCCTGCTGGGCGCTCTACGACGACCTGGACAACGACCCGCATCGCATCTCGTCCGAGGCGGCGCTGGGCGCGGTGCGGGAAATGGTGCGGCGGGGGGTGGTTCGCGTCGATTGAAGGGCCATGGATGGGGCGGTCTCCATCAGCTCCGGGGACCGCCCCCTGCGGACGGACGCTTAGTGATGCCGGTCGAACTCGACGCCCTTCTCGACCTGGGCGATGGCGTCGTTCACGAGGCCCATCGCCTTCAGACGGTGGCCCCCCTTGTCGACGTCCGCTTTCTCGAGCTCGCCCTTGGCGAGGCGCAGGTGCTCGAGCGCGGCCTGCATGTGCGGCTGATCGGCGCTGGCGCGCCCGAGGACGAAGCCGGAGAGGAGGACGACGCAGAGGAGACAGGCGACGACGATGCGGTTCCGAGTCTTCATGCCTTTGTTCCTTTCATCGTGAGCGACGGATCAGTCCGTCTGGATGACCGGCTGGTACGACGACCGGCTCTACGGCTCCAATTGTAAACGACTTGTAATCCCAGGGCCAATCCGCGACAAGGTCACAGTGGTGCTGCAGGACCGGGTGCAAGGTCCGGCGCGAAATACTCGACGTGGTGGGCTTCCGTCAGATCCGGGAGCTCCAGCTTGGCGGCCAGGCGGAGGATGACACCCTCGGGCACGGGCGACGGGCGGGCGCGGTTGCGCTGGAGCACGACGCCGAGTGGAGCATCGACATAGACGACGCGGACGCGGGCACCGTAACCGAGGAAGAGGTCGATCAGCGGGTCGCGCAGATGGCGGGTCAGGTTGGTCGCGTTCCATGCGAAGGGCTGGCGGCGGCGCAGCCACTCTCGGGCCTGATCCTTGGCGGCCCGCACCACGGGACCCTGGGGCTTGTCCGGCCCGATCCCCCGCTCCCGCCGGATGGCGTCGAGCGAGATGACGGGAAGGTCCGGCAGGCTCTCCCGCAGCCAGTGATCTTTGCCCGCCCCGGGCAAGCCGGCGAGCAGCACGACCTCGCCCCAGGTGTCGTCCCAGGGCTCGTAGCCAGGCTCCTGCTGCAAGCCGCGGAAGTAGCGGACACGGCCGTGGTCGCTGGGAAAGGCGCGCGGCCGGTCGAGGCAGCCGAGGGAACGGCAGGTCTCGCGGAAGAGATCGATCCGCGCCAGCAGCTCGTCCTGATCGGCGCAGATGCGCCCGCGGGCGTCGGCTTCCGCGAGCAGCGACACCTGGTCGAGCGGCGCGCGATAGCTGGCGGTGAAGAGGGCGCGGTCGGGATCCTCCTTGTCGAGGAACCAGATCGGCAGGCCGTGCAGCCGCACCAGGGCGGTGACCGACTCCCGCGCCGTGAACGGCACGGCACTTCCCCACTCGTCCTGACGCCAGAGCAGTTGCCGCGCGATCGTCGCGCCGGCCCGGGCGTGGCCCGGAGAGGAGATCCGGCCATCCGGCTGGACCTGAGTGCACCGCGGCTTGCCGATGTCGTGGAGCAGCGCGGAGGCGAACAGCGCCGGCCGGACGGGTGAGGGAAGGGCACGCCAGGCCGGCATCGCAGCCAGCGCCTCGGCGACGGACCGGGTGTGGATCAGCACGTCTCCCTCGGCGTGATAGGCGGGCTCCTGCGGCACACCGGCGAGCGTCGCCAACAGCGGGTACGCGGCGAGGATCGCCGGCCAATCGATCCGCCACTCGGGCGGCTCGGGACAGCATGGCACCGTCCACCCGAGATCGTCGAGCGCTGTCACCATAGAGAGATCCCCTCGCGGAGCCGGTTCGGCAGGAGCGGCCGGTCGAGCCAGTGGCTCTCGGAATCGAGGACCGTCTGCAGGAATCGCGAGCGGACGTATTTGCAGCGTCCGGTCACGGCGTCCGCGTCTTCCGTCTTGATGTACAACCCTTCCATCGAGTCGCTCGGGTCGGTCTCGCGCAGGGTCCGTCCGGGATCGAGACCCTGGGCGAGGGCGGCGTCCCACAGCTGCTGGCGGGAGCCCGGCGCGATGAAGCGGGACGGCCCGACGAGCGCCTGGAGAGCGGCGAGCGACGGCAGCGGTCCGGCGTGCAGGACGTGCACCGAAACGATGAACGGCGCGTGGCGCAGCAGGCTCATCCGGCGCGCGGTCGACAGGAAGATCCCCTCGCGGGTGTCGTAGAGATCGAACTCCAGCAGATAGCTCGGCAGATCGTTATAGAAGATGGTGTGCTTGGCGTAGCACCACTCCCCATACAGCACGTAGCGGTCGCCGAGCAGCTCCCACAGCTCGGCGGTAAAGCGGCTCGCCCAGGCCTTGAGCTGGTGGAACTGCCGTTCCCGGGGGCCGCCCGTGAGGAAGTGGCCGCGGCTCTGCAACCTCAGCCGTCCCCCCGGGTCGAAGCTGATACCGCAGTTGGCGCCGTCCATCTTCTCCTCGACGACCAGGTGCTTGCCGGCCAGCTCGCCGAAGCTCACCACGGCCAGGTCCTCGTCGCCCGCCTGCAG
>DATBAW010000508.1:0-3618 GCA_036271335.1 Thermoanaerobaculia bacterium
ATGCTGGTCGTCAATTCGGTGTGCGGCTGCGCCGCCGGCATGGCGCGCCCCGGAGTGCGCCTGGCCCTCGAGGGCGAGCGCCGCCCCGACCGCGTCGCCTCGGTGTTCGCGGGACAGGACCTCGAGGCCACCGCCAAGGCCAGGGCCTACATCGCCGACATCCCGCCGAGCAGCCCGTCGATCGCCTTCTTCAAGGACGGCGAGCTGGTCTACTTCATCCCCCGTCACCGTATCGAGGGGCGGAACGCCCAGGCCGTGGCCGGCGACCTTGCGCAGGTCTTCGACGAGCACTGCGCGGTCGCGGCTTCCTAGATGGGCACCTTCCACCAGAACCGCGGCGAGCTGCACGGCATCACCGTGATCGTCGACACCACCGGCCCCGAGATCTTCGTGGGCCGGTGCAACGACGAGGACGACCGCGGCATCTTCCTCTTCGAGGCCGATGTCCATCTCGACGGCGAGGGGGGCCGCTCCAAGGAGGAGTACGTCCGCCGCGTCTCCCAGCTCGGTTTCTGGAAGAAGCACGACCATCTGATGATCCCGCGCGAGAAGATCGTCTCGGTGCGGAAGCTCAGCGAGGTGGGGTAGGGCGGGGCGAGCAGCCTCCCCGGCCAGGCATCAATACCCGGGCTACCCTGAAACCGAAAAGCCGGCTGAAGCCGGCTCCCCGGTTGGATTTCCAATTCAGGAGCCGGGTTCACCCGGCTTTTCTTTGAGACGTAGCCCGGGCATTTATGCCCGGCTGGGGCTTGGCGCATTGAGAGATTGGAGGAACTGAGCCGCTGGCGGCGAGACCAGGATCAGAGAAAGGGATTGATGACGTCGATCCCGGGAATCCTATAAAAACCGGAATCGCGGGTCAGGATCCGGTCGACTCCGTTGTCGCGCATGATGGCGGCGAGCCGGCAGTCATGAACGAAGTTCCCTGTCACGGGAGCCGCCTGGAGGCAGATCTCCTCGAAATTTTCCAGATGGCGAGGGCCGGAATCGATCCGGGAGATACCGGGTTGTGCCAACAGGCCTTGAACATTCTCGATCGCTTGAGCCAAAGGAAGAGGAAGGGGCCGGACGAGCTTCGGATGCGTGACCACCCTGAGGTACTCGAAGACGTTCATCCAGGTGATGCAGTATTTCGCCTCGCCGCGTCTAATTCCTTCCAGCACGGCCTGAGCACGGTCATGCTCGTCGAAGCCCGGTACCGTGGCATAGACGAGGATGTTGGTATCGATGAGGATCAAGAGTCTTCTGCGAGCAGGTCCAGGTAGTTCCTGTCGGCGGGATCAAAGCCGGGGGCCGGCGCTCCCCCTTGCACGATATGCCAGCTCAGCCGCGGAGTCGCTTTGCCTTCTTCAGGCCGACGTGGGCCGTGCAGGTCCTGGCCCTCCACCTGGATGGCCAGCCTCAGCAATCGATTGACGGTCTGGTCCATGCTTTCCTGAGCGTCAGCGGCGCTGTCCGCGAGTTCGTCGGCCAGTTGAGGATCCAGCTTGACCATCATTCGTCGCATAGACTTCCCCCGCGTCATGATGACATGAACTGCAAAGTGCAGTACAGGTGCAGTACAAAGGAGGCGGTCTCATGAACTGGATCTTCCTCGGCGCCCTCGGCGGCGCCCTTGCCATCATCGCCGGGGCCTTTGGGGCGCACACTCTCGCGGCTCGCCTCGAGGCGCACGAGTTGCAGCTCTGGGAGACGGCGGCCCGCTATCTCATGTACGGCAGCTTCGCCCTGGTGCTGGTGGGGCTCGGACGGCTGCACGGCCTGCGGCGCGGGATCGACGGGGCGGGGTGGTGCCTGCTGCTGGGAAGCGCCCTCTTCAGCGGCACCGTCTTCGGTCTCGCCCTCGGCGGCCCGCGCTGGCTCGGCGCGGTGACGCCGATCGGTGGCCTGCTGATGATCGGCGGTTTCGTCCTCTTCGCCTGGGCCGCCCTGCAAAAGTAGGGGCTTTTTCCTGGGACCGCCGGCGTCCCGCCGGCTCTAACCAAAAACTAGTAAGTGCCGGCGGGACGCCGGCGGTCCCAGGGAGGGATGGGCGCGTTGCACCGGTAGGGTCTAGCGGATACCATCCTCCAGGTCTCGCTTCGGACGAGGCGACTCTGAACTGAACCTCCACGGCCGGTCCTCACGGCCTTTCCACTTTTCGAAGGAGCCAGCGCGCATGTCCAACGCGATTCTCCCCCTCGCCGTGCCGGTCAACGAGCCGGTGCGGTCGTACGCTCCGGGATCCCCGGAAAAGAAGTCCCTGAAAGCACGCCTGCACTCCATGGGGTCCGAGCAGATCGAGATCCCGCTGATCATCGGCGGCAAGGAAGTGCGCACCGGCGACATCGACAAGGCCGTCTGCCCGCACGATCACGGCCACGTGCTCGCCACCTTCCACAACGCCGGCACCCCGGAGGTCGAGGCGGCGGCCGCCGCGGCCAAGGCGGCCTGGAAGGATTGGAGCGAGACGCCTTGGGAGGAGCGGGCGTCGCTGCTGCTGCGCGCCGCCGACCTGCTCGCCGGCCCCTGGCGCGACACCATCAACGCCGCCACCATGCACGGACAGTCGAAGACGGCGTTCCAGGCCGAGATCGACTCCGCCTGCGAGCTGATCGACTTCTGGCGCTTCAACCCCTACTTCATGCGGACGCTCTACAGCGAGCAGCCCTGGTCGCACCCGGGGATCTGGAACCGCGTCGAGTACCGGGCGCTCGAAGGGTTCGTGTTCGCCGTCTCGCCGTTCAACTTCACGGCGATCGGCGGCAACCTGCCGACCGCGCCGGCGCTGATGGGCAACACCGTGCTCTGGAAGCCGGCCTCGACCGCCATCCTCTCGAACTACTACGTGATGAAGGCGCTCCAGGCCGCCGGGCTGCCGGACGGCGTGATCAACTTCATCCCCGGCCGGGCGGCCAAGGTAGGCGATCCGGCGATGTCCCACCCCGATTTCGCGGGCCTCCACTTCACCGGCTCGACGCCGGTCTTCCAGGGGATGTGGAAGCTGATGGCGGAGAACCTTCCCAAGTACCGCTCCTACCCGCGGATCGTGGGGGAGACTGGAGGGAAGAACTTCGTCTTCGCCCACCCCTCGGCGAACGTCGAGACGCTGGTGGCGGCGATCGTCCGCGGCGGCTTCGAATACCAGGGGCAGAAGTGCTCGGCGGGATCGCGAGTCTACGTCCCGCGCTCGCTCTGGGACGACGTCCGCGAGCGGCTGCTCGACGAGATCAAGACGATCAAGATGGGCTCGCCCGAGGACTTCCGGAACTTCATGTCGGCGGTTATCGACGAGATCTCCTTCGACCGCATCATGCGCTACATCGACCACGCCAAGAATTCGGGCGACGCCGAGATCCTGGCCGGCGGCAAGGGGGACAAGTCGAAGGGATACTTCGTCGAGCCGACCGTGGTGCTGACCACCAATCCCCGCTTCAAGCTGATGCAGGAGGAGATCTTCGGCCCGGTGGTGACGGTCTTTGTCTATGACGACGCCGAGATCGAGGCCACCCTGAAGCTGGTGGACTCGACCAGCCCCTACGCGCTGACCGGCGCCATCTTCGCCGACGACCGCAAGGCGGTCGAGCATCTGTCAAAGGCGTTCCGTCACAGCTCCGGCAACTTCTACATCAACGACAA
>DATBAW010000509.1:0-6484 GCA_036271335.1 Thermoanaerobaculia bacterium
CACGCTTGTCTCCGGCGAGAGCTTGTGACATCCTTCACGAGCGCGGCGCCGGTCCCGAAAAGATGGCTTCTGCCGGGGGGACCGGCTCGTTCCGTGCCCTGACCTAACTGGAGGTAAGTCCCTTGCCGGAGCAGTACTTCCCAGTCCTGCTGGCGTTGGGAGTCTCGATCGCGCTGGGGGCCATCATCCTCATCGCCTCCCATCTGCTGAGCACGCTCGTGGGCAACCAGCGCGGCGGTCTCGTCAAGCTGTCGACCTTCGAGTCGGGCATGCCGTTGATGGACGTGTCCCACAAGCGCATCTCCATCGCCTTCTTCCTGGTGGCGATCGACTTCATCGTGTTCGACCTGGAGGCCGCCTTCCTCTACCCCTGGGCGCTGATCCTGCGCGACGGCGGTTGGCAGCTCTTCGGGGCCGTGATGGTCTTCATCGCTCTGATCCTGGTCGGGTACGCCTATGTGTGGCTCAAGGGCGGCCTCGACCTCTCTCTGCCGGCGCGCGACCGCCGGCCTGTGAGGGTGCAACTTTGAGCGTCCACGAGCCGGCCTCCACGCCGTCCGCTCCGCCACCGCAAGGCCGCGGCCTGTCGCCCGCCGCGGTGGCCGAGATCACCGAGCTGCGCAAGCGCTATCCCACCGCCGAGGCCCTGACCCTGCCGGCCCTCCACATCGCCCAGCGCGAGTGGGAGGGCTGGCTGCCGGACGAGGCCATCGCGGCGGTGGCCGCCGAGCTCGACCTGCCGATCGCCAAGGTCTTCGGCGTGGTCACCTTCTACGACCTCTACCACCAGAAGCCGGTGGGCCGGCACCGCATCCGCGTGTGCACCAACCTCTCCTGCCAGCTCCGCGGGTCGGACGAGATCATGGAGGCGCTGCAGCAGGAGCTCGGCGTCGGCGAGGACGAGGTGACGCCGGACGGCCGCTGCTCCTACATCCACTTCGAGTGCCTCGGCTCCTGCGACACGGCGCCGATGATGATGATCGACGAGGAGTACCACGAGAATCTCACCCCCAACCGGACGAAGCAGATCGTCAAGGAGCTGAAGTGAAGCGCTTGAGGGGATCAAGCTTGAAGGGATCGAACTGATGCCTGCTTTCGAGAAGGTCCTTACCCGCAACGTCGGCCGCCCCGAGGCGCTGACCGTCAAGGGGTACCGCGACAACGGCGGCTACGACGGCCTCGCCAAGGCGCTCAAGATGGAACCGGACGCGGTGATCGACGAGGTCAAGAAGTCGGGCCTGCGCGGCCGCGGCGGCGCCGGCTTCTCCGCCGGTCTGAAGTGGAGCTTCATCCCCAAGGGGAAGGACAAGCCGAAGTATCTGGTCTGCAACGCCGACGAGTCCGAGCCGGGCACCTTCAAGGACCGCCTGCTGATGGAGTACGACCCGCACCAGCTGATCGAGGGGTGCGCCATCTGCTGCTGGGCGGTGCAGGCGGCCACCTGCTACATCTACATCCGCGGCGAGTACACCAAGTCGATCGAGATCCTCGAGCGGGCGCTCAAGGAGGCCTACGACAACGGCCTGCTCGGCGACAACGTGATGGGCTCGGGGTTCAAGCTGAACATGTACATCCACCGCGGCGCCGGCGCCTACATCTGCGGCGAGGAGACGGGGATGCTCGAGTCGCTGGAGGGGAAGCGCGGCCAGCCGCGCGTCAAGCCCCCCTTCCCGGCGGTGGTCGGCGCCTTCGGCTGCCCGACGGTGATCAACAACGTCGAGACGCTGGCCAACGTGCCGCACATCATGGTGCGCGGCGCCGACTGGTTCAAGGCGATCGGCACCGACGAGAAGAACACCGGCCCCAAGCTCTACGCCATTTCCGGCCACGTCGAGCGCCCGGGCACCTACGAGTACCCGATCGGCGTCACCTTCCGCGAGATGCTCGAGGGGTGCGGCGGCATGCTGAAGGGGCGGCCGCTGAAGGCGTTCATCCCCGGCGGCGCGTCGGCGCCGATCCTCAAGGCCGATCAGATCGACATCAAGATGGACTTCGACACGGTGGCCAAGGCGGGCTCGATGCTGGGGTCGGCGGCGGTGATCGTGATGGACGACACGACCTGCATGGTGCGGTCGGTGGCGCGCCTGGCGAAGTTCTTCAACCACGAGTCGTGCGGGCAGTGCACGCCCTGCCGCGAGGGGACGAACTGGATGGAGCTGATGCTCAAGCGGATCGAGCACGGCGAGGGGACGGAGCGCGATTCGCAGATCCTCCTCTCGGTCTGCTCGCACATCGGCGGCAACTCCCTGTGCGCGCTGGGCGACGCGGCGATCGGGCCGGTGCAGTCTCTCGTCAAGGGGTTCCAGGACGAGATCGACCAGCACATCAAGGACCGGGCGTGCCCGTTCCCCCACCGGCGCTATTTCGAGAATTAGTTTAGAGAATGGAGCGTAGCGAGTGCCCAAGGTAACGATCAACGACCGCACCGTGGAGGTGAAGGCCGGGACCACCCTGGTCGACGCCGCCATCCAGGCGGGCGTGCAGATCCCCCACTACTGCTATCACCCGCGGCTGTCGGTCGTCGGCCAGTGCCGCATGTGCCTGGTGAAGATCGACGGCATGCCGAAGCTCCAGGCCGGCTGCTCCACCCAGGTGATGAAGGACGGCATGGTGGTGCGCACCGACGTGCCCGAGGTCGAGGAGGCGCAGAAGGGGATGATGGAGTTCTTCCTCATCAACCACCCCCTCGACTGCCCGATCTGCGATCAGGCGGGCGAGTGCGGTCTGCAGGACTACTCGTTCAAGCACGGCGTGTCCTACTCGCGCTTCCAGTACGAGGACAAGCGGACGTATCCGGGCCGCGAGCGCATCCCGCTCGGCGCCAACGTCGTCCTCAACATGAACCGCTGCATCCAGTGCACCCGCTGCGTCCGTTTCACCGAGGAGATCGCGGGGACGGCGGAGCTCGGCTTCTTCAACCGCGGCGCCCGCGCCGAGATCGGCACCTTCCCCGGCAAGGAGCTGAGCAACCCGCTCGCCACCTGCGTGGTGGACGTCTGCCCGGTGGGCGCGCTGACCTCGACCCGCTTCCGCTTCGCCGAGCGCGTCTGGTATCTCGACAAGAAGCCGTCGATCTGCACCGGCTGCGAGGTGGGTTGCAACATCACGATGGAGAACCGGCGCGGCGACATCAAGCGCTACAAGCCGCGCTACAACGTCGAGGTCAACGACTACTGGATGTGCGACTTCGGCCGCGCCAGCTTCGAGCGCTACAAGACGACGCCGCGGCTGGCCAGCCCGCGCGTGGGCGGCAAGCCGGGGAGCTGGAAGGACGCGCTCGACACCCTCCACCGGCGGCTGGTGGACGCCGGCGCCAAGTCCGCTTTCCTCGGCTCCGGCTTCCTGACCTGCGAGGAGGCCTACCTCTTCGGCAAGGTGGCGGACGCCGCCGGCGCGGGCTCGCGCGGGGTAGCGGTCGACATGGGGACCGAATGGACCATCCCCCGCTTCGAGCGGCCGCCGATCACCGGCCGGGAGGCGGCGCCGAACCGGCGCGGCGCGGAGCTCGCGGGTCTCGACGGCAACGCCGAGGATCTGCTCCAGGGCGACGCCGCGGCAAGCTGCGAGGTGCTGGTGGTCTGCGACAGCGACTTCGGCCAGGGCGCCTATTCGGCGGAGACGGTCGCCAGGCTCCGGCAGGCCAAGACGCTGGTGGTCTTCGGCTGGGCCGATTCGCCGCTGGCACAGGCCGCGGACATCGCCCTGCCGGTCCCCCATCACGGCGAGAAGGACGGCACGTTCGTCAACGTCGAGTGGCGCCTGCAGCGCTTCGAGCGCGCCTTCGCGGCGCCGGGTCAGACCCGCTCGACGGTGGAGGCGCTCGGCGATCTCCTGTCGCGCTTCGACGCCGCCTGGGGCACGCCGGCGAACAGCCCGTCGCCGGGCAAGGTGTTCGACCGGCTGGCCGGCGAGCTGCCGGCCTTCGCGGGACTCAACTGGCACGACCTGCCGGCGACCGGCGCCACCCTCAACGTTCCCGGCGCGCCGCACCGCCTGTCCGACCAGGCCGTCGAGACCAGCACGGAGACCACCGCGTGAACCCCGACGTGATCGCCATGCTCGTGAAGTACGCGGTGATGTTCGGCCTGTTCATCAACATCGCGCCGGTGATGGTCTGGATCGAGCGGCGAGGCGCCGGCCTGATCCAGGACCGCCCGGGGCCGAACCGGGTCGGTCCCTTCGGCCTCTTCCAGCCGCTCGCGGACGCCTTGAAGTTCATGTTCAAGGAGGACGTCACGCCGGCGCTGGCGGACAAGCCGCTCTACCTGCTGGCGCCGGTGCTGGCGCTGATGCCGGCGTTCACCACGCTGGTGGTGCTCCCCTTCGGCCCCGACCTGACGGTGTTCGGACGCACGATCCCGCTGGTGGTGACCAACGTCGACACCGGGGTGCTCCTCTTCCTGGCGATCTCCAGCCTCGGCGTCTATTCGCTGGTGATGGCCGGCTACGCCTCGAACAACAAGTTCTCGCTGCTCGGCTCGATCCGCGCCTCGGCGCAGCTGATCAGCTACGAGCTGGCGCTGACGATCTCGGTGCTGGCGGTGCTGATCCCGGTGAACAGCTTCCGGCTGTCGGACGTCGTCGCCTACCAGCAGACGCACCACATCTGGAACTGCTTCCCGCAGATCATCGGCTGCCTGGTGTTCCTGATCTCCGCCTTCGCCGAGACCAACCGGCTGCCGTTCGACCTGCCGGAGGCGGAGTCCGAGCTGGTGGCCGGCTTCCACACCGAGTACGGCGCGATGCGCTTCGCCCTCTTCTTTCAGGGCGAGTACTCGAACATGGCGGCGCTCTCGGCGCTCGGCGCGACGCTCTTCTTCGGCGGCTGGAGCCTGCCGTTCGTGCATCTGACCGGCTGGCTCGGCGCGATCGTCGGGCTGACCACGCTGGTGGTCAAGATCGCCATCGCCATGGCCGTGTTCGTCTGGGTGCGCTGGACCTTCCCGCGCTTCCGCTACGACCAGCTCATGCGGCTCGGCTGGAAGGTGCTGCTGCCGCTCTCCATCGTGAACCTGATCCTGGTCGCGGCGATGACGCTCGCGGGCTGGCTCTAGACCAAGGAACCCCAAGCCGACGATGGAAACCGTGATCTTCCTCCTCTTCGCCGCGGTGGCGCTCGGCTCCGCGATCGTGGTGGTGACCCACAAGAGCCCGATCTACGCCACGCTGAGCCTGGTGCTGACGCTGGTGTCGATGGCGGTGCTCTTCATCCTGCTCGGCGCGCCGTTCCTCGGCGCGCTGCAGATCCTGGTCTACGCCGGCGCGATCGTGGTGCTCTTCCTGTTCGTGATCATGCTCCTCAACGTGCAGCAGGAGGGCGAGGCGCACGTCGACCGCGGCGTGCAACTCTGGGTGGCGATCCTTGGCTCGCTGTTCTTCCTCGGCATGTTCTGGCTCGCCTTCCGGAGCGCCGGCCTGCGCCTCGGCGGTCCGCACCCGCTGCCGCTCACCGAGGATCAGGTCTCGCTCAAGGGGCTCGCCGCGGCGCTGTTCACCGACTACCTGCTCCCCTTCGAGATCGTCGGCCTGCTGCTGCTGGTGGCGGTGATCGGCGCCACCGTCGCCGCCCGCAAGCCGGGCAGCGAGGTGATCCAGATGGAGGACGATCTCACCCCCGTCGACCAGCCGGCCGGCGCCGTACTCCCCAGGGAGGCCCGTCCATGAGCGTTCCCATTTCCTGGTACCTCCTGCTTTCGGCGGTGCTGTTCGCCATCGGCGCCATCGGCGCGCTGACGCGGCGCAACGGCATCAGCATCTTCCTCTCGGTCGAGCTGATGCTCAACGCCGCCAACCTCACGCTGGTCGCCTACGCGCGGCAGTGGAACCAGCACACCGGTCAGCTGATCGTCTTCTTCGTGATGGCGGTCGCCGCCGCCGAGGCCGCGGTGGGGCTCGCGCTCTTCATCGCCGTCTTCCGCCAGCGGCGCACCATCGACGTCAACCGCTTGAACATGATGCAGGGGTAGCGCTCGCCCATGCTCGATCTCCTCTGGCTCATCCCGATCCTGCCGCTGGCGGGCGCCGCAGTAAATGGCCTTCTAGGTGGCGGCCTCCTGGGGAAGAAGTTCCCGAAGGCCCTGGTCACCGCCGTCGGCGTCGGCGCTCCGCTCCTCTCGCTCCTGCTCGCCCTCGGCTGCCTCTGGGAGTACGTGCACGGCACCTTCCCGAACGACGCCTTCGAACAGGTGAAGTACGCCTGGACGACGGGGACCCTCGCCATCCCGGCCGGCTTCCTGCTCGACCGGTTGTCGTCGGTGATGCTGTTCATCGTCACCTTCGTCGGCTTCCTGATCCACGTCTACTCGGCGGGCTACATGGCGCACGAGGAGGGGTACCGCCGCTACTTCGCGTACCTCAACCTCTTCATGTCGGCGATGCTGATGCTGGTGCTGGGCAACAACTACCTGGTGATGTTCGTCGGCTGGGAGGGCGTGGGGCTCTGCTCCTACCTGCTGATCGGCTTCTACTACGACCAGCCGGTGCC
>DATBAW010000510.1:0-12199 GCA_036271335.1 Thermoanaerobaculia bacterium
GAATTCTATACCACCTCTCCCGGCCCCGCTCGCGGCGCGGGTGTAGACTTGCCGGCAGCCAATCGAACGCGGGTCGAACCCGGGAGGTCGCTCATGCCAGGGAGCCGTGCACGCCGTCCGTTCAGGGGGTCGTTGCTGTTCCTTCTCGCTCTTCTGCTGCCGCTGGCCGGGGCCTGCCGAATGCCCAGCAGCTCCTCGTCTTCGGGGACCGGCACCTCCGAGGCCGCCGAGAAGACGAAGCGGATGGAGGAGAAGTCGGCGGAGATCGAGAAGCACGCGGAAGAGGTGCGCAACATGCAGGGCACCGATCAGGAGAAGATCGACGCCATGAACAGCGTGGATCAGGAGCGGCGCGAGCTCAACGACATGGATCAGGGCAAGTAGCAGGGTAGCCAGCCGGACCGTGGCCCGGCTGGCGTCAATCCATTCAGTTATCGCTGGAGCGGCGGGCTCAGGACGCGATCCACGCGAGCTTCGCGTTGCCGCTGCCGTTCACCGTCAGATTCAACGGCGTGGTGAGATTGTTCAGCGTGTATTCTCCGGGCGGAACGTTGGGAAAGGTCTGGCCGTTGAAATTGACGGTCAGGCTGGTGCCGCCCGAGCCGACGGAATAGCTGAACCAGATACTGCCCGAATTCGGCACCTGAGCGGACGTCGTCCCGCTGCCGTTCGTGGTGACCACGGTCTGCTGGCCCGGAGGGATCTGAGCGTTGGCGGCATTGGCTTGCAATGAATCTGACATGGTGTCTCCTTTCGACTCGCGGTCGAAGAATCGATCATGATTCTTTTCTGCTGCTGCGGACGTTTTCGTAATAGAGCAAGGGAGATGCCAGCGATTCCAGCCCTGCGTTCAGGCCGCTCTCCCGGGGAAGTGCATGGATTTGACGCCGGTCCGCGGTCTCCGTGGACGCGTCGGCCGACATGTCTGTGACGCGTCGGAATCTCCGGCATCTTCCAGTACCGTCCGGCGCCATGGGGATGCGGCTATGATGGTCCGGACCGACCTGCCCCAGGGAGACCCGAGCCCATGCGTCCATGCCGTAGCCTCGCCGTCCTCCTCTTTTTCGCGGCTTCCGCTGCCTTCTTCCTGGCCGGCTCCGCCGCCTGGGCCGCCGTCGATCCGGCCCAGTTCCAGGACCTGCGCTGGCGCCTGATCGGTCCATTCCGCGGCGGCCGGGTGCTGGCGGTGGAGGGCGTCCCGGCCGAGCCCGCGCACTTCTACTTCGGCAGCGTCAACGGCGGCGTCTGGGAGACCGTCGACGCCGGGCGCACCTGGCAGCCGGTCTTCGACGGCCAGCCGGTGGGCTCGATCGGCGCCCTGGCGGTGGCCCCCTCGAATCCGAATGTGATCTACGCCGGCAGCGGCGAAGCCGACATGCGCTCGGACATCGCCCAGGGCGACGGCCTGTACAAGTCGGCCGACGGCGGCCGGAGCTGGACCCGCATCGGGCTTGAGGACACGCAGCAGATCGGCAAGATCCTGGTCGATCCGCGCGATCCGGACGTCGTGCTCGTGGCGGCCCTGGGGCACCCCTACGGCCCGAACGCCGAGCGCGGCGTCTTCCGCTCCCGCGACGGTGGCAGGAGCTGGAGCAAGGTGCTCTACCGGGACGAGAACACCGGCGCCATCGACCTCGCCTTCGAGCCCGGCAACCCGGACGTGGTCTACGCCTCGCTCTGGCAGACCCGGCGCACCCCCTGGCACATCTATCCCCCCTCCAACGGTCCCGGCGGCGGCCTCTACAAGTCGACCGACGGCGGCGAGCACTGGACGGCGCTCGCCGGCCACGGGCTTCCCGACCACCCGGGGCACATCGGCATCGCCGTGGCGCCGAGCCGGCCGCGGCGGGTCTACGCGATGGTGGACGTGCCGGAGGCCGGCGGGCTCTACCGCTCGGACGACGCCGGCGCGACCTGGACGCGGGCGAGCGGCGACGAGCGGATCTGGGGGCGCGGCTGGTACTTCGGCGGCATCACGGTCGAGCCGCAGAATCCAGACGTGGTCTACGCCTGCAACACGGCGCTCTACCGCTCGGAGGACGCCGGCAAGACCTTCGTGCCCATCAAGGGCGCGCCCGGCGGCGACGACTATCACGTGCTCTGGATCGATCCGAAGAGCCCGGAGCGGCGCATCCTCGGCGTCGATCAGGGGGCGGTGGTGTCGGTGGACGGCGGCGCCACCTGGAGCTCCTGGTACAACCAGCCGACCGGCCAGTTCTACCACGTGATCACCGACACCCGGTTTCCCTACTGGGTCTACGGCTCGCAGCAGGATTCCGGCGCCGCCGGCGTCCCCAGCCGGACCGACAGCTTCGACGGCATCGACATCACCCAGTTCCGCGAGACCACGGCCGGCGGCGAGAGCGACGAGATCGCGCCCGATCCGAAGGACCCGGAGATCGTCTTCGGCGGCCGGGTGGACAAGCTCGACCTGCGGACGGGGCAGACGCGGTCGGTCGATCCCACCCTGGCCCACCCCGATCTCGACCGCGAGACCTGGACGCTGCCGCTGATCTTCTCGCCGCGCGATCCGAAGGTGCTCTATTTCGCCCGCCAGCGCCTGTTCCGCACCGACGACGGCGGCGAGCGCTGGACGGTGATCAGCCCCGACCTGACGCGCGAGGCGCCCGGCGTGCCCCCCAACCTCGATCCGCCGGCGGCGGCGAACCGGCCGGGGGAGGGGAGCCGTCTCGGCGTGATCTACACCATCGCCCCCTCGCGGACGGCCGATCACGATCTCTGGGTGGGTACCGACGACGGCAAGATCTGGCGCACGCGGGACGAGGGGGCGCACTGGACCGACGTCACGCCGCCGGCGCTCACCCCGTGGTCCAAGGTCGGGCTCGTGGAGGCCTCCCACTTCGACGCCGAGAGCGCCTACGCGGCGGTCGACCGCCACCGGCTGGACGACTTCAACCCCTATCTCTACCGCACCCACGACGGCGGCCGGCACTGGACCGCGATCGCCGCCGGCATCCCCGCCGGCACGTTCGTCAACGCCGTGCGCGAGGACCCGGTGCGCCGGGGGCTGCTTTACGCCGGCACCGAGAAGGGGGTCTACGTCTCCTTCGACGACGGCGACCACTGGCAGCCGATGCAGGCCAACCTGCCGGTGACCTCGGTGCGCGATCTCGACGTGCACGGCGACGATCTGGTGATCGCCACCCATGGCCGCGCCTTCTGGGTGCTCGACGACCTGACGCCGCTGCGGCAGCTGGACGCCCGGGCCGAGGCGGCCGCCGTCTGGCTGTTCGCGCCGGCGACGGCGATCCGGATGCGGCCGGCGGGCTTCACCGGCACGCCGCTCCCCAAGGACGAGGCGGCGGCGGCCAACCCGCCGGCGGGAGCGTTCCTCGACTACGTCCTGAAGACGGCGGCGCGGCGGGTGACGCTGGAGATCCGCGACGACCAGGGCGACCTGGTGCGGCGCTACGACAGCCGGGACGTGGTGCCGAAGACCGATCTGGCGAAGCTCAGCATCGCGCCGCAGTGGGTGCCCCCCGCGGCGGCCCTGGCGACGGCCGCCGGCCATCACCGCTTCGTCTGGCCGCTGCGCTATGCGGTCGCCGCCGCCGAGCCCGACGAGGACGGCACATCCTCTACCGATGGCGTCTGGGCGCCCCCCGGCCCCTATCGCGTGGTGTTGACGGTGGACGGCGCCAGCCTCACGCAGCCGCTGACCGTCGCGCCCGATCCGCGGGTGTCGCTGCCGCCGGAGGCCTATGCGGAAGAGCTGGCGCTGGCGCGGCGGATCGAAGCGGCCCGCGGGCGTCTCGCCGTCGCCTCCCGGGAGAACGGCGCGCTGCTCGCCGCGCTCGACGACCGCCGCAAGAAGGCGGGCGGGGAGACGGCGAAGGCGATCGACGCCCTCCGGACGCGCGCCGTCGACGCCGGCCCCGGCCTGCGTTCGCTGGGCGACCGGCTCGGCAAGCTCGCCGGGGCGGTCGACAACGCCGACGCCGTGCCGTCGCCGGACGCGGTGACCGGCTTCGACCAGGCGCAGACCCTGCTCGCAGCCACCCTGGCGGCCTGGGACGGGCTGAAGACGAAGGATCTCGCCGCCCTCAACGCCAAGCTGCGGAAGGAAGGGAAGCCGGCGATCGAGCTGAAGTAGGAATCCTGCTGGCACGCGGCGTGCTTTTCGCTTGAGGCAGGTGAGCGGAACGGAGAGCCGGGCCTTCCGGCTCTCTTCAAGGGAGACTTGAAATGGGCATTCTGGCTTGGATTATCGTTGGACTGGTGGCCGGCCTTCTGGCGTCCTTCGTCGTCGGCGGCGGCTACGGTCTCCTCGGCGACATCATCGTCGGCATCGTCGGCGCTTTCCTGGGTGGCTGGATCTTCACCAAGATGGGCTGGCACACGCCGTTCACGGGAATCGCGGGCACGATCTTCGTCGCCTTCATCGGCTCGATCGTGCTGCTGCTCCTGTTGCGGCTCCTGCGAAGGCTGTAGGCGTTCTCCGGGAGAGGGGCTCGTAGGGGCGCAGCATGCTGCGCCCTTTTTCCATCACGGCAACTTCGAGGGCGCAGCATGCTGCGCCCCTACAGATTCGGCTCCCTCCCCGCCGGTCAATTCACCTTCCAGGCGTCCCGCTTGCTCAGCAGCCGGTGGACGATCTGCTCGTCGCGGAGGGTGACGAGGCCGGCGATCTCCTCGCCGATCTCCTCCGGCGTGTACCAGTCCTGCTGTCCTTGACCCTGGCGCAGGCGCTGGCGGGTCTGAATCGGGCCCAGGATCAGCTCGTAGACGCGGATGCCGGTCGGGCTCAGCTCCTCGGCGAGGGTGAGCGCCATCGACTTCTGGGCGGCGGCGGCCATCGCCACCGGGCCGGCCATGGGGTAGGGCTGCTCGGCGCTGAAACCGTTGACGTGGACGTAGCTGCCCCGCTTCGGGTTGAGCAGGGGGACGAGCATCCGGACCGCCAGGAAATGGGCGGTCAGGTTCTCGCGCAGGATGCGGTCCCAGGTCGGCATGTCGACGCTGGTCAGCGGCTTCCCCTGCCACCAGCCGCCGAGCGAGGCCACCACCACGTCGAGCTCGCGGAAGCGCTCGAAGATCCGGTTCTGAAGCGCCCGCGCCGAGGTTTCGTCGCCGAGGTCGCCGACCAGCGTCACCAGCTCGCCGGTGGCCACGTCCTGGCAGTAGGCCACCAGATCGCGCAACCGCTCCTCGCTGCGCGACGGCACCAGCACGCTGGCGCCTCGCTTCAGCAGCGTCCGGACGATCCCCTCGCCGACGCCGCCGGCTCCGCCGGCGACCACGATCTTCGCTCCCTCCAGACTGGCCATGGCTCCTCCTCTCCGTCAGGAGGGAAAGGTACAACTCTTCAGGCTCGCTTTGTCTCATTAGGCGCACCAGGATAAGTAAGGGTCCGCTCCTACAGCATTGGTTTCACCTTCAGGCCCGTCGGGTTTTGTGGTTCGGCGTAGAGCTTCGTTCCAGTGAGCATTCGTTTGCAGGCTTCAATATCGGGGGATTCAATCGAATCCTCCGTGCGTGTGGACCTGATCCGCTTGGAAGGAGACTTGAAGATGAACAAGGGCAAGAAGTGGATGCGACGGCTCGCCAGCCCCGAGGGTCTCGGGCTGGTGGTCCTGGTGTTGGCCGCTCCCATGCTGTACGCGGTCACCGCCACTGAAGCGCCGGCCGGGTTCGACAACCTGACCAACGGTTTCACGACGCAGACGCAGATGGACCTCGACCGCGCGGTCTTCGAAGAGCGCGAGGACATCGCCGACGGCCTGGGCCCGGTCTACAACGCCCAGTCCTGCACCGAGTGCCACCAGAATCCGGTGACCGGCGCCACCAGCCAGGTCACCGAGCTGCGGGCGGGCACGCAGGACTCTTCCGGCAACTTCACCAATCCTCCCGGCGGCTCGCTGATCAACGACCGCGCCATCAACGCCGCGATCCAGGAGCGGCTGACGACGTCCCAGAACATCGTGGACACCCGCTCGTCGCTCAACACCCTGGGGGACGGCTTCGTCGAGGCGATCGCCGACGCCACGTTCACCACCATCCAGACGGCCCAGCCGTCGGGCCGGAAGGGCACGATCATCAAGGTTCCGGTTTCGGAGGCCGCGGCCGGCACCACCCGGATCGCCCGCTTCGGCTGGAAGAACCAGCACGCCAGCCTGATGTCCTTCGCGGCCGACGCCTATCTGAACGAGATGGGGATCACCAGCCCACTGCAGCCGACGGAGAACACCTCGTTTGGTGTCTCCGTGGCGGCCTATGACACGGTCCCCGATCCGGAGGACGCGGCCACCGTGGCGGCTCCGCACGGTGCGGACATCGAGGCCTTCACGCGCTTCATGCGGTCGACCAAGGTGCCGTCGCGCGATACGGTGCTGGCCGCCACCTCGGACGCCGTGGCCGGCGCGAACCTGTTCCACAGCGTCGGCTGCGACAGCTGCCACACGGCGACCATCCAGACCGCCACGGCCGGGACCGTCATCAACGGCGGCACCTTCACCGTGCCGGCCTCGCTGGGCGACAAGATCATCCACCCCTACAGCGACTTCATGCTGCACGACGTGGGCACCGGCGACGGCATCGTCCAGAACGGCGGCGCCGGCACGGCCTACAAGCTGCGCACGCCGCCCCTGTGGGGCCTGCGCACGCGCTCGCGCTTCATGCACGATCTGTTCAACACCACTCGCTACAATGCCATCATCCGCCACACCAACGAGGCCGAGCCGGTCATCGACAACTACCTCAACCTGAGCACCGCTCAGCAGAATCAGATCGGCACCTTCCTGAACTCCCTCTGAGGCTTCGCACCCGCCGGCCGGGCTCCACGCCCGGCCGGCTTTTGAGGTAGGCTGTGCGGCCGAAAAGGAGCCCGCCATGCTTGCACGCCTCGCCGCCCGTCTCGCCTTTCTCGCCGTCTTCCTGGGAACCGCCGCTCTCGCCCAGGGCACGGCCCCCGCCGCGCCACAGGCCGAGGATCCGCTCGTCGTGGTCCAGCGCTTCCTCGACGCGTACAGCCACCACAACCTGGGTCTGATGATCGCCGAGACGGATCCGGACGTGAAGTGGATGAGCGTCGTCAACGACCGCATCCTCGTCGACGCCGCCGGCCAGCAGGCTCTTCAGGGGTGGCTGGTGAAGGTCTTTTCGGCCTTCCCGGTAATGAGCCGGACGGTCGAGCAGTCGATCGCCCACGGGACCTTGGTCAGCGTCTGGGAACGTGCCCACCTCAAGGCGCGGGACAACGCCGACATGACGCAGGGGGGCCTGGTGGTCTACGAGGTCCGGAACGGCAAGATCAAGAACGTCTGGCGGTATACGCCACAGGAATAGCCGCCCAGGAGCAGGCGCCGCAGGAGCAGGTTCTCAGGCCCCCACTCCGGCGACCTCCAGCCGGGGCCGCGCCAACTGGCCGCAGGCCGCCTGCACGTCGCGGCCGCGGCTGCGGCGGATGGTGACGAAGCAGCCGCGCTCGTGGAGGCGCTTGGCGAAGGCCCGGACCCGCTCCTCGGCCGGCTCGCGGAAGGTGGACCGGGCGTGCTCGTTCATCGGGATCAGGTTGATGTTGTGGCCGCGGCTCAAGGGCCCCAGCCAGGCGATCAGGCGGTCGGCGTCCTCCGGCGTGTCGTTGACCCCGGCGAGCAGGACGTATTCGAAGAGCAGGCGCTCGTGGGGCTTGAGCACCCAGACGTCGAGCGCCTGCCGCAGCCGCGCCAGGTTCCAGGCGCGGTTGACCGGCATGGTGGCGGAACGGGCGGCGTCGGTGGTGGCGTTGAGCGAGAGCGCGAGCTGCGGCCGCGGCGTCATCCGCGCCAGCTTCTCGATGCCGGAGACCAGGCCGGCGGTGCTCACCGTGATCCGCCAGGGCGACAGGATGGCTCCCCGCCGGTCGCAGAGGACGGTGATGGCGCGATGGACGTGGGCGAGGTTGTGCAGCGGCTCGCCCATCCCCATGAAGACGAGGAAGACCGACTCGCCCTGCTGCGGCCCCAGCTCCCGCATCAGCACCAGCACCTGCCCGACGATCTCGCCGGCGGTGAGGTTGCGCACGATCCCCATCGCGCCGGTGGCGCAGAAGGTGCAGCCGAGCGCGCAGCCGACCTGGCTCGAGATGCAGTAGGTCACCCGCGGATCGCCCTCCCCGCGCGGCATGTGGACGGCCTCGACGCGGTGGCCGTCGACGAGCTCGAGCACCAGCTTGGTCGAGCCGTCGGCGGACGGGTGGCGCTCGACGATCGCCGGCAGCGAGAGATCGGTGTTGGCCGAGAGCCAGGCGCGGATCTCGCGCGACAGGCAGAGGTCGTCGGCGCGCCAGGTGCGGGTGCGCTGAAGGCGTCCGAAAACGTGCTCGGGCCGGCCCGGGCACCCGCCGGCGGCGAGGTCCTCGGGGAGCAAGGCCCAGGCGGAAAGCGCGCCTTCGCGCTCGGGAGCCCCGCGGTCCCAGGGCCTTTCGGTGGGGGAGATGGCGAGCGGCATGCGCGGAGTTTACCGGAAGAGCCGCGAGAAGGCGGCGGCGGACGGGGATAGAATCCATCGCCAGTGAGATCCAAGGCCCTCCTCCTCGCCGTCGTTCTCCTCGCCGCCTGCTCGGGCGCGCGGGTCCAGCCGCCGTCGGCCAGGCCTGCCGCGCCGGCCGTCCCGCCGGCGCCGGGCCGGGCCTCCTTCTTCTTCCCGGTGGCGGTCCCGCTCGCCGAGGTTCAGCGGATCGTCGAGGCCTCGATCCCGCCGCGGGTGAGCGACGAGCGGAAACAGGAGATCACCAGCGCTCTCCACGACGGTTTCTACCGTTACACCCTCGAAAGGGGGCCGGTGGAGGTCGGCTTCGCGGGCGGCTCGTTCACCTTCGCCTTCCCCGTGCACGGCAGCCTGACGATCGGCGGCCGGCTCGCCGGGCTGCCGGTTCAGGAGACGGTCGACGTCGGCGGCCGGGTGCACGGCACCGCCTCGCCCGCCATCGGTCCGGATTGGCGCCCGGACCCCAGGCCGACGGCGCAGGTCGACCTCGACAAGGCCGACCTCAAGGTCTTCGGCGTGTTCCCGATCAGCGTCCGCTCGTTCCTCGAGGAACGGCTCAATCCGCTGCTCAATCAGGAGCTGAAGAAGGCGGCCGGCCGGCTGCTCGCCGATCTCGACCTGCGGCGGAAGGCGGAGGAGGCCTGGAAGTCGCTGCACGTCGTCCGCCGCGCCGTGCAGGGGGAGACCCTCTGGATCCGCTTCCAGCCTCTCGACGTCTCGCTGGCCCAGGTGACGGAGAAGGAGGGCGTGCTCCACACCGGCATCGGGATCGCGGGCGAGCTGGCCTTCTCCTTCAGCGCCGAGGAGAGCCCGCCGGCTCCCACGCAGCTGCCGCCGCTCCGCCTTCGCGACGAGCAGGAGGGGGGCTTCGACGTCGAGGCGCCGGTCGCCGCCTCGTCCGCGGAGCTGTCGCGATGGATCGAGCAGTCGCTCCATGGCCGGCGCTACCGTCTCGGCCGCAACCGCGAGATGGAGGTCACCGCCGCCGCCCTGGGCGTCGAGGGGGACCGGCTGGCGCTGACGCTCGACTTCCAGAGCGGCGGCCAGAGCGGCCGCGTGGCCGTCCGCGGCCGTCCGGTGCTCGATCCCGGCGGCAGCGTGGTGCGCCTGGAGGACCTCCAGTACGACCTCGAATCGGGGAGCCTCTTCCTGCGCTTGGCGGACCGCCTCCATCGCGCCGACGTGCTGGCGTCGCTCCAGAAGGCCGCCCACTTCGACCTCGCGCCGCTCCTCGCGCAGGCCGACCGCGAGACGGCGCGGGCGCTCCAGGGGCTCGTCCCCGCCGGCTACCACGGCGAGGTGCGGGCCGAGCCGCTGCGCATCCTCGGCGTCGGTATCGCCGGCGGCCAGGTCTGGGCGCGCTGCCAGATGGCGGGGACGATCTCGCCGCTGGGACCCTGAGCGGCCGCGCCAGCTCACCGGTTCCGGGCTATCATGGTGGAGGGGGATTTCTCATGACGGCGATCGGCAGGCTCGCGGCGGTTCTGGCGCTCACGGCAGGTCTGGCGGCGGTTTTGGCGGCCTCGGAGAGAGCGGCGAGGGCCGCCGAGCGTCCGGACGACGGCGCCCTCGAATATCACGGCGGCGCGGTGCTCAACCACACGACGCACGTCTATTACCTCTGGTATGGCGACTGGTCCGAGGGCCTCGCCCTGCCGGTGCTGACCGACTTCGCCAGCTCGCTCGGCGGCAGCCCGTACTTCAACATCAACACCACCCACCACGACGCCGCGGGCACGCCGGTCAGGAACTCGATCGCCTATTCCGGCTCCGCCACCGACGGCTACTCCCTCGGCGTCAGCCTGACCGACGCCGACGTGCTCAAGCTCGTCAAGACGGCCATCCACCATGGCGATCTGCCGGTCGACGCCAACGGCATCTACTTCGTCCTCACCGCCGCCGACGTCGACGAGACCTCGGGGTTCTGCTCCGACTTCTGCTCCTGGCACCACCACGCCAAGATCGCCGGCACCGACATCAAGTACGCCTTCGTGGGCAATCCCGGCCGCTGTCCCAAGGCCTGCGAGCTCGCCCCGGGGAACACCCCGAACGGCGACCCGGTGGCCGACGCCATGGTGGCCGCCGTCGCTGCCCGCATCAACGAGACGGTGACCAACCCCGACGCCGACGGCTGGTTCGACGCCGCGGGGCTGGAGAACACGGACAAGTGCCTGCTCTCCAGGAACCCGTTCGGGCCGACCTTCGTCACCTCCGACGGCGCGCGGGCCAACCTCCGGCTCGGCGCCCGCAACTTCCTGGTGCCGCAGAACTGGGTGAACGACAACGAGGAGGGCACCGGCGGCCACTGCGCGCTGCGGTATCCGGAGTCTCGGTAAAGCCCGGTTTCTTCATGACCTAATACCGGCACGGTATTCGCAGACCGGCGAGCCTGACCGCGGCCCTCCGGGCCGCGCGCCAAACCATCATCAGCATCTTTCGCTTCGGGCGGGAGGTTTCCTTTATGCGCTGGACACCAGGCGGGTCGGACGCGGATCTCGAGGACGACAGGGCGAGCACCGGCGGCGGTGGGGGCGGCGGTGGCTTTGGCGGCGGCGGCAGGCTCGGGATCGGCGGCTTCGTCGTGGTCCTTCTCCTGAGCCTGGTCTTCCACAAGAACTTCTTCGCGCTGCTCGGCGGCGGCAGCGCCGGCGCGCCGGCGGCTGCTCCCGCCGGCCCGTCGGCGCCCGTCAGCGAGTCGCCCGAGGAGGCGAAGCAGGTCGAGTTCGTCAAGTTCGTCATGAACAGCGTCCAGGACTATTGGGCGAAGACCTTCGCCCAGAACGGCAAGACCTACCGTCACGCCAAGCTGGTCCTCTTCCGGGACGCCATCAACTCCGGCTGCGGCGCCGCGCAGACCCAGATGGGACCCTTCTATTGCCCGGCCGACGAAAAGGTCTACATCGACCTCGCCTTCTACAAGGAGCTGAAGGACCGCTTCGGCGCTTCCGGGGACTTCGCGCAGGCCTATGTCATCGCCCACGAATTCGGCCACCACGTGCAGAACCTGCTGGGGATCAGCGGCAAGGTCGAGGAAGCCCAGCAGGCGCATTCGGGCCAGGCCCGGCCGCTCTCCGTGAAGCTGGAGCTGCAGGCCGACTGCTTGGCGGGCGTCTGGGGGAGCTCCACTCAGAAGATCCTCGATCCGGGGGATGTCAACGACGCGCTCAACGCCGCCTCGGCCGTGGGCGACGACCGCATTCAGAAGCAGGCCACCGGCCGGGTGAATCCCGAGACCTGGACCCACGGCTCTGCCGCGGATCGCTCGCGCTGGTTCAAAACCGGCTTCGACTCCGGCACCCTGGACAGCTGCAATACGTTCGGCAGCCGGTAGGGGGGATCAGCGCGCTCGCTGCTTCGGCGGCCGCGCGTCCGGATCCCAGCCGAAGCGGTCGAGATCGATCCGCCCGCTGGCGCTGAAGACGACGCCCTCCTCCTCCAGGAGATGGCGCTGGTACCCCTCCGCCCATCCGAGATCGTTGCGGGAGCTGATCTTCCCCTGCGCGTTGACGACGCGCTGCCATGGGGCCTCCAGGCCTTCCGGAGGCGAGCTCAGCGCCTGGCCCACCATTCTCGCCCGCCGGGGCAGCCCGGCGAGCGCCGCGACCTGGCCGTAGGTGGCCACCCGGCCGCGGGGGATACGGCGGATCACGGCGTAGAACTTCTCCTGGGTCTTCCGATCGGCGGCCACGGCACGACAGTCTAGCCGGTGCGC
>DATBAW010000511.1:0-79926 GCA_036271335.1 Thermoanaerobaculia bacterium
CGACCAGCAGGCCGAGGGACCAGGCGTCGGTGACGACGTGGTGCTGGTTGAGGAAGAGGGCATGCTCGCCCTCGCCGAGGCGGAACAGCAGGGCGCGCAGCAGAGGCGCCCGGCCGAGGTCGAACGGGCGCTCGGCCTCGCCCTGGAGCTGGCGCCGCAGCTCGACATCCCGCCGATCCGGGGAGAGGGCTTCCAGATCGACGACGGGGAGGGGAATCGCCAGAGCCTGGGCGATCACCTGGACCGGCTCGCCCTCCTCTTCCACGAACCAGGTGCGCAGCGTCTCGTGGCGGGCCACCACCTCGTCGAGAGCGGCGGCCAGCGTCCCGGGCCGGAGAGGACCGCGCAGCCGCGCGGCCAGGGGGACGTTGTAAGTGGCGCGTCCCGGGCTCAGGTTGTCGAGCAGCCAGAGCCGGCGCTGGGCGAAGGAGGTGGGGGCGACGAACGTCTCGCCGGCCTCGTCGTCGGCTTCCGGCTCCGGGCTCTCGTAGATCTCTTGCAGCATGATCGTGGTCTCTTTCCTAGAGGGTGCGCCGGGCCCGGCGGGGGAGCGCCGCCAGCGCGGGCTCGTGGGACGCCGAGGCGGCCGAGGCCTCGACGGCCAGGGCCATCGCCGAGAGGGTCGGGGAGTGGAAGACGAGCTGGGCGGAGAGGTCGCGCTGGAAGCGGTCGCGCAGCCGGGAGGCCAAGCGGGTGGCGAGCAGGGAGTGGCCGCCGAGGGCGAAGAAGTCGTCCTCCCGGCCCACCCGTTCGACCCCCAGGAGGGCGCGCCAGAGCTCGGCCAGCGCCCGCTCGACCTCGGTGGCCGGTGGCGTGGAGGCCGCCGGTCCCGTGCGTTCGGGCGCCGGGAGCGCCCGCCGGTCCACCTTGCCGCTGGGCGTGAGAGGGAGGGAGGCGAGGGGCTGCAAGGCGGCCGGCAGCATGTACTCCGGCAGGCTCCGCCGCAGGAAGGCGCGGAGCTCTTCGGCATCGGGAGCCGCGGCGGCGGCCGGCACCCACCAGGAGACGATCCCCCGTTCGCCGGCGCTAAGCTCGCGCACGTCCGCCACGCACTCCCTCACGCCGGGGTGGCGAGCGAGGGCCGATTCGATCTCCCCCAGCTCGATGCGGAAGCCGCGGATCTTGACCTGATGATCGATCCGGCCGAGGAACTCCAGATCGCAGTCGGACAGGAGGCGGGCGAGGTCGCCGGCGCGGTAGAGCCGCGCCCCCGGCTCGCCGGAGAAGGGGTCGGGGACGAAGCGCCCGGCGGTCAGCTCGGGACGGTGGAGATAGCCGCGCGCCAGCCCGGCGCCGCCGACGTGGATCTCCCCCGGGGCTCCGGGCGGGACTTCCTCACCGTGCGGTCCCAGCAGGTGGAGGGAGAGGTCCGGCAGCGGCCGGCCGATCCGGCTGCGCGAGGACGCGGCATCCGCCCGTCCCAGCCGCCGCCAGGTGACGTGCACCGTCGTTTCGGTGATGCCGTACATGTTGACCAGCCGCGGCCGCTCGTCGCCGTGGCGCTCGAACCAAGCGTCGAGGTTGCGGGGATCGAGCGCCTCGCCGCCGAAGATCACCCAGCGCAGGGCGAGCGGCCGGGGCTCCTCGCGGTCCGCCTCCATCAGGAGCTGAAAGGCCGAGGGCGTCTGGTTCAGCACCGTCACCCGTTCCACGGCCAGCAGATGGTGGAGGTCGCGGGGGGAGCGGGCGACGGCGGACGGCACTACCACCAGCCGGCCACCGTGGAGGAGGGCGCCCCAGATCTCCCACACTGAGAAATCGAAGGCGTAGGAGTGGACGAGGGTCCAGACGTCCTCCGTGCCGAAGCCGAAGAGGGGGGCGGTGGCCGCGAACAGCCGGGCCACGTCGGCGTGGGTGACCACCACTCCCTTCGGCCTGCCGGTCGAGCCCGAGGTGTAGATGACGTACGCGGGGTGGCCGGGGAGGAGGTGCGATTCCGGAGCGCTCTCTGCTTCGCCACTGGTCTCCAATAAAACGCGCCGGGTGGTCCCTAGCGGCAGCGCCGCCGCCAGACCCGCCCCGGCGAGCAGCAGCGGCGCCCCCTCCAGCATCCCCTCCAGCCGTTCGACCGGGTAGGCCGGATCGAGCGGCACGTAGGCGCCCCCGGCCTTGAGGATGCCGAGCAGGGCGATCAGCATCTCCGCCCCCCGCTCGGCGCAGAGCGCCACCCGCGTCTCCGGGCCCACGCCCAGCGCGCGGAGGCGGTGGGCGAGAGCGTTGGCGCGGCGGTCGAGCTCGCGGTAGGTCAGCCGGCCCTCGCCGTCTACCACGGCGAGGGCCTCCGGGGTCCGCGCCGCCTGAACGGCGAACAGCTGGGGGAGGGTGGCGACGGGGAGGTCCCGCCCGGCGGCGTGGCCCCACGCCCGCAGCTGGTCCTGCTCGGCCGCCGTCAGCAGGGGGAGGTCGGAGATCCGCCGGCCGGGGTCCGCCACCGCAGCCGCCAGCAGGGTCGTGAGGTGCACGCCCATGCGGTCGATCGTCGCCGTCTCGAAGAGCGCCGTGTTGAGCTCGAGCTGGAGGATGCCGAGCCGCCCCCGATTCATCCCCGCGAAGAGGATGAGGTCGGTCTGCGAGGTGCCGTTGTTGATCCCCCGCGGCTCGACGGCCAAGCCGGGGAGGGCGAGGTCGGGGGTGGGCGTGTTCTGCAGCGAGAACATGGCCTGGAAGATCGGGCCGTAGCTGGGGTCGCGGCGCGGGCGCAGCTCCTCGACCAGCTTGTCGAACGGCAGCTCCTGGTGCTCGTAGACGTCGAGCACCACGTCGCGCGTCCGCGCCAGCAGCTCGCGGTAGGTGGGATCGCCGCCGACGGGCACCCGGAAGACCACGGTGTTGACGAAGAAGCCGATCAATCCCTCGGTCTCGACGTGGGTGCGGCCGGCGACCGGGGCGCCCAGCACCACGTCGTCCTGACCGCTGTAGCGGTGGAGGAGGGCGTCGAAGCCGGCGAGCAGGATCATGTAGAGGCTGGCGCCGGCCACCTGCGTATGCTCGGCGAGGGTGTCGGGTAAGCCGGACGGGAGGTCGAGCGTCCGGCGCGCGCCGCCGTAGCTGCGCACCGCCGGCCGGGGGCGGTCGGTGGCGAGCTCCAGCTTGTCGGGGGCGCCGGCGAGCTGCCCGCGCCAGAAGCGCACCTCCTCCTCCAGCCGCTCCCCGGCCAGCCGCTGGCGCTGCCAGAGGGCGAAGTCGGGGTATTGCACCGGCAGCTCGGGGAGGGGCGAGGGGAGCCCCTGGAGGGACGCGGTGTAGAGCAGCGACAGCTCGCGGTAGAAGACGCCGAGCGACCAGGCGTCCGAGATGATGTGGTGCATGGTCACCAGCAGCAGGTGATCGTGGGCGTCCAGCCGCACCAAGTGGGTCCGCCAGAGCGGCCCGCGCGCGAGATCGAACAGGCGGCGGGCCTCGACGCCGGCGAGATCCCAGGCCTCCGCCTCCTGGCGCGCCGCCGGCAGGGCCGCGAGGTCGACCCGCGGGATCGGCCGCGGCGCCGGCGGCAGGATCACCTGGAAGGGCTCGCCGTCGCGGTCGGCGAAGACCGTGCGCAGCGACTCGTGGCGGCGCTCGATCTCCTGGAAGCAGCGCTCCAGGGGGCCGGGGTGGAGCTCGCCGCGCAGCCGGAAGCAGAGGAGGGGGAGGTTGTAGAAGGGGTTCCCCGGCTCCATCTGGTCGAGCAGCCAGAGGCGCTGCTGGACGAGCGAGGCGGGGACCGGCTCGCCGGTGCCGGCACGGGGGAGGATCTCCGGCCCCTGCGGCCCCCAACCGCTCTCGGCGAGCCGGCGGGCGAAGAGTGCCCGCTGCTCGGGCGTGAGGCCGGCGAGACCCTGGTGCAGCTCGCGCAGGCTCACGCCGGGACCGCCTCCAGCGGGGCATAGCGGCTCAGCAGCCGCTCCGGGCGGGCCTCGTGCGGTAGGACCAGGCTGATCAGCCGGTCCCCGTCCTCGAAGAGGAGGCCGAGCGAGCGCAGCCAGGCCAGCTCGGCCTCGACGTCGAGAGGCGGATCGAACTCGGCCTTGGCGAGCTCGGTCAGCGTCGTCGGCGCGGCCAACGCGTCCAGCAGTCGCCGTCCCCCCTCGCCGACGTCGTGGACGACCAGCGAGCCGGAGCGGCTGTCGCGCACCGTCCGCCCGCCGGGCCGCTCGAAGCAGAGCACCGGCGGCCGCCCCTCCGCCCAGGAGTCGGCCCACGCTCCCTGCACCTTGTACAGCCGGCCGATCCAGCGCGCCATCGCCAGGAAGTAGGGGGCCTTCACGTTGCGGTCGGTGAAGTAGTAGGCGAGCCGGGCCAGGCTCTCCGGGGCGAACGGGTAGACCTGGGGATAGAAGTCGAGCGGCGCGAGGTCCAGGCCATATCCCGCGGCCTGGGTGAAATAGGGGCTGAAGCGGTCGAAGCGGACCGGGAAGACGCCCGCCGGCGGCGGCAGGTGGACGAGCCGGGGGAAGACCTCGACGTAGCGCTTGAACACCTCCTCGGTCTCGCCGGGGAAGCCGACCAGGAGGTTCCAGGCGGGGTGGACGTCGTGGAGCAGGCAGTGCTGGAGGAAGGCGACGTTGCGCACCGAGGTCATCCCTTTGCGCATCAGCTTCAGCGTCGAGGTGGCGAGCGCCTCGATCCCCGGCTGGACGCCGTCGACGCCGGCGGCCGAGAGGAGCGCGATGTCCTCCTCGGAAAGGTCGGCCTTGACCTCGTAGAAGAGGGACGCGCCCGGCGGCGTGTCGAGGCGGGCGAACACCTCGCGCGGGTACTCCTTGGGCATGATGTTGTCCACGCAGTTGAACCGCCGCACGCGGGGGAAGTGAGCGAACAGGGAGCGGATCAGCGCCAGGGCCTTCTCCGGCTTCATCCAGCGGAAGCTCATCGTCGAGCCGTTGAGGCCGCAGAAGGTGCAGTGGGCCCGCTCTCCCCACCAGCAGCCGCGCGAGGTCTCGAACATCAGCGTCGGCTCCACCCCCTCCTCGCCGGCGAAGGCGGTCTCGAAGTCGCGCAGGAAGGGCTCGTAGTCGAGCGGCACCTCCTCATCGATGTCGAGCTCGGCGCCGATCAGGGCCACCGGTGTCGCGCCGGCGGCGAGGTTGGCGCGGGTAAAGACGCCGTCGATCCGCTCCGCCCGGTCGTCCCCGGCGAGCAGGCTCTCGATCAGTTGCGGGAACGAGATCAGGGCGGGGCCCGAGAAGACGTAGTCGATCGTCTCGACGTTGCGGGCGACCTCTTCCCCCATCGGCGATTCGCAGTTGGCGCCGCCGATCGCCGTGAGGATTCGCGGGTACCGCTCCTTGAGGCGGCGGGCGAGAGCGAAGGAGGCGACGTTCTGGCCGAACATCGAGGTGAGACCCACCAGGTCGGCCTGGTCGAGACGGTAGCGCTCGATCAGGCCGTCCAGCCAGCGGCCGAGGCCGGGGCGGAGCGCCAGCAGGCGCTCGAAGGCCTCCCGCCGCGGATCGTGGGCGGGGAAATAGCGCTGCTGGTAGGCCGCGACGTTGTCCGGAAGCTGAGGGAAGGCGAGCAGGCGGAACAGCCAGTCGCCTAGTCCCGAGTGGGACGATTCGTTGCAGATCTGCCGGTAATCGTCGAGCCCCATCAGCCGGCAGGCGTCGTGGGAGGCGTAGCAGACCTCGACCGACGCCCGGAAGCCGAGCCGCTGGTGGACGATTCCCTGGAGCTGCGTCAGGGCGATCGAGGGCATCTCGATCGAGGAAAAGGGCATGTTGACGAGCGAGATCCTGAGCATCCTCGTCTCCTCGAGATGAGCTGAAGGGTTCATGAGCGGTTCGCCCTCTGGGTCAGCCCCCGGGCCCGCCGGGTGCGCTCCTTCCAGGCATCGGGGTGCCGCTGGAGCTCGGCGCGGCCCCGGGCCGCGTCCGGCACCTCCCGCCGCGCCCCGCGTCCGGCGAGGCTGGCGGCAAGCGTGCGGAGGGTGGGGTTCTCGAACAGCTCGACGAGGGCGATGCGGACGTCGAGCTCGGCCTGGAGACGTTCGTGGACGGCGGCGAGGGCGAGGGAGTGGCCGCCGAGGTCGAAGAAATTGTCGTCGCGCCCCGCCGCGGCGATCCCCAGGACCTCCCGCCAGTGCCGTTCGATCGCCTGCTCCACCTCGCCGCTCGGCGCCTCCCGCGAGGTGGCGGCCGGCGCCGCCGGCCTGGGGAGGGCGGCGCGGTCGACCTTGCCGCGGGAGGTGAGGGGGAGGGCCGGCAGCCAGACCCAGGCCGCGGGGACCATCGGCTCGGGGAGGTGCGCGCGGAGGAAGTCGCGCAGCGCGGCGACGGTGGGTAGCGCTCCCGCGTGCCGGGGGACGATCCAGGCGGTGAGGCGGCCGTCGACGGGCGAGACCACGGCTTCGCCGACGGCCGGGTGGGCGGCGAGCCGGGCCTCCACCTCGCCCGGCTCGATGCGGAAGCCGCGGATCTTGATCTGGCCGTCGGCGCGGCCGGCGAACTCCAGGCGGCCGTCGGGGAGGCGGCGCGCCAAGTCGCCCGTCCGGTAGAGGCGGGCGCCCGGCTCGGCCGCGAAGGGATGGGGGACGAAGCGTTCGGCGGTCCCCTCGGGGTGGCCGGGGTAGCCGGCGGCGAGCCCCCGTCCGCCCAGGCAGATCTCGCCGCGGGCTCCCGGCGGAACGGGGCGCAAGGCGGCGTCGAGCAGCAGGGCCTCGACGCCGGCGATGGGGCGGCCGATGGCCGGCGGGCGCGGATCGCCGGCCGTTACTTCGCCGGCGGTCGCCACCACGCTCGACTCCGTGGGCCCGTAGTGGTTGACGAGCCGGAACCCCAGGCCGGCCTCGGGCGCCCGCCGGAGCCGGTCGCCGCCGGTCAGCAGGGCGCGCAGGGCCAAGCCCGCCGGCAGCTCGCGGGCGAGCACCGCCTCGGCGAGGGGAGTGGGGAGGAAGGCGAGGGTGATCCCCTCGGCGGCCAGCCATGCCGACAGGGCGGCGGGGGAGGCCGCGACGTCGCGGGGGGGCACGTGCAGGCTGGCGCCGGCGGCGAGGCCGGGCCAGAGCTCCCAGACCGAGGCGTCGAAGGCGGGGCTCGCCACCAAGCTGGCGCGGTCGGCCGGCGTCACGCCATAGGCCCGCAGGTGCCAGGCGATCAGGTTCGCCAGGCCGGCATGGGGGATCTCGACCCCCTTCGGGCGCCCCGTCGAGCCGGAGGTGTAGATCACGTAGGCCGCGTCGCCGGGGTCGGCGGCGCGCTCCAGGTCCTCGCCGCTCTCGCCCGCCCAGGACTCGCGGTCGGCGTCGAGACAGAGGGCGCGGCCCGGGAAGAGCCCGGCCCAGCGGTCGAGCGTCAGCACCCGCGCGGCGCCGGCGTCCGCAACGACCTCGGCGAGGCGCTCGGGGGGGTGCGAGAGGTCGAGGGGCAGATAGGCGGCGCCCGCCTTCCAGACCGCCAGCGCGGCCAGCGCCAGCTCCGGCGAGCGGTCGAGGGCGAGGGCGACGCGGTCTCCCCGGCGGATCCCCAGGCGGCGCAGCCGGCGGGCCAGTCGGTTGGCCCCGCGGTTCAGCTCGCCATAGGTGAGCCGGGCCTCGGGTCCGGCGATCGCCAGGGCTTCGGGAGCCCGGACGGCCCGCGCCGCGACGAGCCGGTCGGCCGTGAGGCCCTCCGCCGCCAAGCCGGCGCCGCTCCACTCGTGGATCGCCTGGTGCCGGGCCGCCGCGCTCCAGAGCGGAAGGTCGCTCACGGCCGTCTCAGGGGCCGTGACCGCGGCGTCGAGAAGAGCCCCGAGCTGCTCCAGGAGCCGGAAAACGGTCGGCGGCTCGAAGAGGTCCCGCTTGTAGCTGAGGGTCAGCGCCAGATCGTCCCCCAGCGAGGCGCCCAGGCGGGTGGCGACCAGGGTGAGGTCGAAGTGGGCGACATCGGCCTCGAACTCGAACAGCCGCGCCTCCAGGCCGGGGAGGTCGAACCCGGGCGGCAGGTCCTGGAGGCTGAAGACGACCTGGAAGAGGGGGTGGAGGCTGAGGTGGCGCTCCGGGGCCAGCTCCTCGACCAGCAGCTCGAACGGCAGGTCCTGATGGGCCCAGGCGCCGAGCGCCCCCTCCCGCACCCGCGCCAGCAGCTCGGAGAAGGGCGGGTCGCCGCCCAGGTCGGTGCGCATCACCAGGGTGTTGGCGAAGAAGCCGATCACCCCCTCGATTTCCGGCCGCGAGCGGTTGGCGACGGGCGAGCCGACGGCGACGTCCTCCTGTCCCGACAGGCGGGAGAGGAGGGCCGCGAACCCCGCCAGCAGCACCAGGTAGGGGGTGGCGCCGAGCCGTCGCCCGAGCGCTTCGAGCCGCCCGGTCAGCCCCGGCGTCGTCGCCGTCCGCCAGCTGCCGCGGAACCGGGGGGTCGCAGGCCGGGGGTGGTCGAGCGGGAGGTCGAGGGTGGGGAGGCCCGCCAGCCGGTGCCGCCACCAGGCGAGCTGCGCCTCCAGCCGCCCGCCCGCCAGGGTCCGGCGCTGCCATTCCGCGAACTCCACGAAGCGCACCGGCAGCGGCGGCAGGGGGGAGGGGAGGCCGCGCGAGAAGGCGCCGTAGAGGGCGGCCAGCTCGCGGAAGAGCACCTCCATCGAGCCGCCGTCGAAGATCAGGTGGTGGGGGGTGAAGACGAGCAGGTGGTCGGCGGCGCCGAGGTCGACCAGAATCGCCCGGAACAGTGGGCCGACGGCGAGATCGAAGGGGCGCTCGGCCTCTCCCGTGGCGAGCCGGCGGGCCTCGGCTTCGCGCCGGTCCACCGGCAGCGCCGTGAGGTCGATCCCCGGCAGCCGGACGGGCTCCGGCGGCGCGATCCGCTGCACCGGCTGACCGTCGCGGGTCTCGAAGGTGGTCCGCAGTGGCTCGTGACGGTCGACGATCGTCGCCAGCGCCGAGCGCAGGGCCGGCACCGCCAGCTCGCCACGCAGCCGCAGGCCATGGGGGACGTTGAGGTAGAAGGCGTCGGGCGAGAGGCGGTCGAGGAACCAGAGCCGGCGCTGGGCCAGCGAGGCCGGGTAGGTCCCGGCGACAGGGAGCGGCGCGATGGCGGGCGGCGCCTCGCCCCCCGCGCTCTCGGCGATCCGCTGCGCCAGGGCCGCCACGGTCGGCTCCTCGAACAGGGCGCGGAGGGGGAGGTCGACGCCGAACACCCGGTGCACCCGCGCGATCAGCCGGGTAGCCAGCAGGGAGTGGCCCCCCAGCGCGAAGAAGTCGTCGTGGATCCCCACCCGCTCGACGCCCAGCAACGTCGCCCAGAGCCCGGCGAGCAGCTCTTCGGTGGGGGTGGGTGGGAGGTCTCCGGGCTCCCGTTCCCCGGCGACCTCGGCCGGCTGGTCGAGGATCTCGATCCGCCCATCGCCGAGCCGCCGCGCGCGGTCGCCGGTGCGCCGGTCGTGGAGGTAGAGGTCGCCGGGGGTGCCGATCGGCAGCGGCCGCATCCCGCCGTCGAGCACCCGCTCGCCCGCCGCCGTCCACTCCACGGCGACCTGGTGGCGCTCCGCCGGGGAGAGGAGCGCCAGCGCGCTCAAGGGCTTCTCCGGGTCAGCGGCTAGATCCGCCACCAGCCGCAGCCACTGCCCGTCCAGGCGGACGACCGTCGACGGATCGAAGCGGTCGCTCCGGAGCTCCCAGGCGCCGGCGATCCCGTCCGCCGTCTCCTCCAGGCCCAGGTAGAGGTCGAACTTCGCCCGGCCGGCAGGCACCGCCAGCGGCGAGACGGCGAGGCCCAGGGAGGAGAAGTCGGGGAGCGCCGGGCGGTCGAGGCTGAACGCCACCTGGAAGAGCGGATTGCCGTCCGCCCGCCGCTCCGGGCGCAGCTCCTCGACCAGGCGGTCGAAGGGGACGTCGCGGTGGGCGAACGCGGCGAGCGCCGTCGCCTCGACCCGCCGGAGGAGCTCGGCGAAGGTGGGATCGCCGCCGAGGTCGAGCCGCAGCACCAGCGTGTTGACGAAGAAGCCGATCAGCCCTTCGAGCTCGGGGCGGTCGCGGTTGGCGACCGGCGTCCCCACCGCGAGGTCGGCGCTGCCGGTGATCCGGTGGAGGAGGGCGGCGAAGGCGGCCAGGGTGGCCATGAAGAGGGTCTTCCCACGGTCCCGGGCCAGCCCGGCGAGCGCGTGGGAGAGATCGGCGGGGAGCGCCGTGGGCCGCGTAAGCGCGTTCCGTCCCGAGCCGGCCGGCCGGTCCACGGGAAGATCCAATCCGGGCAGACCGGCCAGCCGCTGCCGCCACCAGGCGATGCGGGGCTGGAGCGCGGAGCCCTCCAGCCGTTGCCGTTCCCATACGGCGTAGTCGGCGGGCTGCACCGCCGGTTCGGGCAGGACGAGGACGATCGGACCGTCCGCGGCCAGCGCGACATATGCGCCATAGAACTCGCGCATCTCGGCCAGCGCCACCCGCAGCGACCAGGCGTCGGCGACGATGTGATGGAAGACGGCCACGAAGAGGTGGTCGTCCCCGGCGATCCGCAGGAGGGCCGCGCGCAGGGGGAGATCGCGGGCGAGCTCGAAGGGGTGCGCGGCCAGCAGGGCGGCGAGGCGCTCCGCCTCCCGCGCCGGCTCCGGGAGGGCCGTGAGGTCGACCGCCGGCAGCCCCTGAGCCGTCCAGGGAGCGATCTCCTGGACCGGCCGGCCGCGCGCGTCGCGGAAGGTGGTGCGCAAGGCTTCGTGACGCCGCCGCAGCTCGTCGAGGGCGGCGGCCCAGGCGCTCGCGGCGAAAGGGCCCTGGAGGCGCAGGACGAGCGGCACGTTGTAGGCGCTCCCGGGCTGGAGGCGGTCGAGGAACCAGAGCCTCTCCTGGGCAGAGGAGAGGGGGAGGTCCCCGTTCCGGGGAACCGGGACCACGGGAGAGAGCATCAGGGCTCCGGCCTCCATCGTGGCCAGCCGCGCCGCCAGCGCCGCCGGCGTCGGCGCCGCGAAGAGGACTTCGACCGGCAGCTCGATGCCGAAGGCGTCGCGGATGCGCGAGACGGCCTGCAGGGCGAGCAGGGAGTTGCCGCCGAGGGCGAAGAACTCGTCGCCGGCGCCCACCCGGTCGCGCCCCAGGAGGGCGCCCCAGATCCCGGCCAGCGTGCGTTCGGCATCGGTGGCCGGCGCGGCGCTTCCGCCGGCCGCGGGGACCGGAGTCGGCAGGGCCCGGCGGTCGACCTTGCCGTTGGCGGTCAAAGGGAGATGGTCGAGGATCGACCAGAGGGAGGGGACCATCGGCTCGGGTAGCCGCTCGCGCAGCCAGGTGCGGAGGGCCGCCGGAGCGGGAGCCGGTGGCCGGACCGCCACCCAGGCCGCCAGCCGTTTGCCGGCCGCGCCGCCGGTGGCCGTCAGGGCCGCGACGGCCACGGCCCGGACCTGCGGATGGGCGGCGAGCGCCGCCTCGATCTCCGCGGGCTCGATGCGCCAGCCGGCGATCTTCAGCTGCTGGTCGGAGCGGCCGAGGAATTCGAGCACCCCGGACTTGAGCCAGCGCGCCCGATCGCCGGTCCGGTAGAGCCGGCCGCCGGCCGTGGACGGGTCGGGGACGAAGCGCTCGGCGGTGAGGTCCGGCCGGTCGAGGTAGCCGCGGGCGAGGCCGTCGCCCCCGACGTAGAGGTCTCCCGCGGTGCCGATGGGCGCGGGGCGCATCGAGGCGTCGAGCACCCGGGCGGTGGTGTTGGCGATCGGGCGGCCGATGGGCACCGGGGCGGTGGCCGCGCCGGGCTCGTCCAGGCCCGGCCCCTCCAGGCGATGACAGGCGCTGAAGGTCGTCCCCTCGGTCGGGCCGTAGCCGTTGATCACCACCAGGCCCGGGAGGCGCTCGAGGGTCCGCCGCACGTGGGCGGGCGAGAGCACGTCGCCGCCGGCGAGCAGCTGGCGGAGGCCGGCGAGCTCCTCGAGCTCCTCGTCCACCATCTGATGGAAGAGCCCCGCCGTCAGCCAGAGGGTGGTGACCCGGTGGCGGCGGAGGAGCGCCCCCAGACCGGCCAGGGAGACCGGTCCGTCCGGCGCCAGGACCAGTCGGCCGCCGTACAGCAGCGGCCCCCAGATCTCCAGGGTCGAGGCGTCGAAGGAGACCGGAGCGAGCTGGAGGAACACCTCGTCGGGGCCGAAGCGGGCATAGCCGGTGCCGAGCACCAGCCGCGCCACGTTGCGGTGGGTGACGGCCACCCCTTTCGGCGCCCCCGTGGACCCCGAGGTGTACATCACGTAGGCCAGGCTCTCCGGCCACGCCCTCCCGGCCTGTTCCTGAAGTCCCTGCTGTCCCTCGCGTCTCTCGTCGTCCAGGTCGAAGACCGGGATCTCCAGATCCGGCAGCCGTTCGCGGAGCGAGCCCGTTGTCACCAGCACCGCCGCGCCCGAGTCGCGGAGCAGGCCGGCGATCCGCTCGCCGGGATGGGAGGCGTCGACCGGGACGTAGGCGCCGCCGGCTTCGAGGATGGCCAGCAGAGCCGCGATCAGGTCGAACGAGCGGGGGAGGGCGACGGCGACCCGGACGTCGGGCGCCACGCCGAGGGCGCGCAGGGGCTCCGCCAGCCGCAGCACCCGGTCGCGCAGCTCCCCGTAGGTCATCGTCGCATCCCCCTGGACGAGGGCCACGGCGTCCGGCGCGCGCCCGGCAGCCTGAGCGAACAGCTCGGGGAGGGTCGCCTCGCGGGGATAGGCCGCCGGCGAGCCGGTCCACTCGCGGGCCAGCTGGTGATGCTCGGCCGCCGACAGCAGGGGGAGGTCCTCCACCGGCCGTTCGGGATCCGCGCCGATCCCTGCGAGGAGACGGCGGAGCTGGCCCAGGAGGCGGGTCGCCGTGGTGGCGTCGAAGAGGTCGGACGAGTATTCGAGGGCGAGCTCGTAGCGGTCGTCGATCCCCTGCACGGAGAGGCCGAGGTCGAACGGCACGCCGTCGAGCTCCAGGTCCTCCACCACCTCCGCCACGATCCCGGCCAGGTCCGGCGGCTCCGGCGCCGCGCCCTGGAAGGCCAGCGAGACCTGGAACAGGGGGTTGCGGTCGAGCCGGCGTTCCAGGCCCAGCGCCTCCACCAGCTTTTCGAAGGGGAGGTCCTGATGGGCCAGGGCGGCGACGACCTTCCCCTTGGTCCGCTCCAGCAGCTCGCGGAAGGGCGCGTCCGGCGCGATCCGCGCCCGCAGCGCCAGGGTGTTGACGAACAGGCCGATCAGCCCCTCGATCTCCACCCGGCCACGGTCGGCGACGGGCGAGCCGACCACGAGGTCGGTCTGGCCGGTGACGCGGTGGAGGAACGCCTGGAAGCCGGCGAGCAGGGTCACGAAGGGGGTCGCGCCCTGCCGGCGGGCGAGGCGGACGAGGGGAGCGGCCGGGACCATCTCGACGACGCGGAGGCCGCGGAAGCTCTGGACCCGCGGCCGTAGGCGGTCGACCGGCAGCTCGATCTCGGGCGGCGCGCCGGTCAGCTCGTCGCGCCAGAAGGCCACCAGCCGTTCCAGCGGCTCGCCGCGCAGCCGCTCCCGCTGCCAGACGGCGAAGTCGGCGTACTGGAGGGGGAGATCGGGGAGGGGCGACGGGCGCCCTTCGCGGAAGGCGGCGTAGAGCGGCGTCAGCTCGCGCAGCAGCAGCTCGATCGACCAGCCGTCCCCCACGATGTGGTGGAGCGCGAAGAGCGCCAGCCAGCGCTCGCCGCCGGTGCGGATCAGGTGCGCCCGGAACGGCGGCCCCGTCCGCAGCGGGAACGGCCGCGCGGCTTCCGCCTCGGCCAGGCGCCGGGCCTCGGCCTCCGCCGCCGCCGGAGCGAGGGCGCCGAGGTCGATCCAGGGGAGGAGGACGTCCGCCGGCGGCGGCAGGGGCGCCTGGCGCGGCTCCTCGAGGGCGCCGGGGAAGATCGTGCGCAGCGGCTCGTGGCGGCGGACGATCTCGGCGACGCCGCGGCGGTACGCCCGGACGTCGAGCGGGCCGGCGAGCGTCAGCGCCAGGGTGATGTTGTAGGCCGCCTCCTCGGGGGCCAGGAGATAGAGGAACCAGAAGCGCTCCTGGGCGAAGGAGAGCGGGAACAGGTCGTCCCAGGGGGGCTGCAGGAGAGGCTCCACGATAGCTCCGGCGGGCTACTGAGCCGCGACGGCCTCCCGGGCGGCGAGCCGCCGCAGCGTGGCGAGGTGGCGCAGGCTGTCCATCACCGACGGTACGTCGACCCCGAAGTCGAGCAGGCAGCAGACCTCGTCGACGCCGATGGCTCGCAGGCGATGGACCATGGCGAGGCAGCTCTCCGGGGTGCCGAGCAGCGAGCCGCTGGCGAAGTAGCGCTCGAACTCCATCATCAGCAGCTCCTCGAGGTCCTCCTTGGCGAAGCTCCCCTCGTCGAAGCTGTGGTGCAGGCTGCGGGCGAGCGAGGTGAGCAGCTCGGTGTGCGAGCGCAGGTAGTCGCAGAAGGGGGCGCGCACCTTCTCCTTGACCGCCGCGAGGTCGTCGCCCACGAAGGTGTGGAGCATCACCGCCACCTGCCCCTGGCGCGGATCGAGGCCGGCCTTGGCGCGGCTCTCCCGGTAGAGGGCGATGCGGTCGGCCAGCACCTCGGGGGTGAGGCCGATCAGCGAGGTCAGGACGTTGGCGCCAATCCGCCCGGTGTCCTCGAAAGTCGCGGGGGTGTTGGCGCAGGTGATCCAGACCGGCAGCTCGGGGCTCACCGGCTTGGGGAAGATCTCGACCTCGATCTCGTTGCCGGCGCCCCCCTTCACCCGTACGGTTTCCCCCCGCCAGAGCCGGCGCACGGTCTCGATGCGGTCGAACATCAGGGCCCGCCGATCGGGGTAGCTGGCCGGCGAGAAGACGAAGTCGTTGGGGTGGAAGCCGGAGGCGAAGGCGAGGCCGGCGCGCCCGCGCGACAGGTTGTCGACCACCGACCACTCCTCGGCCACCCGGATCGGGTCGTGGAGGGGGAGCACGACGCTGCCGGCGCGGATCTGCAAGTGCTCGGTGACCATGGCGAGGGCCGCGCTCAGCACCGACGGATTGGGGTAGAGGCCGCCGAAGCTGTGGAAGTGGCGCTCCGGGGTCCAGATCGCCGTGAACCCGTTGCGGTCGGCGAACTTCGCCCCTTCCACGATCAACTGGTACTTGTACTCCGGGAACATCGCCTCGTTGCCGGAGAAGAAGAAGAGGCTGAAGCGGATCTCGTCGCCGTTCTCCTCCGGCACGGCGAGGGGCGGGGGAGCGGCGGGCACGACGGGAGCAAGCGGCGGCGCCGCCGGGGCGGCCGCCAGGACCTCCTCGAGGATGCGGGCGCGGGCGGTCAGCGCCTCCAGACCCGGCTGGCGCTCGGACACGATGCGGGCGAGGCCGGCCACTGTCGGGCTCTCGAAGAAGGAGCGCACCGAGAGCTTGACTCCGAACACCGACTGGATGCGGGCGATCGCCTGGAGGGCGATCAGCGAGTTGCCGTTGAGGCGGAAGAAGTTGTCCTCCGCCCCCACCCGCTCCACCCCCAGCAGGGTCTGCCAGAGGTCGGCGAGGATCTCCTCGACCTCGTTGCGCGGCGCCACGAAGCCGCCGGTTCCCTCCTGCGTGGCGTAGCGGCTCTCGACGTAGGAGCGGGGCGCCGCCGCCGCTGGCGCGGCGAGGGCGATGGGCGCCGCGGTCTCGACGGTGGGAGCGGAGACGGCCGGCGCGGCCGCCGGGGCCGATCCCAGCTTCTCAAAGTCGATCCAGTGGCGCTTGCGCTCGAAGGGGTAGGTGGGGAGCGGCACGCGCCGCCGCCGCCGTCCACTGTGGAAGGCGCTCCAGTCGGCCTCGACGCCGCCGACCCAGAGGGCGCCCAGGGCGTGGAGGAGGGTGTCCCCGGCGTCCCGCGGGTCCTTGGGGTGGGGGAGGCTGGGGAGCACCAGGTGGCCGGGCGTGCGGGCCGGGTGCTGCCGCGCGGCGCCGGAGAGCGCCTGCGCCGGCCCCACCTCCAGCAGCACCGCCCCCGGTTTGGCGAGCAGGGCGCCGATCCCCTCGGCCAGGCGGACGGTGCGCCGGAGCTGCCGGCTCCAGTAGGCGGGATCGGTCGCCTCGGCCGGGGTGATCCAGCCGCCGGTGACGTTGGAGACGAAGGGGATGCGCGGCGGCGCCAGCCTCACCTTCCGCACCTCGTCGCGGAAGGGCTCGACGGCCGGGTCCATCATCGCCGAATGGAAGGCGTGCGAGGTGTGGAGCGTGCGGCTCTCGACGTCGCGCCCGGCGAGGGTCGCCATCAGCCGCTCGATCTCTTCCGGAGGACCGGCGGCCACGCACATCCCGGGGCCGTGCACCGCCGAGAGGGAGACGCCGCCGCCGAGCAGCGGCGCGATCTCGGCCTCGGAGAGGGGGATCGCCAGCATGTCCCCCTTAGGCAGCGACCCCATCAGCCGGCCGCGGGCCGCCACCAGCCGCGCCGCGTCCTCCAGGGAGAAGACGCCGGCCAGCGCCGCCGCCACCAGCTCGCCCAGGCTGTGGCCGAGCAGGGCCTTCGGCTGGACGCCCCAGCTCATCCAGAGCTTCGCCAGCGCCCACTCGACGGCGAACAGGGCGGCTTGAGCGGCCTCGGTGCGCTCCAGCTGGTCGCCGAGCGCGCCCAGGTCCGAGTCTGTCGCGGGGTCGACGAAGCTCCGCACGTCGATCCCCGCCTCGGCCTGGAACAGCGCGGCGCAGCGGTCGAGCTCGGCGCGGAAGGTCTCCTCGTGGCGGTAGAGCTCGCGCGCCATCCCGGGGTGTTGCGCTCCCTGGCCGGGGAAGAGGAAGCAGACCGTCCGTCCGGCGCCGTCGTAGCTGCCGGTGGTCACCCGCAGCGGGTCGCGGCCGGCCAGCAGGGCGCGGGCATCCTCGGCGCCGTGGACGGCCATTGCCCGCCGGTGCTCGAAGGGCTGGCGGCCGGCCTGGAGGGTGAAGGCGATATCCGCCAGCTCCGCGTCCGGCGCCTCTTCGAGGTGGCCGGCGAGGTTGCGGCTGGCGGCGTCGAGCGCGGCGGCGCTGCGGGCGGAGAGGACGAGGAGCTGCCAGGGGCGGTCGGGGTCGGTCGCGAGGGGGGGCGGCGCCTCCTCCAGCACCACGTGGGCGTTGGTGCCGCCGAAGCCGAACGAGCTGACGCCCGCCCGCCGCGGCCCCTCGGGCCAGGGGGCGAGGTCGGAGTTGACGAAGAAGGGGCTGGCCTCGAAGTCGATCTGCGGGTTGGGGCGCTCGAAGTGGAGGCTCGGCGGGATCTCCGCCCGCTCGACCGCCAGCACCGCCTTGATCAGGCCGGCGATCCCCGCCGCCACCTCCAGGTGGCCGAGGTTGGTCTTCACCGAGCCGACGGCGCAGTAGCCCCGCCGGGCGGTGGTGCGCCGGAACGCCTTGGTGAGCGCCGCGATCTCCACCGGATCGCCGAGCGCCGTGGCGGTGCCGTGGGCCTCGACGAAGCCGATCGAATCCGCGTCCAGTCCGGCGTTGGCCAGCGCCTCGGCGATCACCGCCGCCTGCCCCCCCACGCTCGGGGCGGTGAAGCCGGCTTTGCTGGCGCCGTCGTTGTTGACCGCCGACCCCTTGAGCACGGCGTGGACAGTGTCGCCGTCCGCCAGGGCGTCGGCCAGCCGCTTGAGCACCACCAGGCCGGCGCCGCAGCCGAAGACGGTGCCGGCGGCGCGGGCGTCGAAGGCGCGGCAGTGGCCGTCCGGCGCCAGGATCCCCCCCTCCTGGTAGAGGTAGCCGGTCACCATCGGCACGGTGAGCGAGACGGCGCCGGCCAGCGCCATGTCGGTCTCGCCCGAGATCAGCCCCTGGGCCGCCATGTGGACGGCGACCAGCGAGGTGGAGCAGGCGGTCTGCACCGTCACCGCCGGCCCCCGCAGGTCGAGCTTGTAGGAGACCCGCGGCGCCAGCGAGTCCTTGTCGTTCCCCACCGCCAGCATGGTGGTGTCGACGCCGAGCGCCTGGAGGCGGTCGCGCAGCGGGCTCAGCGCCATCAGGTAGCTGGACAGGGTGACGCCGCCGTAGACGCCGATCACCCCCGGGTAGCGGGCCGGGTCGTAGCCGGCCCGCTCCAGCGCCTCCCAGGCGACCTCCAGGAAGAGGCGCTGCTGGGGGTCCATGATCTCGGCCTCGCGCGGCGAGTAGCCGAAGAAGCCGGCGTCGAACTGCTCGATCCCCTCCAGCATGGCGTGGGCGGGGACGTAGTTGGGCGCCGATGAGACGGCGGCCGGGATACCGGCTTCCCGCAGCTCCCGGTCGGAGAAGAAGGAGACCGACTCGACGCCGTTGCGCAGGTTCCGCCAGAAGCGCTCGGGATCGCCGGCGCCGGGGAAGCGGCAGGCGAGGCCGACGATGGCGATGTCGGTCGGAGCGGGGGTTGGAGTGGGGGCGTCGCTCATGATCGGATCCTCTGGAAGCTGGTGCTGCGGTCCCGCCGGCGTTCGCCGCGGCTCGTCCGCTGGTCGAAGGGATCGGCGGCGCCCCCCTCTCCGCCCTCGACGAAGCGCGCGATGGCGGCGACCGTCGGGTGTTCGTACAGGCTGAAGGTGCGGCCGCCGAGGTCGAAGCGAGCCTGGACGGCGTGCACCACCTGGAGCCCGATCAGCGAGTCGCCCCCCAGCTCCAGGAAGTTGTCGTGGCTGCCGATCCGCTCGATGCCGAGCGCCCGGCTCCAGATCCCGGCCACCGCCCGCTCGGTCTCGTCCACGGGGGCGGAGTAGGGATTGCGGAGGACGGGGCGGTCGTGGATCGCGCTCTGGGCCTCGGCCTGGCGGGCCGGGGCGGTCGCCGCCACGGGGACCGATCCGGATTCGCCCGCGAGGCGCACCGCCGAAATCCCCCGCGCGGCGAGGAGGCCGGCCGCGGCCGCGATCTCGTCGCCCCCCTGCCAGAGGAGGGCCACGCCGCCGTTCCCCCTCCCGGTCAACGCCGAGAGGTAGCGGAACGTGGCGGGATCGGCGGTGCGGAGGGCGAGCCCCGCGGGATCGGCGATCTGCCGCGCCGCCGCGAGATCGGGGACGGAGCGGACCGCCATCCCCGCCAGCCCCACCGGCCCCGCGGCCGAGCGGCGGGCGACCAGCAGGGCGGAGTCCCCCTCGTTGGTGGCGGCCCTGGCGCCCGTGAAGCCGCAGCGGCCGAGCAGGCCCTCCCAGGCCTCGGGACCGAGCAGCGGCGTGTCCCGCCGCAGGTCGCGGTCCGCGAAGCTCCACCAGCCGTCGGCGAGCCCCCAGACCAGCGTCCCCCAGCGGTGCGGGCGGACGGTTTCGACCAGGCCGAGCAGGCCGCCGGGGGCGAGGAGCGCGCGCAGGTTCGCCAGCGTTTCGGCCAGCCGCGGCGTGGCGTGGACGACGTCGGCGCCGACGACCGCGTCGAAGCTCCCCGGGGCGAACCCCTGCGGCTCCGGATCGCGGGTGACGTCGAGCAGGCCGAAGCGGAGGAACCCTTGGGCCGCCTCGCGCGCCCGCTGCTCGGCGCGCAGCACGAAGGAGCGGCCGATGTCGGTGAACCAGTACTCGACGTCGTGGCCCGCCAGCATCGGAAGGAGCACGGAGGTCAGCGTGCCGTGGCCGCCGCCGATCTCCAGGATGCGCAGCGGACGCTCCCGGGGCGCCGAGGCCAGCGCCTCCAGCACGCGGGCGAGCAGGAGGCGCGCCGGGTCGATCCCCCCGGCGCCCTCTCGCTCGCCCGGCCGCAGGATGCCCCCCAGCTCGGAGCTGCCGTCGGGGTAGAGCACGGCCAACCCTGGCACCTCGCCGGCCAGGACGGCGGGGTAGTGGCGGCCGCAGTGGTCGATCAGGTCGTAGAGCGGCGCGAAGCCGGTCGCCTCCGCCTCCAGGCGCGCCCGGGCCTCGGCGGGAGCCGGCACGGTCGCCACGGCGGGGAGGAAGCGGACGGCGTCCCCATCCACTTCGGCGAGGCCGTCCTCCACCAGCACCCGCAGCAGGAAGCCCAGCAGCTCCTCGTGCTTCGGGAGCAGGCGCAGCCGGAGGCGGAGGTCGGGGAGCGGCAGGGGAGCGCCTGGCGAGACGTCGGCGCCGCTCTGCCGCAGGATGCTCACGGCGTGGCTCGCCACCAGCGGATCGGTGGCGGCCGCCACCCGCGCGGCGGGCTGAGGGTGGAATTCCGCCGCAATATCTGCCGCGAGCCGGTCGATCTCGGGCTCCGGGCCGGCGCCGTTGGGGGCGGGGCCGGCGTCCTCCCAGACCTCGCGCCAGCGCTTGCCGTTGCGCCAGGCGGTTACCGTTCCGGGCTCGAAGGGAGTGGCGATCTCGGAGAAAGTGCCTCCTCCCCACTGTAGAGACGCCCCGTGGGGCGTCTCTGGAGCGGCGGTTGCGGTGCCCGGCGTCGGGCTGTCGGGCGGTCTCACCGTTGTCTCCGCCTCGGAGACGCCCCACGGGGCGTCTCTACAGTGGGGGCGGGAGATTTGGGGTCCCTGGTCACCGTCGAGCACCTGCCAGGGGATGTTCATGCCTTCGCAGACCCCAAGCAGCGCCGCCCGCTCGGGGTCGCTCGCCCCGCCGAGCGGCTCGACCGCACCGGAAACGAGGAGATCCAGCTTCGCGTTCAAGGCGCCGTCGCGCAATGCCGCGGCGAGCTGGGGGAGGCCGGCGTTCGCCGCGTACACGATCCGGATCGCCTTGTCCCCCTCGGCGACGGCCGCCAGCAGCGCCGCGAAATCCTCCGCGCGCCCGGGATCGACCGTGAAGGCGCCGGCCGCCAATTGAGCGTAAGCGGCGCCCAAGACCGCGACCACCGGCTCCAACCGCTCCGTCCGCAGCCGCTGGACGACCGCCGTCCCCGCTTCGCCGTCGTCGACGACGGCCAGCCAGACGGCGTTCTCGGCGCGGAGATCGATCGGCGCGGCGCGGAGGATCTGCCGCCAGAGGGGCGCCTGGAGGAACCGGCCGCGAGGGCGAGCGGGGGGCGCCTCGCCTGTTGGCGGCTCAATCCAATACCGATGCCGCTCGAAGGGATAGGTGGGGAGCGGCACGAGCCGTCCGCCGCCGCTCAGCGCGTTCCAATCCACCTCGACGCCGGCCAGCCAGACCTCCCCCGCGGCCGCCAGCAGCCCCTCGCGCGGCGAGACGGGAGCTTCCGGATGGGGGAGGGAAGAGACCGCTTCGCCGCCGTGGCGGCGGACCAGGCCGGCGAGGGTCCGCCCGGGCCCCACCTCCAGCAGCACCCGCCGGGGATCGCGCAGCAGCTCGGCCAGGGCCGGCGAGAAGCGCACCGGCCGCCGCAGCGCCTCGCCCCAGGCCGCCGGGTCGGTCGCCGCCTCGGCGGTCATCCAGCCGCCGGTGCGGTTCGACAGCCAGGGGATCTCCGGCGCCCGGGGTCGCGCGCGGCGCACCTCGTCGACGAAGGCATCCAGGACCGGCTCCAGGCTCCGCGAATGGAACGCCCGCCGCACCGCCAGCGGCCGGGCGTCGATCCCCTTCGCCGCCAGGGCCAGCCGCAGCCGCTCGACCGCCTCGGGAGACCCTGAGACGACGCAACGGTCCGGCGCGTTCACGGCCGCCACCTCGGCCTCTTGAGAACCGGCCTTGCCGTCCAGCCACTTCCCGGTCTCCGCCTCGCTCAGGGGGATGGCGAGCATGGCCCCCTCGGCCGTGGACTGCATCAGCCCGCCTCGCCGCACCACCAGCCGCAGGGCGGCCGGAAGGGAGAAGACGCCGGCGATCGTCGCCGCCACGAGCTCGCCCAGGCTGTGGCCGAGCACCGCCGCCGGCTTCACCCCCCAGGCGATCCAGGTTTGCGCAAGGGCGTATTCGACGGCGAACAGCGCCGGCTGGACCGCGTCCGTCTCGGCGAGGTCGCCGCCGTCGAGCAGGCGCTTCAGATCGACCCCCAGCGGCTCCAGGATCTGGCGGCAGGCGTCGATCGCCGCCCGGAAGGCCGGCTCCCGCTCGTACAGCCCGGCGGCCATGCCGGCGTGCTGCGCGCCCTGGCCAGGGAAAAGGAAGACGACCTCGCGCTCGCCCGCCGGCGGCGTCCGGATCGGAGCGGCGGCGAGCACCCGGAGAGCCTCCTCCCGGTCCGCCGCCACCGCGAACCGGCGCGTTTCCATGGCCTTGCGGCCGAGGCGGAGGGTCTGGGCGACGTCCGCCAGCTCGAGCTCGGGATGGGCCTCCAGATGACGGCCGAGCCGGGCGGTGGCCTCCTCCAGGACGGCGGGCGTGCGCGCCGAGAGGAGCAGCAGCTCGGGGCCGTCCACGGCCTCCCGCTCCTCGGGCACCGGCGCCTCCTCCAGCACCACGTGCGCGTTGGTGCCGCCGATGCCGAAGGAGCTGACCCCCGCCCGCCGCGGCGCCGCCGACTCCCAGGGCTCCAGCGCGGCGTTGACGCGGAAGGGGCCGGTCGCGAGATCGATCTCGGGGTTCGGCCGCGTGAAGTGGAGGGTGGGGGGGATCTCGCGGTGCTGGAGCGCCAGCACCGCCTTGATCAGGCCGGCGACCCCCGCCGCGGCGTCGAGATGGCCAAGGTTCGACTTGATCGAGCCGAGCACGCAGCTCCCCCGCGGCGCGCCGCGGAAAGCCTGCTCCAGCGCCCGCACCTCGATCGGGTCCCCCATCGGCGTGGCGGTGCCGTGGGCCTCCAGGAAGCCGATCTCCCCGGGATCGACGCCGGCGATGGCGAGGGCCATCGCCACCACCTCGGCCTGGCCGGAGACCCCCGGCGCCGTGAAGCCCACCTTGCCGGCGCCGTCGTTGTTGAGGGCGGCGCCGCGGATCACGGCGCGGATCGGGTCGCCGGCGGCCAGCGCGTCCTCCAGCCGCTTCAGCGCCACCATCCCGACGCCGTTGCCGGGCACGGTGCCGCGCGCGGCGGCGTCGAACGGGCGGCAGTGGCCGTCGGGCGAAAGGATGCCCTGCTCCTGATGCAGGTAGCCCCCCCGCTGCGGCTCGCGCGCCGAGACGCCGCCGGCCAGCGCCAGGTCGCACTGGTAGTTGAGCAGGCTCTGGCAGGCGAGCACCACCGCCACCAGCGACGTCGAGCAGGCGGTCTGCACGTCGAGGCTGGGGCCGGTCAGGTTCAGCTTGTAGGAGATCCGGGTGGTCAGGAAGTCCTTGTCGCTGGCGATCGCCACCTGCGCGTCGCCGATCGAGTTGCCGGCCGGCAGCAGGTTGTGGAGCAGATACGTGTTGAGGCTGGCGCCGCCGAAGACGCCGATGGTCCCGCTCGTAACGGCGGCGAAGCGGCCGGGATCGCAGCCGGCGTCCTCCAGGGCCTCCCAGGCGCACTCCAGGAACAGCCGGTGCTGGGGATCGAGCAGCTCGGCTTCGCGGGGGGTGAAGTGGAAGAACGGAGCGTCGAAGCGGTCGGCGTCCGCCAGCACGCCGCCGGCCGGCACCCAGCGGGGATCGGCGGCGAGCGCCGGATCGACCCCCGCCGCCCGCATCTCCCCGGGGGTGAAGCGGGAGATCGACTCGACCCCCCGCCGCAGGTTGTCCCAGAGCGCCGCCAGGTCGCGGGCGCCGGGGAAGCGCCCGGCCATGCCGACGATGGCGATGGCCGGGACGATCCCCGGGGCGGTGGCGGACGCCTCGCTCACCCCTCGGCCCTCAGGATGACGCCCGGCTCGACGCGGGCGGCGCGGCGGGCCGGCAGGTAGCAGGCCAGCAGGGCGATCGCCGCCAGCACGATCGGCGCGCCCAGGTAGTAGAGCGGATCGGCGGCGCTCACCTCGTAGAGCAGGCCGGTCAGCGCCCGCGACAGCAGGAACGCCGCCGCCACCGCGCCGATCAGCCCCAACCCAAGCCCGGCCAGCACCCAGCGGAACCCCTGCCGCAGCACCGTCGCCAGCACCTGCGACCGCTGGGCGCCGAGGGCCATGCGCACCGCGATCTCCTGCCGCCGCGCCGAGACCGAGTGCGCCACCAGCCCGTAGATCCCGAGCGCGCAGAGGATCAGCGCCACGCCGGAGAAGCCGGTGAGCAGAGTCATCGTCATCCGCCGGCCGGCCACGGCGTCGGCGACGATCCCCTCCATCGTCTCCAGCTTGGCCACCGGCTGCTCGGGATCGATCGTCTGCACCTCGCGCCGCACCGACTCGGCGATCCGCGCCGACGGCAGCCTGGAGCGCACCAGCAGATGGAGGGCGGAGAGGGGGAGGAGGGTCCCCTGGCGCGTCGACATGAAGAATTCCGGGCTGTTCGCGACCTCCGGGCCGACCTGCTGGAGGTCCTGGACCACCCCTACGATCTCCAGCCGCAGCGGGCCGAGCATCAGCCCCTTGCCGATCGGGTCCTTGCCGGCGTAGTACTGGCGCGCCATCGCCTCGTTGATCACCGCCACGGGCGGCGACTTGGGGGTGGCCGTGGGGTCGAACTCGTGCCCCTTCACCAGCCGCGCCTGCACGGTGCGGAAGAAGCCGGGGCTCACCTCCATCAGGTAGGCGAGCGGCAGGTTGTTCAGCGCCACGGGCGGCCGCCCCTCGACGTTGAACGGCGCCTTCGACGTCCCCTGGAGCGGCAGATAGTCCGACAGCGCCGCCGACTCCACGCCGGGGAGCGCCCGCACCCGCTCGAGCACGGCCTCGTAGAACGCCCGCTGGTGGGGGCGGTCCGGGTACTTCGCCGCCGGCAGCGTGATCTGCAGCGAGAGCAGGCCGGCGGGATTGAGGCCGAGATCCACCTGCGACAGCCGGCGGAAGCTCTGGATCAGCAGCGTCGAGCCGACCAGCAGCATCAGCGCCAGGGCGACCTCGGCGGCGACGAAGACCCCCTGCGCGCGGGCGCGGCTCGGCCCCGCCGTCGATCCCCGCGAGCTCTCCTTGAGCTGCGCGGTGGCCTGGGTGCGCAGGCCCTGGAAGGCGGGGATCAGTGAGAAGATCACGCCGGTCACCAGCGACAGCAGCAGGGTGAAGGCGAGCACCCGCAGATCGATCCCCACCTGGTCGATGCGCGGCAGATCGGCGGGGTGGAAGGCGACCAGCAGCCGCAGGCCGCTGTAGGCCAGCGCCAGTCCGACCACGCTCCCCAGCAGCGCCAGCACCACCCCCTCGGCCAGCCGCTGGCGCACCACGCGGCCGGCGCTGGCTCCCATCGCCATCCGGATCGCCACCTCCTTGCGCCGCGCCAGCCCTTGCGCCAGCAGCAGGTTGGCGACGTCGGCGCAGGCGATCAGCAGCACCAGCGCCACCGCCCCCAGCAGCAGGCCCAGCGACGAGCGGACCTTGCCGACCAGCTGCTCGTTCATCGGCACCAGCAGCAGGCGGAACTGGATGTCGATGTTCCCCGGATAGGCCTTGGCATAGCGGCCGTTGATCTGCTGCGCCTCGCCCGCCACTCCCCGGAGCGACGTCCCCGGCTTCAGCCGCGCCGCCACGTCCAGGAAGCCGGCGCCCATCTCGGCCATCGGCTCGGGGATGATCGCCAGCTCCTGCGCCCGCGGCAGCCAGATCTCGACGTCCTTGAAGGGGAAGCGGAGGACGTCCGGCATCACGCCGACCACCGTGTGCGGCCGCCCCTCCAGCCGGATCGGCCGCCCCACGATGCCCCGGTCGCCGCCGAAGCGCCGCCGCCAGAGCCCCTCGCTGAGCAGCGCCACGTCGCCGCCCCCCTTGGCGTCCTCGGCGGCGGAGAAGCGGCGGCCGAGCAGCGGCTCGACCCCCCAGACGTCGAAGAACTCGCTGCTGATCCGCTCGCCGTGGAGGACCTCGGGGTCCCCCCGCTCGGTCAGATTGACGTCCTCGTCGTGATAGGCGGCGATGCTGGCGAAGGCGCCGCTGTCGCGCAGCGCCCGGAACTTGGGGACCGAGAGCTCGGTCTGGTCCAGCCCCTGCTCCGGCGAGCTGGCCCAGACCTGCACCATGCGGCCGGGCTCGGGGTAGGGGAGGGGGCGCAGCACCACGGCGTCGAGCAGGCTGAAGATGGCCGTGTTGGCGCCGATCCCCAGCCCCAGGGCGAGGACGGCGATCAGCGTGAAACCGGGGCTCTGCCGCAATCTGCGCAGGCCGTACTGAAAATCTCGAAGCACTCAGACTCTCCCCGGCCGGTCTCGGCCTTTGGAAGGTTACGACTATGCGGCCATATCTATATGTGTCGCGAGGGAGCCTGGACGAGCTTGGACCTGCCACGAAGCCGGCTCCTTCCGAAGTCCGTGTTCGTCTCTGCGAGTCCGTGCTCGTCCGTGTCCACCTTCTCCCTCTGCGCCCACTTCTAGAGGCGCCGCAGCGACGGAAATCGTGACAGCCCAGGGCTGCCCTGCGGTATGGTACGCCCTGCTCCCGGCCCTCCCGGGAGCCGACGGGCGAGGGTACCCCATGGCGGCGACCATCATCAGCGCGGACGAGCTCCACGAAGCCTGGCGGCTGCTGTCGCCCGAGGAGCGGGTGGAGAGCTTCGGCTTTCTCACTCCGGAGGAGGCGCAGGACTTCTTCCTCGACCTGCGGGCCGCCGACCAGCTGACCATCGTCCGGCCGTCGCCGCCGGCGATCCGCCGCGCCTGGCTCCGCCTGCTGGCGCCGGACGACGCCGCCGACCTCCTCCAGGAGGCGCGGCCGGAGGAGCGCGCCGAGCTGATGGCGCTGCTCGATCCCACCACCCGCCGCGAGGTCAACTCGCTGCTCGCCTATGAAGAGGACGACGCCGGCGGCCTGATGAGCCCCCGCTACGCCCGCCTGCGGCCGGACATGACCGTCGACGAGGCGATCGGCTACCTGCGCATGCAGGCGCGCCAGAGCGTCGAGACGATCAACTACGCCTACGTCCTCGACCCCCGTCAGCACCTGCTCGGCGTGCTCTCCCTGCGCGAGCTGTTCACCGCTCCCGGCGACAAGCGGGTGGCCGACGTGATGGGGACCGACCTGGTGACCGTCGCCGAGGACCTCGACCAGGAGATGATCGGCCAGCTCTTCGCCCGCCACGACCTGATCGCCATCCCCGTGCTCGACGGCGAGGGGCGGATGAAGGGGATCGTGACCGTCGACGACATCGTCGACGTCGTCGAGCAGGAAGCCACCGAGGACATGCAGAAGATGGGCGGCTCCGAGGCGCTCGACGCCCCCTACCTCCAGGTCGGCATGCTGGAGATGATCCGCAAGCGCGGCGGCTGGCTCTCGGCGCTCTTCCTCGGCGAGCTGCTGACCGCCACCGCCATGGGCCACTACGAGAAGGAGATCGCCCGCGCCGCCGTGCTGGCGATCTTCATCCCCCTGATCATCAGCAGCGGCGGCAACTCGGGCTCGCAGGCGACCACCCTGATCATCCGCGCCCTCGCCCTCTCCGAGGTGCGGCTGCGCGACTGGTGGCGGGTGTTCCGCCGCGAGTTCGCCGCCGGTCTCGGCCTCGGCGCGATCCTCGGGGCGCTCGGCTTCACCCGCATCCTGATCTGGCACCGGGCGTTCGGCTCCTATGGCCCGCACGGCCTGCTGATCGCGTTCACCGTCGCCATGAGCCTCGTCGGCGTCGTCCTCTGGGGGACCCTGATCGGCTCCTCCCTCCCGTTCGTCCTGCGCCGGCTCGGCTTCGACCCCGCCAGCGCCTCGGCGCCCTTCGTCGCCACCCTGGTCGACGTCACGGGCCTCATCATCTACTTCACCGTGGCGAGCCTGATCCTGCGGGGGACCGTGCTCTGAGCCGGCGCGCGCCTTTCCTCGTCTCCCTGCTCCTGCTGGGCTTCCTGGGCCTGGCCGCCTGCGGCCCCGGTGCCGGCGAGCGCCGCGCGCCCGTTCCCGCCGCGCCGGCGGCCGCCACGGCGCCGCGGGCGGGCATCGAGCTGCGCCGGGGGACCGACCCGCAGGAGCTGGTCCGCGTCGGCACCCGCGGCGTGGTCATCGGCCCGGCCCGCGGGCCGCTGGCGCGCAAGCTCTTCGTCGAGCCCCGCCGGGCCGACGCCGCCTGGTACCTGCTGCGCACCTTCGCCCCCTTCACGGCGAAGACCCCGGTGGGGGAGCTGGCGTTCCAGGGGGAGGGGAAGGCCAGGGCCGGCGCCGTCGAGCAGCGGATGATCCTCGAATGGACCCGCCAGGTGGCGAGCGAGGCGGCGAACGACCATGGCGAGTCGCCCTACGGCCTGGTCCTCGCCTGGCACCAGGGGAGCTCCTCGCTGGACTGCCAGGACCTCGTCGTCTTCCGCACCGGCGAGGTCGCCGCCACCTCCTGCGACTGGGACGGCGAGCTCCACGGCCGCCTCGATCCCGCGGCGCTGGCCCGGCTCTACGCCTGGTTCGACCGCCTGAAGCCGTTCCAGGCGGGGGGGGGCCAGACCGAGGAGAGCCTGCGGCCGGGCGCCTTCGAGACCCGTCTGGTCTTCGCCGGCCAGGGCGCGCGCCCCGCCGCCGGCGGGGACCAGGCGGAGATCCTGGCCTTCGCGGCGGAGATCTTCGCGGAGCTGGCGCCGAAGCGGGGAGGCGCCGCGCTCCCCGCCACGCCCGGGCCGAAGCCCGGATCCCCGTCCGCTGCCGCGCCGCCCGCCCACCTGCTGCTGCCGCCGTCGGCCCTCAATTCGCGGCCGGAGGAGATCGCGCTCCAGCTCCCCGAGAAGGCGCCGCCCGTGCCGCGCCCCGCGCCGGCGTCATCCCCATCGGCGTCATCCCCATCGGCGTCATCCCCATCGGCGCCATCCCCACCGGCCGCTGCCGCTCCGGAGGCTCCAGAGTCGCCGGCGCCGCCGCCACCGGCCTGAACAGGAGATCCGTCCATGCCCTCCGCCTTCTCCCATGCCGCCGCCGCGCTCGGCCTTGGCGCTGTCTTCTTCGGCCGCGAGGCGCCCGCCCGTGTCCTCGCTCTGGGAGCCCTCTGCGCCGCGCTCCCGGACGCCGACGTGATCGGCTTCCACTACGGCGTCCGCTACGGTGATCTGCTGGGCCATCGCGGCCTGACGCACTCCCTTCTGTTCGCGGCGGTCCTCGCCGCCCTCGTCGCGCCCCTCGTCCGGACTGGGGGCGGGCCACGGCTAGTGAAGCTCTGGGCCTACCTCTTCCTGGCGACCGCCTCACATGGTCTGCTGGATGCGATGACCGACGGCGGCCTGGGCGTGGCCCTCCTCGCTCCCTTCAAGGACGTCCGCTATTTCTTCCCCTTCCGTCCGATCGTGGTCTCGCCGATCGGCGTCGGCCGGTTCTTCTCGCCACAGGGCTTGGCCGTGCTGAAGAGCGAATTCGTCTGGATCTGGCTGCCCAGCCTGGCCCTGGCGGCGATCGCGCTCGGGGTCCGCAGGACACCGAACCGAGCCTGACCAAGCGGCTCCGTTGGCCCGCTACGGTCCATCGCCGGTCAGCTGCGGCGCGCAGCCGTTCAGCTATGGCGGATCGTCGTTCAGCTATGCCGTATCGCTGGCCAACTGCGGAGAATCGTCAGACAACTACGGGCCATAGTCAGGCAACTAGGCCGCATAATTGGGCAGCTGCGCGGCATAACTGTCCAATTACGGCGCTCAACTGCCCAGCTGCGGACCTCCGTTGCGCCACGATGCGGCTCATTTACGTAATTTTGCCCTGTCCCGGATCCAGCGCGCCTCCTGCGCCAGCGCGCGCAGCAGGGCGTGCCCGATGAAGAGGACGGGCGACCTGCCGCCGAAGGCGCCGGCGATGGCGTAGAGGGTGCGCGGCGAGACCCGCGGCCGGTCGGTGACGGCGTAGATCGGCTCCCAGCTCTCCGGCAGGAACTTGCGCTTGAAGCGCTCCAGCCCCTCGAAATTGTAGAAGCGCCGGGCGTGGACGCGGGTCAGGGCGAGCAGCGGCCGCAGGCTCCAGGGGGGCGCCGGCTGTTGCGGCACGGCCCGCGAGAGCGGCGCGAGGCCGAGCGTGACGTAGCCCGCGCCGTCCGCGGCGAAGGCGCGGACGGCGGCGTCGAGCAGCAGCTCGGTGGTGCCGTTCGGCGCCGCGCGGCCGCGGATGATCTGCTCGATCAGCCAGCCGTCGCGGCGGGGGATGGGCGAGGCGATCAGGAAGCCGACCGTCTGCCCGGCCCGCTCGGCCACGAACAGGCGGCGGTCGAGGAGGCGGGGGAGGATGTTCCACTCGACGAGGAAGTGCATCGGCGGCAGGCCGCGGCGCTCGATCCACTCGGTGAGGCAGCGCTGCAGGCCGGGCTCCTGGGAGCTCGCCGACGGCCGGACGGTCACCCCCTTGTTGCGCGCCCGCGCCAGCTGCGCCCGCAGCGACGCCTTGGCCTGGACGATGGCGTTCCAGTGCGCCGGGTTCCAGGCCGGCTGCGCGCCGAGGAGCAGGGCCGAGACCGGACCGCGCTCCGCCAGCAGCTCGAGCATCCGGTCCTGGGCGCCGAAGTAGCAGAGCCGCTGGCGGGCCCGATGGGTGTCCGCCGCGAATTCCGCCGCCACCTCGGCGAGCCGCTCCGGCGGCGCCACCGGCGAGCCGGCGACCACCCGGTAGCCCCCCGCGCAGACGTACCCGGCCACCCCCTCGCCGTCGGCGGAGAACCAGAGCCGCATGCCCGGATTGAGGATCTGATAGGCCATGGCGTTCCAGCCGAAGCGCAGGACCAGCTCGCGGGCGTGGCGGACGTCGGGGGAGGGCATGGAACGGAGTGTAGACGCGTCGCCCCCGCCCGGGCGTCGGAGCCGGCACGGGCGCAGAGGGCCGCCCCCAGCCCACTCGTGCTACCATTTCTCCTTCATATGTCGTAAGGGAGATTGCATGCTCAGGTCCGTCCTCAACACCTTTCTGATCACCCTCTGCGCCGCCGGCGCGGTGAACGCCGCGAGCGCCGCCGCCGTCGACCGCCCGTTCGCCATGACCCCCGAGGCCGCAGCCAAGGCCCTCGCCGCGGCGGCGCCGGTGAACACGGGAGAGTTCGCGTTCCAGGGCGGCCAGACGCTGGCTCTGCGCGGGCTCTTCGCGTCGGATTCGGTCTCGACCCACCTCGCCTTCGTCAACCTGGCCAAGACCGCGAACCGCTGCACGCTCGCCCTGGCCGACGCCGGCGGCGACAGCCTCGGCCACATGGTGTCGATGACCCTGCGGGAGGGGGAGACGCGGCCGGCGCTCGACGTGTTCGAGGGGCTGGTCAGCCGGTTTACCGAGGCGCAGGCGACGATCTCCTGCGACGAGCCCTTCTACGCTTACGCCATGGTCGCCGACGGCGACACCGGCCGGATCGACACGGTGACCCCCGAGTTCAGCGACGCGGCCCTGACCCTGCCGGAGAAGGTGGCGGCCTGCCCCGCGGGCGCCCTCTGCTTCGACGCTCCCGGCGTCGACCACATCTCCGAGCCGCCGCCCGGAGCGCCGGTCGGCCGCGTCGCCTTCGCCGCCCCTCCGGGCGTCGCGAACCGGCTCCGTTCCACCGTCGACGTGAAGGTCGGTCCCTGGTATCCCAAGAATCCCGGGGGCAAGCACCTGATCTACTGGTTCGTGGTCAGCAAGAACATCGACATGCCGGGGCTGCTCTACTTCCTCGGCCCCCCCAAGAGCGAGGCGTTCGACCGTCACGGCATCGGCCTCACCCACCCGCAGAAGATCAAGGTGATCAAGAAGTTCAAGGCCAAGGTCGGCCACACCTACCACATCGACAACGACTACGACATGGCCGGCGGGACGTACCACATCACCATTACCGACATGGCGACGCAGGAGAAGACGGTCCTGGTCAGCAAGCCGAACGTCAGCTCCTACACCATCAAGCCGGCCGCCAAGTTCCTCTTCGACATGGGCTTCCCGCCCCCGACGGACAACCCGACCGAGGTGCCGTCCTACGGCTGGGTCTACTCCAACGTGCACATCGAGGCCTACCTCAAGAAGCATTAGCCTGAGGCACCAGCGCGCGGCGCGATGATCGAATCGGGTTTCCTCCAGGTGGACGGCGTCCGCCTGGAGGCGCGCTGGACCGGCCCGCCGCCCGAGGCGGCCCCCACTCTCGTCTTCCTCCACGAAGGGCTCGGCTCGGCGTCGCTCTGGCGGGACTTTCCCGACCGGCTCAGCGCCGGGACCGGCTGCGGCGCGCTGGTCTACTCCCGCGCGGGATATGGAAAGTCCGACCCGGTCTCCCTGCCGCGCCCGATCCGCTTCATGCACGACGAGGCGGCGCTCCTCCCCGCGGTGCTGGCGGCGGCGGGGGTCCGGGAGGGCATCCTGGTCGGGCACAGCGACGGCGCCTCGATCTCGCTGATCCATGCCGGCGGCGCGCCACCGGACCTCCTCGGCCTCCTCCTCGAAGCGCCCCACGTCTTCACCGAGCCGCACGGCCTCGCCAGCATCGCGAAGATCCGGGAGGCTTACCGCACCACCGACCTGCGCCAGCGACTGGCGCGGCACCACGGCGCCAACGTCGACGTGGCGTTCCGGGGGTGGAACGACGTCTGGCTCGATCCCGCCTTCGCGGCCTGGAATCTCGAGGAATTCCTGCCGGGCATCTCCGCGCCGATCCTCGCCCTGCAAGGGGAGGGCGACGAGTACGGCACCTGGCGCCAGGTCGAGGCCATCCAGCGGCAGTCGGGCGGTCCGGTCGAGACGCTGGCCATCCCTGAGTGCGGGCACTCGCCGCATCGCGAGCAGCCGGAGACGGTCCTGCGGGCGATGGCCGGATTCGTCGCCGGGCTGAGGGGATCGCCGCGGCTCGAACGTTCAGGCAGAGAGCGGCCTGGAGTAGAATAAACCCCAAGCCAGGCGTCGGAATACCAACGAGAAGCGAAAAGACCGGAGATTGGCATGGCCATGTTCGACGGGTCGGTGACGATGGATCAGCAGCTGCCGGACGCGATCGTCGAGGAAGCGAGGGCCTCGGAGGCCAGAACGGCCGGCTGGGGTCCCGCGAAGCGGATCCTCTTCCGGTTCGGGTTTTCCTATTTCGGCCTGTACCTCCTCCCGACCTTCCTGTCCCTGGTGGCGTTCATCCCCCGCGCCGAGGTCGTGGTGGGGTGGTACTCCAACCTCTGGGGCGCCCTGGTTCCCTGGGTCGCCAAGCGGGTGTTCCACCTCAGCGCCCCTCTCCACGTCACCGGCAGCGGAGATTCGATGTACAGCTGGATGGAAGCCGGCTGCCTGCTGGGGATCGCCCTGATCGCGACGTCGGTCTGGACTCTGCTCGCTCGCAGGCAGACCGACTACACGCGGTGGTACGAATGGCTCAAGGTCTACGTCCGGTTCGGCCTCGCCACGATCATGATCGAATATGGCGGCCTGAAGATCCTGCCGTCGCAATTTCCCGCGCCCTCGGTCGATCGCCTGTTGCAGCCTTTCGGCGACGCCTCGCCGATGGGCCTGCTGTGGACCTTCATGGGAGCCTCGGCGGCCTATACCTCCTTCGCCGGGCTGACCGAATGGCTCGGCGGGGTGCTCCTCATCTTCCGCCGCACCGCGCTGCTGGGGGCCCTCGTCTGCATCGGCGCCCTCACCAACGTCGTGATGCTCAATTATTGCTACGACGTGCCGGTCAAGCTCTTCTCCTCCCATCTGCTCGCGATGGCGATCTTCCTCGTTGCTCCCAGCCTGCGCCGGCTCGCCGACATCTTCGTGCTCAACCGCCCCGTGGCCGCGGCTCCCGAGCCCCGGCTGGTCCAGCGGCGCTGGCTCCGGATCGCCGCCCTGACCTTTCAGTGGCTCTTCGCCATCGGCTTTTCGATCTACATGGTGAATTCGGCCCGGGAGATCCTCGCGCAGTACTACGCGGGGAACGCCCCGTTGCGCGGCATCTGGAGCGTCGACCAGCTCCAGGTCGACGGCAAGGCCGGGGTGGCGACGTTTCCATGGCAGCGGGTGATCTTCGACTACCCGGGCACGCTGGCGGTCCAGCTCGCCGACGGCTCCCGCCAGCGCTACGCGCTCGCGCCCGACACCGCGAAGAAGACGCTGGCGCTGACCCGGCGCGGCGATCCGGCCTGGAAAGCCGCCCTCGCCTATCAGCAGCCCACGCCGGACCACCTTCTGCTGGAGGGGGCGTTCGACGGCCACCGGATCCGGGCGAGCTTCCACCTGGCCGAGGTGCCCAGGTTCCGGCTCAAGACCCGTGGCTTCCATTGGGTGAACGAATACCCGTTCAATTATTGAGAGAGAAGACAGAGAGGGGACGACATGGCCGTATTCGACGGATCGAGGGTCGAGCCGGGAGCGGAGGAGGGAACGGTCGCGGCCCGGAGAGCGGAGCCGGAAGCGATCGCCGCCCCCCCGTGGAGCCCGGCGAAGAAGATCGGCTTCCGCTGGCTCTTCGCCTACCTCGTCCTCTATCTGCTGCCCACCTACCTGACCCTCGTGGCCTACATCCCGTGGGGGGGCGTCGTCCTCACCGGCTACTTGGGGGCCTGGCAGACGAGCGTGACCTGGCTCGCCGGGCATCTGCTCCATCTCAAGGTCTCGGCCGCCTTCAACGGCAGTGGCGACAAGCCCTACAACTATCTGGAGGCCCTCTCCTACGTCCTGGTGGCGGCGCTGGCGGCGCTGGTCTGGACGCTCCTCGACCGCCGGCGCCCCAACTACGCGCGGCTGCACGAATGGCTCCGGGTCTACGTCCGTTTCGGGCTCGGCATGATCATGCTCCTCTACGGCACCTCGAAGGTGATCCCGACCCAGTTCTCCACCCCTTCGCTCGGCCGTCTGCTGGAGCCCTTCGGCGCCGCCTCGCCGATGGGCCTGCTCTGGACCTTCATGGGGGCGTCGGCGGCGTACACGATTTTCTCCGGCGCCGCCGAGATGGCCGGCGGCCTGCTGCTGATCGCGCGCCGCACCACGCTGCTGGGCGCGCTGGTCTGCATGGCCGTCCTGGGCAACGTGGTGATGCTCAACTTCTGCTACGACGTGCCGGTCAAGCTCTTCTCGTCGCACCTGTTCCTGTTCGCGTTCTTCCTCGCCGCCCCCGACCTGCGCCGGCTGACCGGCCTGCTCCTCTTCAACCGCCGGGTGGAGCCCGCGAACGAGACCCGCCTCTTCGCGCGGAAGCGGTTCCACGTCACCGCCCTGGTCTTCCGCACCCTGTTCCTCGCCGGCTTCGCCGTCCTCTGCCTGTACCAGACGTACCAGGCCTACGGAACCTACGGCGCCGGCGCTCCGAAGTCGCCGTTATACGGCGTCTGGAACGTCGACGAGCTGGTGATGGACGGGCAGGCGCGGCCGCCGCTGCTCACCGACGAGTCGCGCTGGCGCCGGCTGGCCTTCGATCAGACGAGCTCGGTCACCCTGCAGCTCATGGACGACTCCCGGCGCTCCTATCCGCTGAAGCTGGACGCCACCCGGAAGACGCTGGAGCTCACCCGGTACGACGCGCCGGGGTGGAAGTCGACGCTCACCTATCAGCGGCCGGCGCCGGGGCTCCTCCTCCTGGCGGGGACCTTCGACGGCCACGCCGTCCGCGCCACGCTCCATCTCGCCGATCCCGCCAAGCGGCTGCTCACCAGCCGGGGCTTCCACTGGATCAACGAGGTTCCGTTCAACCGCTGAGCGGCGGCGTGGCGGGAGGAGAGGCGAGGAGAGGCTTGAGGCGCGGCGCCAGCGTCCGGCCCATCGCCGCGTGGCCGGCGGCGTTCCAGTGGGTGTCGAGCGGGTAGCGGAGGCTCGGCCAGCGGGCGGCCGGGATGAGGTCGTCGGCGGCCACGAACGGGATGCCCAGCGCCTGGAGCCGGCTCTGGACCATCAGGCGCTCGCGCCGGAACTCCGCGCCCCGGTCGTCCACCAGCACCGCCAGGAAGCGGGCGCCGGCCTGGCCCGCGAGCTGCCGGGCCGCCTGGAGGTTGCGGACGGTGGGCTCGACGTCGGCCGCCGTCGCGGGCGCCTGCCGTGGATGGAGGAACAGGCCGCGGGCGGCGCCGGCCAGGGTGGGGAGGGCGATCCGCGCCAGGTTCGAGGTGCGCTCGGCATAGGCGGTGGCGGTGCCGAGGACCGGGAGCTTCGTCTCGCGCAGGTAGAGGTTGCCGTCGAGCAGGACGAGGCGGTCGACGTAGTCCCGGCCCACGATGTAGCCGTCCTTGTAGGCGAACGGGGCGGCGATGCGCTGGCGGTCCCAGAGCGGCGAGAGCGTCATCACCACCAGCTCGGGCTGGAGCTCCGGCAGGTAGCGGCGGAGGCGGCCGAGCATCTGGGCGCTGCCGTAGCCCGGCACGCCGGCGTTGTAGACCCGCACCCCCAGCCGCCGCTCCAGCCGTGCCGCGTAGGTGCCGTCCTCCGGCACCCCCTCGCCGAAGGTCATCGAATCGCCGGCGATCAGGATGCTGGGGCTGAACGGCGCCGGGTGCGGCTGCACGCGGAGCCCTTCGCCGTCGATGGCGACCGGCACGTTGAACTCCCCGCCCAGGGCGATCTCGTGGCCGTGGAACCGCGGGCGCAGCGTGTAGCCGGTCACCGGGTCGGGCTGGACGAGGAAGCGCTGGTGATTCCCCCCCGCGAACCAGGCAGACCCGCGGCCGATCGCGCCGATGCCGAGGATGCGGAGCGCGGCCTCGGCGGCGAGCAGGGTGAGCAGGATCGAGACGGCGGAGAGGATCAGTTTCTTGCGCATGGGGCTTGGTTGTAGATCTGCGGATCGATCGCGATCTCCTGCTCGATACCGTCCTCGCCTGGAGCCAGAGGCGGAAATGATAACCGCTCGGAGGGTTATGGCGGTCATTTGTGCTTCGCCTCAAACCTCGACTTCGGCGTAGCTCCCAGGGTTTGCCTCGCCGACCACGGCCGCTACGGCAGAGGCTCTTGCCTGAATCCTGGGCCAGCTCGTGGAAAGGAGGACAACGACTGCCAGTTTCCGGTCGCTCAAGTTCTGCTGGTACTTCAGGTTCTGGTCGGTGGTCACCAGGACGTCGAAGCCCGCGCCTTCTGCCTGGGCGATCAGGTCACCGTTTTGGAGGGTGGCCCAGCCCTGCTCGTAGACCGTTGTCACGTCATGGGACCGGAGATGGCGGCGAAGGGGCACCGGCGTCCCCTGGTCGAACAGAACTCTCACGCCACGAGCAGGCTGCGCGCCGCATGCTCAAGAACCGCTTCCGCCTGTTCCCGCGAGACGCCGGGGAACCAAGCGAGGAAGTCGTCCAGCCTTGCGCCAGACTCAAGGTTCTCGAAGAGCGCTTTGACGGGGACGCGGCTGCCGCGAAAGACCCAGGTGCCGCTGACCCGGTCCGGGGAACGCTCGACGGCGGGGCATTGAGACCAATCCAGCATCGGAGCGATTCTAGCAAGGAAGGCCGCCGAGTTGCAGGAGCTGCCGAGTTGAGGCCGAGCCAGGTGCCAGGCGATTCCACGCAGACTCCGACGGTCAGGGCCTTCACGATAGGCGAATAGGTGCCGTGCACCCAGACGTCCTGCGGCGCCACGGAGTTGTTTGCCGGATGGGCCTTGGCGACCGGGGAGCGCGCGCCTTCGAGCGCCGGTTCGGCGGAGGCCTTGGCGGCGTGGACGGCCGGATTCGCTGGTTGGGCCCACTCGTGGGCGCAACCGGAATCCGGGCCTGCCCGCCGTGAGGCCGGCCGGTGCCATCTACCCAGTTCCCTCGCAAAGGAAGGAAAAAGAGGATCAGGGGGCCTTGAAGGCCGCCATCGGCTGGAGCTGGAAGGTCAGCCCGGGCGGCGCCGCGATGCGGAGCTGATAGATGTAGAGCGGGTTCTCGTCCTCGCTCCACCACATCCGGTGGACGGCCCGCGGCCGGCCGAGCTGGAGGCGGAGGACGGCGCCCCCTTCGGGGCGCGGGTGGCTCGCCGCGACCTCGGCGCCGGTCACGTCGATCGCCGGCGGCACGGGCGGATCGACGAGCATCCGGAGGCCGGCGAGGGGACGGGGGCTTCCCACGAGGATCTCGCCCCGTCCGGAATCGACGCGGACGCCGGCGCCATCCGCCGCGCGGTGGACGCTGGTCGCCAGCGGCTTGATCCAGAGCTTGCCCAGCATGAAGTCCTCGCCGCCGCCCGGCTTCAGGTGCGACTGCGTGGTCTCGTAGGGGAGCAGGCGGACGGCGGCGGCGGAGACGTAGCGGTAGCCGTTCTCCGCGTCCAGCAGGTAGGCGCGCGGCTGGCGCCAGAGGGGGAGGAGGAAGGGCGCCGCGCAGACCGCGGCCAGCACGGCCCAGCCGGCCCGCGCCGGCCGGCCGGCGGCGAACCAGAAGGCGGGATAGACCGGCAGGAAATAGCGGTTGGCGATGGCGCCGCCGCCGCCGTAGAAGTTGAACGGCCGGGTGATCAGGAAGCAGCCCACCGCCGCCAGCGCCGCCAGGATCAGCGCTCCGCGCCCCTCGCCCCGGCGGAAGGCGGCGAGGCCGAGCAGGAACGGCAGGAAGTAGGGGAGGATGCCGACGTCCCGGCCGATCAGGACGTAGACCGAGTTCCACGCCGTCAGCCGGGGCCCGACGACGTCCGCGGGGATCCAGGAGCGGTTCCCCCGTCCGACGCCGCGCTGCTGCCAGCTCCCCGGCGGCAGATCCACCTCCGGAAAGCCGCTCTTGGCGTCGAAGCTCTGGCGCTCGCCCGAATAGGGCGTCCAGGAATCGGCCTCGGCCAGATGGGTGAGCCCCGAGCCGAGGATGGCCACCGCGGCGCCGGCCACCAGCATCGCGATCCCCAGTCGCCGCCGCGGCGCCGGCACGGCCAGGGCCGCCGGCAGCAGCAGGGCGCCGTAGAACGGGCGGGAGGCGAGGACCAGGCCGAGCAGGAGGCCGGCGGCGGCCCAGCGGAGGGCCATTCGTCCGGACGTCTCCGCGGGCTCGCCGGGGCGGAGAGCGCCATAGGCGAGGGCCAGGGCGATCGCCACCAGGCTCATCAGGAAGAGATCGGCGTGGGCCCAGAAGACGTAGGCGAAGGCCACCGAGGCGAAGATCCAGGCCGCCACCCAGAGCGGCGCGGCGGGGCCGAGGCGGCGCTCCAGGGTGCGCGCGGCGAGGAGGGCGGCGAAGGCGAGGAGCAGGGTGTTGGCCACCGCCGCGCCGCGGGTGGGGGAGAGGCGGAGGAACGGGGCGATCCAGAGCGCGTAGGAGGCGGGCTTGGCATAGACCAGCGTGCGGCCGCCGTCGCCGCTCTGCAGGATCAGCCCGTCGGGCTTCACCCCCCACTGTTCGACGAAGCGGTCGTAGTCGTGCCGCGAATAGCGGACGTCGAAGTCCCAGGCCAGGCTCTGCGCCTGCATGAGGTAGGTGGCCTCGTCGCCGACCAGGCCCGGCCAGCTCCGCCGGTCGAAGGTGAGCGCCGCGGTCAGCGTCGCCGCCAGGAGCAGGCCGAGCACGGCCCAGCTTCCGTGGCGCTGCAGGGTAGGGGGCGGCATGCGGCGGATTATAGGGGGGCGGCGGCGCGGGGTGTCATTGGGCGGGACCAATTGGGCGGGACCAATTGGGCAAGACCAATGTGGCGCTACAATGGTCCGCGATGAGCACAGCCCGTCCGTTCCCTGTCAGTCCAGCCGCGCCGCCGCCGCAGGTTCAGCCGGAGGTGACCGAGCTCGACATCTCGGTCATCGTCCCCGTGCTCAACGAGGCGGAAACGGTGGCGGTGCTGGCGGAGCGGGTGGCGGCGGTGCTCGACGGGGTGGGGAAGAGCTTCGAGATCCTCTTCGTCGACGACGGCTCGGGCGACGGCACGCCGGCGCGGGTGCGCGAGGCGCGCCAGCGCGATCCCCGCGTCAAGCTGGTCCGCCTGCGCCGCAACTTCGGCAAGGCCGCGGCGCTCTCGGCCGGCTTCGACCACTCGATCGGCCGCGTCATCCTCACCATGGACGGCGATCTCCAGGACGATCCCGACGAGATTCCCCGCCTTCTCGCCACCCTGGAGGAAAAGGATCTCGACCTCGTCTCCGGCTGGAAGCGGCGGCGGCACGATCCGTTGAGCAAGACCCTGCCGTCCCGCCTGTTCAACTGGGTGACCCGGGGCCTTGCGCAGGTCGATCTCCACGACTTCAACAGCGGCTTCAAGGCCTACCGCCGGGAGGTGCTGGCGGAGATCGCCATCTACGGCGAGCTCCACCGCTACATCCCCGTGCTGGCCAGCCGGCGCGGCTTCGCCGTCGGCGAGATCGAGGTCACCCATCATCCGCGGCGGCACGGCGTCAGCAAGTACGGCTGGGACCGCTTCTACAAGGGGCTGCTCGACCTCATCACGGTGCTCTTCATCACGCGCTACACGCGGCGGCCGCTCCACCTCTTCGGCGCCGTCGGGCTCGTCTTCCTGGGCACCGGCTTCGGCATCGACGCCTACCTCGCCGTCCTCTGGTTCGCCGGCCGGCACCTCGGCAACCGGCCGCTGCTCCAGCTCGGCATCCTGCTGATGGTGCTCGGCATCCAGGTGCTGACCACCGGGCTGATCGGCGAGATGATCACCTTCAAGAACTTCCGCCGCCGCGACAGCTATTCGATCAAGGAATGGCTGGAGTGACGGGCGACCGCCCCCTCGATCTCCTTTTCCTCACCCAGACCTATCCCCGCTTCGAGGGGGACACCGCCGGTCCGTTCATCCGCGACCTCGCCCGCGGGCTGGTGCGCGGGGGGGACCGGCTGACCGTGCTGACCCCCCACGCCGAGGGGGTGCCGGCGGCCTGGGACGACGGCGGCGTCGAGGTCGTCTCCTTCCGCTACGCCCCCGAGCGCCACGAGGTGCTGGGCTACGGCCGCAGCCTGGAGGCCGACGAGCGGGTGAAGGGGAAAGCCGCGCTCGCCGCCCCCCTCTACGCACTGGCGGCGCACCGGGCGATCCGCCGGCAGCTCGGGGAGCGCCGCTGCGACCTCGTCCACGCGCACTGGATCGTCCCCAACGGCCTGGTGGCCGCGGCCGTGGGCGCCAACGTGCCGCTCGCCATCGGCCTGCACGGCAGCGACGTCTTCCTGGCCGAGAAGCCGGGTGTGCGGACGCTGGCCGGCTGGGCGCTGTCGCGGGCCCGGCTGCTGACCGGCTGCTCGCCCGAGCTGGTCGAGCGGGTGCGGGCGCTGGGGTTCCCGGCGGAGCGTTCGCGGGTGATTCCCTACGGCGTGGACGTCGAGGCCTTCTCGCCGCTGCCGGAGCGCCGCGCGATCTGGCGCCGGCGGCTGGGGATTCCGGACGGCGCGCCGCTGCTGCTGGGCGTGGGGCGGATGGCGACCAAGAAGGGATTTCAGGTCCTGATCGAGATCCTGCCCTCCCTCCTCGGCGAGTTTCCCGAGCTGCGGGTGGTCCTGGCGGGAGGGGGCGACCTCCTCGCGGGCTTCCGCGCGGCGGCGGCCCCGTGGGCCGGGCGCGTCCACTTTCCCGGCCCGGTGCTGCGCGACACCCTGCCGGACCTCTTCCGCGCCGCCGACCTCTTCGTCCTGCCGGCGGTGCACGACGGCAAGGGGAACGTCGACGGCCTGCCGAACGTCATCCTGGAGGCGATGGCGAGCGGCCTGCCGGTGGTCGCCTCGGGGATCTCGGGCATCCCGCTGGCGGTGGAGGAGGGGCGCACGGGCCGCCTGGTCGCGGAGAGAGATCCCGCGGCGCTCCTCAGAGCGTTGCGCGGGCTGCTGGCGGAGCCTGACGCCGCGCGGTCGATGGGGGAGCGGGGGCGGCGCAAGGCCGTGGCGGAGCTGACCTGGGACGCCGTCGCCGCGCGCTACCGGGAGGGATACCGGATGGCGCTGGGAGCTCCCTTGCCGGTGCCGGTTTGATCTCCTATACTTCAGGCACTCCTTCAGCCTCCAGGGCTGCTGAGCAATGTCGTACCTTACGCGCGGGAGCGGCGATCGCGGGAGGCAAATGGCCACGAAGAAAACGCTTCATCCCGGCGTCACCAAGGCCGACCTCGTCGACGTGGTCTACGACCGCCATGGCGGTCTGACCAAGGACGAGGCGGCGGAGATCGTCGACACCATCTTCCGCACCGTGAAGACCTCGCTCGCCGACGGCCGGCCGGTCCGGATCAAGAATTTCGGTACCTTCGAGGTCACCGCCCGGCCGGGCCGGATGGGCGTCAACCCGATGAGCGGCGAGCGGATGTTCATCCGTCCGCACAAGGGCCTGAGCTTCAAGCCGGCACGCCGGCTCCGCGACGTCATGCACCCCCTCGGTTCCCCGACCAAGCCTGAGTGAACCGGATGGCGTCGAAGGCTCGGGTCCAGAAGCGTCTCTACTACAAGATCGGCGAGGCCTGCAAAGCCCTCGGCATCCAGCCCTACGTGCTGCGCTACTGGGAGACCGAGTTCCCGGCGCTCACGCCCAGCAAGAGCCGTTCCGGACAGCGCGTATACAGCGAGAAGGAGCTGGAGATCATCCGCCGGATCAAGGAGCTCCTCTATGAAGAGGGCTACACGATCGCCGGCGCGAAGAAGAAGCTGGAGGTCGAGCTCGCGGCCGGCAGTCTCGGAGAAGCGGCAGACCCGGACGAAGCCGAGGCGGCGGCGGACGAACCCGCCGGCGAGGTCCTGCCGCCCCCCACGCCAGCCCTCCCGGCCATCGAGCCTGCGGCCGAGGCTCACGCTGACTCGAGGAACGCCGCGCCACCGCCGTCCACGCTTGACACGGATGGCGGCGAACGGATACAAACTCTCCTCTCGGGGATCGCAGAAGCCCTTCAGGAGGCCCGTGAGATTCTCACCCTCCTAGGGCCGAAGTCACTCTGAGAACAACGCTTTTCCGGTCGGGACGTGGCGCAGTCTGGTAGCGTACCTGAATGGGGTTCAGGGGGTCCCGGGTTCAAATCCCGGCGTCCCGACCAATTTCTCCCAGTACTTACGAGTTCGGGTCTCATAGGGTTGTACGCATCTTGTACGCTCTTCGGGGGCCCATTGTGTCCGGACGGCTGATCTGACGACTGAGCTCCTTCCTCGGAATGTCTACCAGGTACCCGAACATCGAGGGGCATTGGGATGACTTTAAAGAGCCGCTCGTAAAGTTCGGAATCGTCTTCTGGCTGTTGTCGCTGCCCGCTTGTCGGCAGGCTCCACACGTCCAGAAGATCCCAGCTTCCTGGCGCGAGCCGGCGACCGGGATGGAGTTCGTCTATATCCCTCCAGGACACTTCAAGATGGGTAGTGCTCCCGGAGAGCCCGGGCGGCAGAGCGATGAGCTCCAGCATCCGGTGGAAATCAGCCGGGGCTTCTATCTCGGCAAGTACGAGGTGACGCAAGGGGAGTGGGTGAAGCTGATGCGGCAGAACCCCAGCCAGTTCCCCGGCTGCGGACCGCGTTGTCCGATGGAGACGGTGACCTACGACGACATCCAGGTCTTCATCGCCCGGCTGGCGGAGCGCTCGCGCGCCGGCCGCTTCCGGCTCCCCACCGAGGCGGAGTGGGAGTACGCCTGCCGGGCCGGCACCCGCACGGCGTACTCGACCGGCGCGACCCTGTCGACCACGCAGGCGAACTTCGACGGCCGCGGGGGGGAGAACGGGGATCCGCGGAAGTTCCGCGGTAAGCCGATGCCGGTGGGGAGCTATCCGCCCAACCCCTGGGGGCTCTACGACCTGCACGGCAATCTCTGGGAGTGGTGCGAGGACTGGTTCGCCGACTACCCGGCGGGTCCGGCCCGCGACCCCAAGGGTCCAGCAAAAGCGCTCGCCAAGCCGGTCTGGGACGCGCGCGGCGGCGACTGGGTCTACAAGCGGGTGATCCGCGGCGGCAGCTGGTACTTCAACGGCGAGAGCTGCCGCTGCGCGCTGCGCTACACCCACGCGCCGGCCGACAGAGGGTTCAGCCTGGGCTTCCGGCTGGTGCGCGAGGCCCCTTAAGCGCTTTTCCCCTCGTCGCTGTAGCCCAGGCGGGCCAGCTCGCGGCCGGCCATGCGGCGGAAGAGGTCCTGATCGGCCGGGCTCATCCGCTGCCGCCAATCACCGACCGCACCCTTGCGGTAGTGCTTCCCCTCACCGGCCCCCTGGACCTCCCGCCGAAGGACGCGGAGGGCGCAGCCCTTGATCGCGTCCCGTCCAGCCTCATAAACATAGTAGGGTGATGAAGCGGCCATTTTGGCATAGCTTCGCCGGAAGACATCCGGGGTCAGACGGGGAACGGTTGGCATGTCAGCTCCTTGAGCGCAAGTCCTGGAGCCCTCCGGCACGACGTGGCCGGGGGGCAAGGTTGTAGCCACTTGTACGCGTTTGGGGTCGGAAACGGGTGGGATCTGGGGTAATTGGGGGACGAGGCCTTCCAGTGGAGAGGCTCCTAATTGTTGGCAAACAGGGAAGATCGGGTACTTCAGGGGAGATCGTGGCCAAGTGCCAGCTTGAATGGGGTTCAGGGGGGCCCGGGTTCAAATCCCGGCGTCCCGACCAATTTCTCCACAACTTCACGAGCCAGAGCCTCCTGGGTTGTACGCTCCGCTGGTGACGTACGGCTCGCGGCGGGCGGGTTCGCCGTCCTCCTGATTTTCCTTCTACAATGAGAGAATTGCGGTCCCGTCGGGTGCACTGGGGCTTCGAACGTTCATTGCGGGGGATCGGCGATTGAAAGAACCTGCTCCAGCAGGCATGACCGGGACGGACCGCGCCAGCCTCGGGGTGACCCAGCTGCTCCAGAAGTGGAGCGCCGGCGACCAGGAGGCGGCGACGCGGGTGCTCCCCCTGATCTACGACGAGCTGCGGCGCATCGCCTCGCGGCAGCTCCGGCGGGAACGTGGCGACCACACGCTCCAGGCGACCGCCATTGTCAACGAGGCCTATCTGCGCCTCGACGGCGCCGAGGGGTTCTCCTGGCCCAGCCGCGCGCACTTCTTCGCCTTCGCCTCGCATCTGATCCGGCGCATCCTGGTCGATTACGCCCGCCACCAGAACCGGCAGAAGCGGGGGGGCAAGGCGGAGAAGGTGTCGCTGGCCGAGGTCGCCGATCTGGCGGCGGTGAAGAGCGCCGACGTGCTGGCGCTGGACGAGGCGCTGGCGAGCCTGGAGGCGATCGATCCGCGCAAAGCCGCGGTGGTGGAGCTCCGCTTCTTCGGCGGCCTGACGCTGGAGGAGACCGCCGCCCAGCTCGGCATCTCGCCCGAGACCGTCGGCCGCGAGTGGCGGCGGGCCAAGGCGTGGCTCTACAAGGAGTTGCAGGCGCCTGGGGCGGAGGCTTGACCGCGGCCGACCGCTGGCGGCAGATCGACGGCCTCTTCGCCGAGGCCCTGGAGAAGACGCCGGAGGAGCGTGCGCCCTTCCTCGCCGCGGCCTGCGAGGGGGACGACGAGCTGAGACGGGCGGTGGAGAGCTTGCTCGCCGCGGACGAATCGAGCGCCACCTTCCTCGAAAGGCCGGCCGGCGAGCTGCTGGGCTTGGTCCCGGAGCCGGTGCCCGCGCCGGAGCCGGCGCTGGACCCGGAGGTCCGGCTCGGCCCCTACCGGCTGCTGCGCCGGCTGGGCGACGGCGGCATGGGCACGGTCTATCTCGCCCGCCGGGAAGACGAGACCTACGAGCGCGACGTCGCCGTCAAGCTGATCCGCTCTGGGCTCCAGAGCCCGGACGCGCTCCACCGATTCTTCGCCGAGCGGCAGATCCTGGCCCGTCTCGAGCACCCCAACATCGCCCGCCTCTACGACGGCGGCAGCACCGAGGACGGCCGCCCCTATCTGGTGATGGAGCTGGTCGAGGGAGCGCCGGTCGACGAGTACTGCGACCGCCACCAGCTCACCGTCGACCAGCGCCTCGATCTCTTCCGCCGGATCTGCGCGGCGGTGGAGTACGCGCACCAGAACCTGCTGGTCCATCGCGACCTCAAGCCCGCCAACATCCTGGTCACCGCCGGCGGCGAGCCGAAGCTGCTCGACTTCGGCATCGCCAAGCGGCTGGAGCCGGGCGCCGCCACCCTCCCGGACGCCACGCAGACCGGGATGCGGATGATGACTCCGAACTACGCCAGCCCGGAGCAAGTGCGGGGCGACGCGGTGGCCACCACCAGCGACGTCTACTCGCTGGGCGTGCTGCTCTACGAGCTGCTGGCCGGCCGCAGCCCCTACCGGCTGCTGAGCGGGCTGCCGCACGAGATCGAGCAGGCCATCTGCGAGCGGGAGCCGGAGCGGCCGAGCGTGGCGCTGTTCCGCGCCGCGCCCCCCGCGGCCGAGGAGATCGCCGGCGAGCGCGGGGCGCGGCCGCAGGTGCTGCGGCGGCGGTTGCAGGGGGATCTCGACAACATCGTGCTGATGGCGCTGCGCAAGGAGCCGCAGCGCCGCTACGGCTCGGCGGCGCAGCTCTCGCGCGACCTGGAGAATCATCTCCAGAGCCTGCCGGTGGTCGCCCGGCCGGACACGCTGGCCTATCGCAGCCGGAAGTTTCTCCGCCGTCACCGGGCGGGAGTCGCCGCGGCCGCGGTGGTGGCCCTGCTGGTGGCCGGCTTCATCGTCAGCCTGATCGTCCAGGGGCGCCGCGTGGTCCGGGAGAGGGACAAGGCCCGCTACAGCCTCACCTTCCTGATGGACACTTTCAAGGACGCCGATCCCTACCATACGAAGGGGGAGCGGCTGACCGCCGACGAGATCATGACGCGGGGGGCCGAGCGGGTGACGCGCGACCTGGCACGGCAGCCGGACGTCCAGGCCGCCCTGATGGACGCCATCGGCGAGGTCGAACGCGGCCTCGGCCGCTACGACCGCGCCGAGCCGCTCCTCGCGCGGAGCCTCGCCCTCCGCCGCGCGGCGTTCGGCCCCAACTCCCTGGAGGTCGCCGAGAGCCTGGAGCACCTGGGTCTGCTCAAGCAGGACCGCCGGGATCTCGCCGGCTCCGAGCGCCTGCTCCGGGGAGCCCTGGCGATCCGTCGAGCCCGGCTGGGCGATGGCGATCTGGGGACCGCGAAGACCCTCGACGAGCTCGGCGTGGTCCTGGTGGCGGAGAAGGAGCCGGTCGAAGCCGAAAAGCTGCACCGGGAGGCGCTGGCCACCGCCATGCGGGTGGAAGGGGCGGTGGGGCCGACGGTGGCCGAGAGCCTTCTCCAGCTGGCCAAGGCGAAGCTGGCGCAGGGCAATGACATGGCCGCCGAGCGGGTGGCCCGCCAGGCGCTGGTGGTCGAGCGTGGAGTGCTGGGCGCCCGCGATCCCCGGCTCTACCGGGTGCAGACCGACGTCGCCGTGGTCCTCACCGAGGCGGATAGCCCCGGGGAGGCCGAGCCGCTGCTGCGGGCCTCGCTGAAAGCGCAAAGGGAGCTCCTCGGCGACCGCCACCCGGACGTTGCCGTGACCCGGGCGGCCCTGGCGGTGGCGCTGCAGCGCAAGGCCCAGGAGGGCGGGGTGGTGGAGGAGCGGCCCTGATAGGCTAAATTCTGTAGGGGCGGCCCTGTGTGGCCGCCCTCTGGGTGGGGGAATTCCAAGACAGACCCGCGCCCGCCCAGGGCGGCCACACAGGGCCTCCCCTACAGGAAATCCGTCGGAGGAATCGTAATGACCAATCCATCGCGCAAAGTGGCCGTCCTCAGCGGCGGCGGCTCGGGGCTGGGCCGCGAGATCGCGCTGGAGCTGGCGCGGCGTGGCTACGACCTGGCGCTGCTGGGCCGCCGCTGGGAGCCGCTGGCGGAGACGCTCGACCTCGCGGGCCAGCGGGAGACCGGGGTGATCCTCCCCTGCGACGTCCGCGACGCCGCAGCGCTCGGCCGGTGCGCCGGGGAGATCCAGGCGCGTTGGGGTGCGGCCGATCTTGTAGTTCCTGCCGCGGGGGTGACCTCGATCGCGCCGGTGGAGGAGACCTCGCCGGAGGATTTCGCCGCCATCATCGACACCAATCTCACGGGGGTCTTCCTGCTGATCCGCGCCCTGCTGCCGGCGATGAAGGCACGTGGGAGGGGGCGGATCCTCGCCATCCTCTCCGTGGCCGCGCGCCGGGGGTTCTCCGGCTGGTCGGCCTACTGCGCCAGCAAGTGGGGGCTGGCCGGGCTGGTGGCGGCGCTGCGGGAAGAGCTGAGCGGGACCGGCGTGCTGGTCAGCGCGCTCTACCCCGGCGCCACGGACACGCCGATCTGGGACCGCCTCCCCGGCACCTGGAACCGCGCGGCGATGGTGCCGCCGCGGGAGGTGGCGCGGGCGGTGGGCTACCTGCTCGACGCCGATCCCGCGACGCTGATCGAGGAGGTTCACCTGGGTCCAGCCGGGGGAGCCTTGTGAGCTGGCTGCTGCCGCTCACCCTCTTCCTCCCCCTGCTGGCGGCCCTCCCCGGCGGCCGTTGGGTGCTGCCGCTGGTGGCGCCCCTCCCCCTCTGGCTCGCGTTCCGCGACCGCGTGCGGACCCGGGACTACCTGGGCGCCTGGTCGCTCGGCATGGCCTGGGCCGTGCTGCTGAGCGCCGGCGTGATCCTGCTGGTCCTCGCGTGGCCCGACGCCGCCCGCGCCGGCATCCTGCACGGCGAGGACTACCGCCGGGAGATGTTCGGCTGGATCACCACCGGCGTCGCGCCGGAGAACGATCCCCGGGCCTTCATTCCGCAGCATCTCCTCCATCTCGCCCTCTTCGTGATCCTGACCTGGGCGAGCGGCGGCTATCTCGGGCTCGTGCTCGGGGCGCTCCTGGTGGCGTACATGAGCTTCTTTGTGGGGAGCTACGCCGCGGCGAGCGGCCATCCGCTGGCCGGCTCGTTTCTCGCATGGGTGCCCTGGTCGGTGGCGCGGGTGAGCGCCTTCGTGCTGCTCGGGGCCCTGTTCTCGCGACCGCTGATGGTGCGCCGCGTCTGGCCCTTCGAGCGCTGGGAGGCGCGGCTGATGATCCTGGTCCTGGCGGGGCTCGCGACCGACATCCTGATCAAGGCCTTCTTCGCGCCGAGCTACGGGCTTTTCCTGCGGCAGATGGCGGCGGGCGCCGGCCTGCGCTGACGCCCGATCAGGAAGGACCGGAGTCAGCCGATCCGGCGGATCGACTTGACGTTGTCGACCGCGAAATCGGCGCCGTTGCACTGCCCCGTGCTGGTGGCCTGGCCGACCGTCTCCCATCCCGGCGGGGTGGGCTGGTCCGCGCAGACGATCATCGCCGAGCCGACCGACTTGTTGTCGTAGGGCTCGATCACCCAGGCGTTGCCGCCACAGTCCGCGGGGCTCGAGCTGGCGTCGACCTTGATCCAGCCGGAGGGGATCGGGCCGGGGCAGACGAGCTGCCGGGTCATCACCTGGGCAGGTGCATGAGTTCCCAGGATCATGGCGATGGCGATCATTGGCAGGGCGAGCCGGATGATGTGTCTGTGATGCCGTTTCATGGTGTCCTCCTTCTTCATCGTCCCTGCCCTTGTCCACTGCAAATCTCCGGCCACCCTGCCTTCGGTGTAGGATACCAATTGACTACCGCGCGAACGGCTTCCTATACTCTCCCCTCCGTACGTTCCCGCTCCCTCGAAAGGCACCCTTTTGAACGAGATCCAAGAGACCCGAGGTGCTCTGAACGGCACCGGCCGGCGCTTCGGCATCGTCGCCGCGCGCTTCAACTCGCGCCTCGGCGACCTGCTAGTCGCCGGCGCCGTCGACTGCCTGCGCCGGCACGGCGTGGCGCCAGGGGACATCCATCTGGCTTCGGTCCCGGGGGCCTGGGAGATCCCGCAGGCGCTCGAGGAGCTGGCGAGTACCGGCAAGACGGGGAGCAAGGTCGATGGTCTGGTGGCGATCGGCGTCGTCATCCGGGGTGAGACGCCCCACTTCGACTACCTCTGCGCCCAGGCGACCCGCGGCATCGCGGGAGTGGCCGAGCGCCACCGGATCCCGGTGGGCTATGGCCTGCTGACCTGCGACAGCTCGGAGCAGGCGGCGGAGCGGTCCGGCGGCAAGGCGGGTAACAAGGGTTGGGAAGCGGCGCTGGCGGCGCTCGAGATGGCCGATCTTTTCGCTCGGCTCCGCTCGGCCGGCTAGCCGAGCCTCCCGACCACGACTATGATTCGCACGGCCGTTCCCGGAGCGCGGGAGCGGCTCTTATTTTGGTTGACAATTGGTTGACGTTTTTCAACTGGGATCTTTGAGGCGAGTCCATGACGGCAGGCAAGCGGCGGATGGCACGGGAGATGGCGGTGCAGATGCTCTATCAGAGCGACCTCGGAGGGAGCGCGCTGCCGCACATCTTCAATACCTTTGATCTCGCGGAATATCTGGCGCGCGAAGCCGCTTCCCAGGAGGGTGAGCGGGGCGCGCAGCCGTTGGGGGAGCGCGAGGAGTCCGGCCGCCGCAAGAAGCGGGTGGACGAAGCGTTCGAGTACGCCCAGGTGCTCGTCCGCGGCACCGTCGACGGCCGCGAGCAGATCGACGAGCTGATCCGCGGCCAGGCCGACAACTGGCGATTGGAGCGCATGCCTCCCGTCGACCGCAACATTCTGCGCCTCGCCGTCTATGAGATGCTTCACGAGCGGGACACCCCCAAGCTGGTGGTGCTCGACGAGGCGATCGAGCTGGCCAAGAAGTTCGGCTCCGAGCAGTCGGGGCGCTTCGTCAACGGCCTGCTCGACGGCCTGCTGAAGCAGCACACCTTTCCGGGCAGCCTGACCTGACCGGCGCGCGGGGAGCCCGCGCGGCGGCACCGAAGTCCGTTAGAGCCCGTTGGAGAGAGAACCTGAGGCCATGAGCACGCCCTACGATCACAAGGCCGTCGAGGCCAAATGGCAGGAACGCTGGGAGAAGGCACGGGCGGCCGAGGTCGATCTGCGCCAGTCCGAAGACAAGTACTACATGCTGATGATGTTCCCCTACCCGTCGGGAGACCGTCTCCACGTCGGGCACGGGCGCAACTACATCCTGGGCGACGCCCTCTACCGCTACCTGCGGATGAGGGGGAAGCGGGCGCTCAACCCGATGGGCTGGGACGCCTTCGGCCTGCCGGCCGAGAACGCCGCCATCCAGCGCGGCATCCATCCGCGCGACTGGACGCTCGCCAACATCGAGGTGATGAAGGCGCAGTTTCGGCGCTGGGGCATCCTCTACGACTGGTCGAAGGAGATCGCCTCCTGCCTCCCCGAGTACTACCGCTGGAACCAGTGGCTGTTCCTGCGCCTGCTGGAGAAGGGGATCGCCTACAAGAAGATGGCGCCGGTCAACTGGTGCCCGAGCTGCCGTACCGTGCTCGCCAACGAGCAGGTGGTGGACGGCGCCTGCGAGCGGTGCGGCACGCCGGTCATCCAGAAGGACCTCGAGCAGTGGTTCTTCCGCATCACCGACTATGCCGACCGCCTGCTCGCCGGCCTCGACACCCTGGAGGGTTGGCCCGAGAAGGTGAAGATCATGCAGCGCAACTGGATCGGCCGCTCCGAAGGGGCGGAGGTTCGCTTCGCCATCCCCGCGCTGGGGGAATCGGTCACCGTGTTCACCACCCGGCCCGACACGCTGCACGGCGCCACCTTCCTGGTGCTCGCCCCCGAGCATCCGCTGGCCGCCCGGCTGCTCGCCGGCCATCCCGACAAGGACACGATCGCGGCGTGGATCGAGGCGGTGCGCAACACGCCGCGCATCCAGCGCTCGTCCGAGGAGAACCCCAAGGAGGGGCGCGACACCGGCGCCGTGGCGATCAACCCGGCGACCGGCGAGGAGATCCCCGTCTGGCTGGCCAACTACGTGCTCCCCGAGTACGGCTCGGGAGCCGTCATGGCGGTGCCGGCCCACGACACGCGCGACTTCGCCTTCGCGCGCCAGGAGGGGCTGCCGATCCGCTTGGTGTATCACCTGGAGGCGGGGAGCTCCGATCCCGCCGCGCTCACCGAGGCGATCGTGCACCAGGGGACGATCCGCAACGCGCCGCCGTTCGACGGCGCCGTCGACGGTCCCGAGACGATCGCCCGCTTCATCGCCTGGATCGCGGAGAACGGCTGGGGGAACGGCAAGGTCGTCTACCGGCTGCGCGACTGGCTGATCTCGCGCCAGCGCTACTGGGGAACGCCGATCCCGGTGGTCTACTGCGACCGCGACGGCATGGTGCCCCTCCCGGACGACCAACTGCCGGTGGAGCTCCCCTACGACGTCGAGTTCACCGGCCGCGAGGGGAACCCGCTGTCGCGCTCGCAGAGCTTCGTCGAGGCCACCTGTCCGAAGTGCGGCGGCCCCGCCCGGCGCGAGACCGACACCATGGACACCTTCGTCGACAGCTCCTGGTACTACCTGCGCTACCTGTCGCCGCGCGACGCCACGCGGATGTTCGACTCCGAGACCGCCAACCGCTGGATGCCGGTCGACCAGTACATCGGTGGCATCGAGCACGCCATCCTCCACCTGCTCTACGCGCGGTTCCTCTGCAAGGTGCTGCATGACTTCGGGATGGTGGGGATCGAGGAGCCGTTCCAGAACCTGTTCAACCAAGGGATGATCACCCGTTTCTCGGAGAAGTCCGGACGGGTGGAGAAGATGTCGAAGTCGCGCGGCAACACCGTGTCGCCGGACGAGCTGATCGACGGCATGGGCGCCGACACCGAGCGGGTCTACACCCTGTTCATCGGTCCGCCGGAAAAGGAGGCGGAGTGGAGCGACGAGGCGGTCTCGGGCGCCTATCGCTTCCTCACCCGGGTCTGGCGGCTGGCCGAACGTCTGGCCGAGGCGCCGCCGACCGCGCCGTCCGACGCGGCGCTCGAGCGCGACCGTCACGCCACCATCCAGCGGGTGACGCAGAGCTGCGAGCGCTTCTCGTTCAACACCGCCGTGGCGTCGCTGATGGAGCTCTCCAACAGCCTGTCGAAGGCGCTGGAGGAGAAGACTGCGTCACGCCTCGCCTGCGAGGCGGCGTTCGACACCCTGATCCAGCTCCTGCATCCGCTGGCGCCGCACATCACCGAGGAGCTCTGGGAGCGGCGGGGATACACCCGGAGCCTGCTCGAGAGCCCCTGGCCGGAGTACGATGAGGCCAAGCTCCACCGCGATCGCATCCATCTGGTCGTCCAGGTCGACGGCAAGCTGCGCGACCGGGTGGAAGTGGACGCCGCCGCCGGCGAGGACGAGGTGCGCGCGGCCGTGCTCGCCAGCCCCAAGGTGCAGGAGCACCTGGCGGGACGCGAGCTGGCCAAGGCCGTCCTGGTGCCGGGGCGGCTCATGAACCTGGTAACGAGGAAGCCCGCATGAAGAAGACGAAAAGAATCGTGCTCTCCGGGGCCCTCGCGGCCCTCCTGCTGGCCCTCGCCGGCTGCGGCTACGCGCTGGTGGGGCGCAGCGCCAACATCCCGGCCGACATCAAGGCGGTCTACCTCCAGCCGCTGACCAACCAGACCCAGCGTCCGCAGGTGGAGCAGTCGCTCACCCAGGCGATCGCCACCGAGCTGGTGACCCGGCAGCGCTTCTCGGTGGTGGCGAGCGAGGGGCAGGCCAACGCCGAGATCGTCGGCGCGGTGACCGGCTTCGCCGTCACCCCGGTCACCTTCGACCAGACCGGCCGCGCCAACCAGTACGAGATCGCGATCACCGCGCAGGTCACCTTCAAGCGGGTGGGGACGGAGGGGAAGGTGATCTGGAAGAGCGACCGCTACACCTTCCGCGAGAACTATCCGCTCGACCCGACCGCCGCCGACTTCTTCGACCGCGAGAACGAGACCATCGACAAGGCGTCGAAGAGCTTCGCCCAGACGCTGGTCACCGACCTTCTCGAAGGCTTCTAGAAAACGGGGCGGTTCGTAGGGGCGGCCCTATGTGGCCGCCCTGGGTGGGGGAACGTCGTCGGACCCGGAGACCTGGGGCAGGGCGGCCACAAGAGACCTGGGGCAGGGCGGCCACAAGAGACCTGAGGCAGGGCGGCCACATAGGGCCGCCCCTACATTCACTTGCCGAGCGCGGCGACCTTGTGGGCCAGGCGGGACTTGTAGCGCGAGGCGGTGTTCGTGTGGATGACCCGCTTCTGCGCGGTCTTGTCGATGACGCCGAGCGTCTCCGGCAGGATCGCCTGGGCCCGGGTGGCGTCGCCGCTCGCGACGGCCGCGCGCAGCTTCTTGATCGCGGTGCGCAGGGTCGAACGGTGCGCGCGGTTCCGGTCCCGCGCCTGGATATTCTGACGGTTCCGCTTCTCGGCCGACTTGGTATTCGCCATAGTTCCTTCGTCGCTCTCGCTGGGTGTGGTGGAAAGGAGCTCCCGTGAAACACGAAGTCGCACCGAAGTGCGACAAAGCTTTATAGCATCCGGCTTCTGTTCCTGTCAACGCTTACCCGCCGTCGACTCCGATCTCCCGCAGGCGCTGCCGCGCGAGGTTCGCCTCGTCGCTGGTGGGGTACTGGCGGATGACGTGCTGGAGCTGGACCACCCCCTGCGAGCGCTCGTTGAGCTCGAGGTAGGCGTAGCCCTTCTTGAGCAGCGCGCTCGGCACCTTGCCCCCCCGGGGATAGCGGGTGAGCACGGCGTCGAACTGCTCGATGGCCTGGCGGAACTTGCGCTGCCGGTAGTACGACTCGCCGATCCAGTAGGTCGCGTTGGCGGCGAGGTCGGTGGTGGGGAAGTTCGTCAGGTACTCCTGGAACTCGCGGACGCCGAGGTCGAAGTTCCCCTTCAGGTAATCGTTGTAGGCGGCGTCGTAGAGGCTCTTGGGGTCGATCCCGGCGCCGCCGCCCCCCGTGGCCTGCGGCGGCGGAGGTGCGGTGGCCGGCGCCGCATTGTCGGCCGGCGGCGGTGCCGCGGCGGGCTGGTCGCGGAAGGCCTTGAGCTCCTGGTTGGTGGCCGCGATCTGCTGCGAGAGCTGGGAGAGACGGTAGTTGGTGTCCTCCAGCTTCGCCTGCAGGGCCTCGATCTGACCGCCGAGGCCCTGCAGCTTGACCTGCATGTCCGCCTCGGTCTTGAGCAGGCCCTGCATCTGTTGCGTGACGTTGGTCCCCAGGCTCGCGACCTCCTGCTTGCTGGGGGCCTCCTGAGCCTGCTTCTGCAGCTGCAGCATCTGCTTCTGCACGTCCGAGAGCTGCGTCTGCAGCCCCTCGATGTCCTGCGACGAGACGCAGCCGGTGGCGACGACCCACGCCACCAGGCAGCCGGCGAGCGGAAGGGAGTGATGGAGCCTCATGTTCAACCCACGTTCGAGCGTCCGGTGATGATCATGTGGGCGCGGCGGTTCTGCGACCAGCAGCTCTCCGCGTCCTCGGTGCAGACAGGGCGTTCCTTGCCGTAGGAAATGGTGCGCAGGCGGGTGGCGGCGACGCCGAGCGAGCCCAGGTAGTCGCGGACCGCGTTGGCGCGGCGCTCACCGAGGGCCAGGTTGTACTCGCTGGTGCCGCGGGCGTCGGCGTGCCCCTCGATGGTGACCGAGAACTGGGCGTTCCCCTTGAGCAGGTCGGCGTTGCGCGACAGCTTGTCGCGGGTGTCGTCGCTCAGGTTGCTCTCGTCGTAGTCGAAATAGGCGTCCGGGCTGAAGCCGCGCCGCTTGAGCTCGTCGTTGACCACCTGGAGGTCCGACGACATCAGCCGGTCTTCCTTCTGGTCGTTGACCTCGGGCGCGGCCGGCGGCTGCACCTCCTGGGCGGCGGGGGGGGGCGGCGGGGGAGCCGGAACCGTCGTCGTCTCGACGTTGAGGTCGGACGGCTTGGTCATCGGCTTCTTCTTCGGGCACCCGTACAGGAAGGTCAGCAGAACCGCCATCACCATCCATATCATCCACTTTCGGCTCATGGTCTCTCCTCGTGCAAAAAGGCGGATCGAAAAGGCTCGTCGAAATTCATCGTCCAACTCTATCAAAACCGCTCACTTCGCGGGAACGCTCCGCGACCAGTCGGCGAGATCGTTGTTCCCCTCGGTGGTGAGCTGGCGGATATTGCCGCCGTCGAGATCCATGACGTAGATCTGGTTCTTGCCGCCGCGCCGCGAGGTGTAGGCGATCCGGCGGCCGTCCGGTGAGAAGGTCGGCGACTGCGCCTCGCCGGCGCCGGAGGTGAGCACCCGGGTCTCGAGGGTCACGACGTTGGTCACCGCGATCTGGAACTGGCCGTCGCGCCGGCTGGTATAGGCGATCAGATCGCCGTCGGGACTCCAGGCGACGCCGTCGTTGTAGGTGCCGTCGAAGGTGATCCGCCGCTGGTTGGCCCCCTCGGAATCCATCAGGTAGATGCTGGGATTGCCGGCGCGGCTGGAGGTGAAGGCGATCTCGCTCCCCTTCGGGCTCCAGGCCGGATTGGTGTCGATGGCCGGCGAGTTGGTCAGCCGCCGCAGGTTGCCGCCGTCGAGGTCGGCGGTGAAGATCTCGATGTTGCCGTCGAGGGAGCGGGCGAAGGTGATGTGGCGGCCGTCCGGCGAGAAGCTCGGGCTGGTGTTGAGCGAGCCCGAGGTGATGATCGGGCGCTTGCGACCGCTGGCGACGTCGGCGAGATAGAGCCCCGGCGGGCCGTTGAAGAACGACGTGTAGGCGATCGATTCGCCGTTCGGGCTCCAGGCCGGCGACATCGAGGTCGAGCGGTGGCCGGTGATCCGCCGCTGGTTCTCGCCGTCGTAGTCCATCACGAAGATCTCCTTGTTGCCCGTGCGGTCCGAGCTGAAGGCGATCTCGGAGAGCGCGATCCCCGGCTTGCCGACCAGGAAGCGGATCACCTCGTCAGCGAAGGTGTGGGCCATCCGCCGGCTGACCGCGAACGGGCCGCTGTAGCGTTTGGCGAGCACGGCCTGGCCGCTGCCGAGGTCGAGCACCCGCCCTTCGAAGACCAGCTTGTCCGCCTCGCTCCGCATGTCGCCCAGCAGCAGCACCTCGTTGCCGGTCGAGCGGTAGACCGGCAGGTCCTTCTGGGCGTCGCCGGAGAGCGCCAGCCCGGAGAGGACGTCGGCCCCCTGGATCTCGAAGTAGCCGGAGAGGTCGAGGTCGCGCCGCACCGTCGTCTCGAGCTCGCGCCCCGCCCCGGCGGCCTCGCCGGCGAGCGGCGAGAGGCTGCGGAAGGCGGGGAAGGCGAGCTTGATCTTGCGCTGCGCCCCGTTGCGGTCGAGCGTCAGCGTCACGCTCTTGGGCTGCTCCTGCGGCTGCGCCGCCGGCTGCGGTTGCGCCGGCTGCGGCGGCGGCGCCTGCTGAGCGGCGACGACCAGCGCGACCAGGAGGAGGCAGGGCAGGGCGGTCAGGATGGCGGTTCTGGGTCTCATGGCACCTCGGCTGGGACTTGGATCAGCGGACGATCAGGTTGACTCCCAAGGAGTCCTGGCGATAGGCCCGCGGCAGCGGCGGGAAGGGGGACGCGTTCTGGACCGCGCGCAGCGCCGCCAGGTCGAACGAATTGTAGCCCGAGGACTGGGAGATCTGGAGGTCGGTGATGCTGCCGTCGCGTTGGATGCGGAAGCCGATGACCGCCTTGACGTCGTTGCCGAGGGTCGGGCGCACCCATTTCGAGTCGATCGACGAGAGCAGCTGGTCGATGTAGTAGCCGAACTTGAAGTCGGGGTTGTCGAGGCCGGCGATCTGCGAGCCGAAGGCGGAGGTGCCCTGCGACGTGCCGGTGGGGGCGCCGCGCTTGCCCGGCTCGCCGGCGGTCTCGCCGGCCGGTGCCGCCGGCGCGGGCTGCGGCGGCTTCCGGGCGGAGCTGGCGGCGGCGGGCGCCGGCTTCGGCGTCTCGCTGGCGGCCTTCTGTGGCTTCTGCGGCTTCTTGGCCGGCTTGTCGGGGAGCTCCGGCATGTCCTCTTTCGCCGGCTTCGGCGCCGGCCGCTCGGGCTTGGGTTTGGGCGGCTCGGGCGCGGGGGGCTCCTCGGCGGCCGGCTCTTCCGGCTTGGCGACCGGCTTCGCGGGCTGCGGGTGGCTCGCCGGCCGGCGCACGCCCAGCGCCTGGGCGGGGATGATCTGGACCGGCACGAACGTGAGCGGCGGCGGGGGAGGGGTGAGGCGCGGCAGCAGCAGCACCAGCGCCACCGCGCCGCCGTGGAGAAGGGCGGCGGCGGTGACGCTCAGCACCTCCGGGCGGCGGCTCTCGCGCCGCGATCGCCGGTCGAGGATGCGGTCGACCGCCAGGCTCACGACGGTCGCCGCCCCCTCGTCGTCTCGGCGTGGCGGTCGGTGACCATGCCGACGTGCACGATCCCGCCCTGGTGGAGGATGTCGAGCACCTCGATGACCTTGCCGTAGGGGACGTCGCGGTCCCCCTTGAGGAACACGGTGTCGTCACCGCGCGCCTCGATCTGCGTCTTGATGCGGGCCACCAGCTCGTCGGTCTCGACGGCGTTCTCCCGCAGGTAGACGCGGCCGTTGCGGTCGATCGAGACCACCAGCGGATCCTGCATGCGCAGCGGCAGGTTGGGGGCGTTTGCCTTCGGCAGCGCCACCTCCACCCCCTGGTGGAGCATGGGGGCCGCGATCATGAAGATGATCAGCAGCACCAGCATCACGTCGACCAGCGGCGTGACGTTGATGTCGGCGAGGACCGGCTCGTCCTCGCCGCCGCCGTTGCCCAGATGGAACGCCATGTCAGTTTCTCCCTGCTCGCTCGGCCACACCTGTTAGACACATCTAGGTGAAGTTCCGTTCCGCCAGGTTGAGGAACTCGAGGGAGAAGTCCTCCATCCGCATCCGCAGGCGCCGGGAGTACTGGGAGAAGTAGTTGTAGCTGATCAGCGCCGGGATGGCGGCGGCGAGGCCGGCGGCGGTGTTGATCAGCGCCTCGGCGATGCCGGGCGCCACCGCCACGATCGAGGTCGAGCCCTGGAGCCCGATGTCGTTGAACGCCTGCATGATCCCCCAGACCGTGCCGAACAGGCCGATGAAAGGGGAGGCCGCGGCGGTGGTGGCGAGGAAGCCGAGCCAGCGCGTCACCCCCTGGATCTCGACGTTGACGGCGCGGGTCAGCGTCCGTTCGAGCGCCGGCACCGAGGTGATCCGATAGGCGCGCTTCTCGCCGGGACGGTCGGGATCGGGAGCGTTCTTGATCTGGCCGTCGATCTCGGCGTAGCCGGCCTGGAAGATCCCCACCAGCGGCGAGGCGCCGAGCTTGGACGACTGGGCGTTGACCTCGCTGAACCGCTGGCTGCGGTGGAACGCCTCGAGGAACTTCTCGCTCTGGCCGTCGGCGCGGCGGAACTGCACCAGCTTGCCGAGGATGATCGCCCAGGAGCCGAGCGAGAACAGCGCGAGCAGGGCGAGGATGAACTTCGCCATCGCTCCCGCCTGCAGAAAGAAGCGGAAGATGCCGGGACCCCCACCGGGGCCGGCTACCTGCAAAAACATCAGAGCGGTCGTGAACATTCGTACCCTTTCACCCTTCTTACGCCATGGCGGAGTCAACGTACCATGCCACCGCGGCATGAGCAAAGAGTGTGCCGGGAGCCCGCGCCGCCGAACCGCCCTGTGCATCCGGCGCACCGATCGATGCTAGGAGTTCAGCCCCAGCCACATCCACACCAGGTCGTTGTACTCGACCCAGATCAGATCGCTGACGTCCAATTGCGCTTCCCGGCAGAGCTCGGGAAGTTGGGCGCGGAAGGCTTCGTAGCGGTCGGCGATGATCCTGCCACCCGGGACCGGGTCTGGCGATTGACTCCGTAGCCAGTCACGGACGAGGCGTATGGCTCGCGCGGGCTCTTCCCGGTGCTCCCGGATATCCTGCCCGGAGAGGTCGGAAATGAAGGCGCGGTAGCGGTAGCGCTCGCGGTCCAGGATCAGGCTCGATCCGGACCTGACCTCCATCCTCGGTCTCCAGGGCGCACCGCGGCCGGAAGCCGCAATCGAAAACCGTGAAGACGATCGCTTCGAAGAGGGGCTTGTAGGTCAACCGCGGCCGCGTCTCGCGTCCGGTCTCCCATGGTAGTCTCGCTCACGCTCCCTTCCGGCACTCCTAGGGCTGTGTCGGGGCCGGAGCCCTGGCGGTACCCAACCCTTGGAGAGCGTATGAACGGTCGAGTCCTGATCACCGGCGCTTCCGGCGCCCTCGGGCGAAGCGTGGTGGAGCGGTTCCTGGCGGCGGGCGACCGCGTGCTGGCGGTGGGCGCGACGCCGGCGGGTCTGGCGGAGTTGGAGGCGCTGGGCGGCGCGGAGACGCTGACCCTGCGGAGCGCCGACCTGTCGTCCACCTCCGAGGTGGAGCGGCTGTTCGACGAGGAGGAGAGCGGCGCGGGCGTGCCGCGGGCGGTGGTCCATCTGGTCGGCGGCTTCCGCTGGGGGAAATTCGCTGATCTCTCGGACGCCGACTGGTCCTTCCTGCTCAAGCTCAACCTCGACACCACCTTCCGCGTCTTCCGCGAGTGCGCCCGCCGCTTCGAGCGGGCGAAGGGGGGCGCGTTGGTCGCGGTGTCGGCTCCGGCGGCTCTCCTGGGGGAGGCCGGGGTCGGCGGCTATGCCGCCACCAAGGCCGGGGTGCTGCGCATGGTCGAGGCGCTGGCGCGCGAGATCGCTCCTTTCGGCGGCCGCGCCAACGCCGTCCTCCCCGGCACCATGGATACGGCGGCCAACCGGGCGGCGATGCCCGATGCCGATCCTTCTCAATGGGCCAAGACCGAGGACGTCGCGGCGGTCATCCACTACCTTGCCAGCCCTGCCGCGGTGGCCGTCAACGGCGCCGCGGTGCGGGTCCCGGGACCCATCCTATGAGCCATCTGGATTGTCACGTCTATTATGATTCCACCCGCCAGCCCGCGCCCCCCGAGGCCTGCGGGGACCGCATCGATCTGGCCGCTGACCCCGACGCCACCGGCCGCCTGGCGCGGCTGGGGCTGGCGTCCACCGATCTGCCGGCCGTGCTGCTGACCGAAGCCGACGGCAAGATCCGCATCGTCGGCGTGCGCCTGTCGGCGGAGGAGACGATGCTGCTGGCGACCGGGCACGGCATCCACTCCGACAGCGTGGTCGTCTACAGTTCCTCCTGGTGCCCGGACTGCCGGCGCGCCAAGCGGGTGTTGGAGGAGGCCGAGGCGCCGTTCGCCGAGGTGGACATCGACCAGGACCACGCCGCGGAGGCGATGGTGCTCGAACGGAGCGGCGGCCGGCGGGTGGTGCCGACGCTCCGCTTCGACGACCGCGTATGGGCGTTCAACCCCGCCCCGCCGCTGCTCCGCCGCCTGCTCAACGGCCGCGCCAAGGCTTGAGGGCCACGGCGGAGTGGAGAGAACCTTGAAGGAGACTGTTGCATGAAGATCGCCGTCTGCATCAAGCAGGTCCCCAACACCGAGGCGCGGCTGCGCGTCAGCCGCGACGGGCGGTGGGTGGAGGAGGAGGATCTGCCGTTCGTGATCAACGAGAGCGACGAGTACGCGCTCGAGGAGGGGCTCCGCCTCGCCGAGGCGACCGGCGGCGAGGTCGTCGTCTTCAGCCTCGGGCCCGACCGGGTCAGGGAGGCGCTGCGCAAGGCGCTGGCGGTGGGAGCGGCGCGCGCCGTCCATCTCTCCGACCCCGCCTTCGCCGGCGGCGACGCGCTGGCGACCGGCCGCGCGCTGGCGGCCGCCCTGGCGCGCGACGCCTTCGACCTGGTGCTCACCGGCTCGCAGTCGGACGACGTGGGCTACGGCGGCACCGGCTCGGTAATCGCCGGCCACCTCGGCTGGCCGCACGTCTGGCTGGTGATGGGCGTCGAGCTGGAGGACGGCAACAAGAGCGCCAAGGTGACCCGCGAGATGGAGAGCGGCGTCAACGAGGTCTCGCGCGTCCACCTCCCCGCCGTGCTGGAGGTGCAGGCGGGGATCAACCATCCGCGCTACGCCTCGCTCAAGGGGATCATGGCGGCCAAGAAGAAGGAGATCGCCACCGCCTCGCCGGCCGACCTCGGGCTCGACGCGGCCCAGGTGGGAGCGGCGGGCTCGCGGCTGGAGATCGTCGCCGTCCGCTTCCCGGATGCGGGCAAGGGCGCCCAGATGCTGGAGGGGGACGCCAAGGCCGCGGCGGCGGCGCTGGTCGAGAAACTGCAGAAGGAAGCGAGGGTGCTCTGATGGCGAACGGTGTCTGGGTGGTCCTGCAACATCGCGAGGGGCAGTTCCCCCGCATCTCCTGGGAGGCCGTGGCCGCGGCGCAGAAGCTGGCGGCGGAGCTCGGGGTCAAGGCCGAGGCCGTGCTGCTCGGCGAGGGGGTCGGCCTCGCCGCCGCCGAGGTGGCTCGCTTCGACCTCGCCGGCGTCCACGTGGGGGACGACGCCGCCCTCCGCGTCTATACGCCGGCCGCCTACATCGGCGCCCTGGCGCCCGCGATCCAGGCGGCGGCGCCGGCCTTCGTGGTCTTCCCGCACACCTATCAGACGGTCGACTACATGGCGCGCCTGGCACAGGGGATCGGCGCCGGCCTGCTGCCGGAGGTCACCGGCTTCCAGAGCGCCGATGGAGGTCTGGTCTGGACCCGTCCCGTGATGGGCGGCAAGCTGCAGTCGCAGGTGCGGGTCAAGGGGGAGGGGACGGTGCTGGTCTCCGTGCAGTCCGGCGCCTTCCAGGCCGACGGCGCGTCGCGTGGCGGCGAGGCCGAGGTCAAGCCGCTGGCCCTCGACCTCTCCGGCGTCAAGGCGGACCGCGAGGTGCTCGGCTACGAGGAGGTGGGAGGCGATACGGTCGACCTCACCAAGGCGGCGATCATCGTCGCCGTCGGCCGCGGCGTCGGCGGGGCGGACAAGCTGGCGCCCGTCGAGGCCCTCGCCAAGGCGCTTGGCGCCGAGATCGGCGCCAGCCGGCCGGTGATCGACAACGGCTGGCTTCCCCGCGACCGCCAGATCGGCTCCTCGGGCCAGACGGTCGCCCCCAAGCTCTACATCGCCGCCGGCATCTCCGGCGCCATCCAGCACCTGGTCGGCATGAAGGGCTCGACGGTGATCGTGGCGATCAACAAAGACCCCGGCGCGCCGATCTTCACCGTCGCCGACTACGGCATCGTCGGCGATCTCCACGAGGTGCTGCCGGCGCTGACGGAGGCGGTCCAGGCGGCGAAGGGGTAGCTTCAACCGGAGACGCCCCACGGGGCGTCTCTACAATCAAAATCCTGGAGACCGTGGGACCCCAATGTAGAGACGCCCCGTGGGGCGTCTCCGCGGCGGCGTCACCCCCTCAGGCTCCTCAGGGAATCGCGGGGAGATTTGTATGGCCTCCTGGGTCGTCCTCAAGTTCGGCGGCACCAGCGTCTCGACGCCGGCGCGCTGGGCCACCATCGCCGATCTCGTCCGGCGGCGGCTGGACGAAGGACTGCGGCCGCTCGTCGTCTGCTCGGCGCTCTCCGGGGTCTCCAACCAGCTCGAGGCGCTCCTCGCCGCCGCCGTCGCCGGGAATCACGAAGAGCCGCTGGCGGCGATCGAGGCGCGCCATCTGGAGCTCGGCGCCGGCCTCGGGATCGCCGCCGCCTCCCTCCTGCGCGGCGATCTCGAGGAGCTCTCCCGCCTGGCCCTCGCCGCCTCGCTGCTGCGCGAGGCGGGCCCCGCCCTCCAGGCGCGGGTGATGGCGTTCGGCGAGATCCTCTCCACCCGGCTCGGCGCCGCCTGGCTGACAGCGGACGGGATCGCCACCGCCTGGCACGACGCGCGGACCACGCTCGTGGCCCGCGAGGATCCCTCCGGCCCCCGCGCCTACCTTTCGGCCAGCTGCGACTTCGAGCGCGACGAGCCGCTGATCGCCGGTCTGGACGCGGTCCCCTGCGCGGCGGTGATCACGCAGGGGTTCATCGCCCGCAACGACGAGGGGCAGACGGTGCTCCTCGGCCGCGGCGGCTCGGACACCTCGGCCGCCTATTTCGCCGCCCGCCTGGGCGCCGCGCGGTGCGAGATCTGGACCGACGTCCCCGGCCTGTTCACCGCCAACCCGTCGCTCCTGCCGTCGGCCCGGCTGCTGCGCGTCCTCGACTACGACGAGGCGCAGGAGATCGCCAGCATGGGCGCCAAAGTGCTCCATCCGCGGTCGATCCCGCCGCTGCGCCGCCACGGCATCCCCCTCCAGGTCCTCTGCACCGACCGGCCCGACGCCCCGGGGACCCTGATCTCGGCCCTCGGCGCGACCGGGGGGCCGCAGGTCAAGGCGATCTCCTCGCGCGCCGGGATCACGCTGATCTCGATGGAGACGATCGGCATGTGGCAGGAGGTCGGCTTCCTGGCCCAGGCGTTCGCCGCCTTCGCCCGCCATGGCCTGTCGATCGATTCGGTCTCGACGTCGGAGAGCAACGTCACCGTCTCGCTCGATCCGCAGGCCAACGTGCTCGGCCCCGCCGGCCTTGGCCCTTTGCTGCGCGACCTCGCCCCCTTCTGCGAGCCGCGGGTGATCGCGCCCACCACCTCGATCTCGCTGGTCGGCCGGGGCATCCGCGCCATCCTGCACGAGCTGGGGCCGGTGCTGGAGGCGTTCGAGGAGCTGCGGGTCCATCTGATGACGCTGTCGGCCAGCGACCTCAACCTCACCTTCCTGGTCGACGAGGAGCCGAGCGAGCGGCTGATCCGCCAGCTCCACGGCCTCCTGTTCGGGCAGAAGGGGGAGAGCGCCCTCTTCGGCCCTGCCTGGAGCGAGCTGTCCGGCGACGCCGCCGAGGAGGCGCCGGCGCTGCCGCATGAATGGTGGCGGGGGCGCCGGAGCGAGCTGCTGGAGCTGGCCGAGAGCGGTCCGGTCTACGTCTACGACGCGCCGACCCTGCGCGAGGCGGCGGCCGCGCTGCGCGGGATCGGCGCCGTGGACCGCGTGTTCTACGCCCTCAAGGCGAACGCCCATCCGGGCGTGCTGCGGATCTTCCACGACGCCGGACTCGGCTTCGAGTGCGTCTCGGCCGCCGAGCTCGACCACGTGCTGGCCCTCTTCCCCGGAATCGCCGCCGGGCGGTTGCTGTTCACCCCCAATTTCGCGCCCCGCGAGGAGTACCACCACGGCTTCGAGGTGGGGGCGCGGGTGACGGTGGACAACGTCCACCCGCTGCGCGAGTGGCCGGAGCTGTTCCGCGGGCGCGAGCTCTTCCTGCGTCTCGATCCAGGGCGCGGGAGGGGGCATCACGCCCACGTCCGCACCGCCGGGGCGCAGTCCAAGTTCGGCCTGGCGCCCGAGCAGATGGCGGAGACCCGCGAGCTGCTCGCCGCCTGCGGCGCCCGCGTCGTCGGTCTCCACGCCCACGTCGGCAGCGGCGTCCGCTCCCCCGAGTCGTGGAGCGAGGTGGCGCTCTTCCTCGCGGAAGCGGCCGGGCAGTACCCCGATGTCCGCGTGCTCGACCTCGGCGGCGGCCTGGGGGTGCCGGAGCGGCCGGAGCAGAGCCCGCTCGACCTCGGTGCCCTGGGCGAGCTGCTGGGGCGTTTCAAGGCCGCCAACCCGCAGTTCGAGCTCTGGCTGGAGCCGGGGCGCTTCCTGGTGGCGCAGGCGGGGGTGCTGCTGGCGCGGGCGACCCAGATCAAGCGCAAGGGCGAGGTGATCTACGTCGGCCTCGAGACCGGCATGAACTCGCTGATCCGGCCGCCGCTCTACGGCGCCTACCACCGGATCGTCAACCTCTCGCGCCTCGACGAGGCCGCCGCCTGGATCGCCCACGTGGTGGGGCCGATCTGCGAGACCGGCGACATCCTCGGCCGCTCGCGCCGGTTGCCGCCGACCGCGGAGGGGGACGTGGTGCTGATCGCCAACGCCGGCGCCTACGGCCGGGTGATGAGCTCGCGCTACAACCTGCGCGAGCCGGCGGGGGAGGCGCTGCTCGATCCTTGAAACCCTCCCCGGGCGGCTCTCGTAGTCCACTGCGAGGAGGCAATCCGCATGGAAATCAAAGAGAAGGATCCGCTCACCCGCGCCGGCGAGGCCCTGCGCTATTTCTTCGCCGCCCCGTTCCGGCCGCGCACCTATACCAACCTGCTCTACCTGCTGCTCGCCTTCCCCCTGGGGTTGGCCTATTTCATTTTCCTCACCGTCGGCCTGATGGTCGGCTTCGGCCTGACGATCGTCTGGGTCGGCATCCCTCTGCTCGCTCTGGTCTTCGCCGGGACCTGGGCGTTCGCGGCGTTCGAACGGCAGGCCGCCATCCACCTGCTCGGCGCCGAGGTGCCGCCGATGGCGCCGCTCCCCACCGGCGCGGCGCGGAGCGCCTGGCAGCGAGCGGGCGATTTCTTCTCGAATCCCGTCACCTGGAAGGGGATGGGCTTCCTGCTGCTCAAGCTCCCCCTGGGCGTCGTGAGCTTCGTGGCGACCGTGGTGTCGCTCTCGGTCTCCACCGCCTTCCTGTTCGCGCCGCTGTTCTGGGACAGGGAGAGCTTCCAGCTCGACACCGTCTTCTTTCAGGTCGACTCGCCGGCCACCGCCTGGGCCTGCGCCCTGCTCGGCCTCGGCCTGCTGTTCCTCGCCCTCAACCTGCTCAACGCCCTCGGGCGGGTGTGGCGCGGCACCGCCGTCCTGATGCTCGGCAGCGAGCGGTTCGTGGCGGCGGTACCTCCCGCGGCCGCGGTGCCGGACAGCGTTGCCCTGGCCTAGAGAACGCCGCCGCGATGCGGCGCCAAACGCGGTAGGATAGCGGCTGGAAATGCCCATGCGATTTCTCGTCGCCTGCCCCGAGTGCCACCGCCAGTTCGACGCCGCCGGGCGCCCGGAGGGCTCGGCGTTCCCGTGCTCCTGCGGCGCCGCGGTGACGGTGCCGCGGGCGTCGGCGCACGACGCGGCGGTGGTGCGCTGCTCCTCCTGCGGGGCCCCACGGGAGGGGGAGGCGCCGGCCTGCCGCTTCTGCGGCGCGGAGTTCACCCTCCACGAGAAGGATCTGGACACGGTCTGCCCCGGCTGCATGGCGCGGGTCAGCGGCCAGGCCCGTTTCTGTCATCACTGCGGCACGCCGATCCTCGGCGGTCAGGCGGCGGCCGGCGAGAGCGGCTACCGGTGTCCCGCCTGCGCCGGGGAACGCCCGCTCACCAGCCGGCGGCTGGGGCAGACCAACGTGGCCTTCTTCGACTGCGCCGCCTGCGGCGGCCTCTGGCTCGAGAAGGAGGTCTTCGAGGCGCTGAGCGAACGCGCGCGGGCCGGGCACCTGCCCGAGGGTTTCGGCGGCGGCGCGCCCGCCGACGCGCCGGCGGCGGCCCTGGCGGCGGGGACGGCGGGGGAGGTCCACTACCGGCCGTGCGTGATCTGCGGCACGCTGATGAACCGCCGCAACTACGGCCGCAAGAGCGGCGTGATCGTGGACGTCTGCGCCCGCCACGGGATCTGGTTCGACTTCCAGGAGCTCGACCGTCTGCTGCGCTGGATCCGCGAGGGGGGCGAGGCGCGGGCCGAGACGATGCAGCGGGAGCAGGAGAAGATCGAGATGCGCCAGCAGCGCCTGGGCGAGACCCTGCCGCCCTGGAACCAGCCGGCCTCGGAACGCCTGCCCTTCGGCCACGGCCCCTCGCTGGCCGGCGAGCTCGCCTCCGGCCTCGTCAACGGCGTGATCCGCTGGTTCTTCGACTAGGCGAGTCCCGGCGATCGACAGGTCCAGGCGATGAACGCTCCCACCCTCGACGAGCTGGTGCTGCTCCCCGAGCCGCTCGCTCTCCACCGCCACTTCGACGCCCGCAACTACCGCGTCTTCCGCTGGCTGCTGCTGGTGACGACGGCGCTCTGCCTGGGCGGCCTCGCCGCCTCGATCGACCATCACGACGGTTATGGGCTCACGATCTACATCGTCGATATGCTGGCCTGCGTCGTGCTGTTCGTCCTGCGCGACCGCGAGATCTTCGCCCGCAACTTCCGCCAGATTCTCCTGGTCTTCCTCTTTTCCCAGATCCTGGTCCTCAAGGTCGCCACCTCCCACATCACGGACGAGCACGTGCCGTTCTTTCTCACGATGTTCGTGCTGCTCGCCTTCCGTCTGCGGGTTTCCGAGCACCTCATGCTGTTCGCCGCCTTCTGGGGGACGGCGGTCTTCCCTCTCGACTGGCTCGGGATGCGACGGATCTCGCCGGCGGTGGACCAGGACACCATCGCCGGCCTTTCGGTGATGACGGTCATCTGCCTGGCCACGGCAATCGGGGTGACGCAGCTCGACCGCAAGCGGTTCCTGGCGGGCTGGCGCAAGGAGCACTCCCGCCACCGCGAGCGGGCCCGGATGCGGGAGGAGATCGACTACGCGCGCAAGATCCAGCTCAGCATGCTGCCGCAGTCGCCGCCGCAGGTGGGCTGGATCGACCTCGCCGCCGCCTCGCTTCCCGCCACCGAGGTGGGCGGCGACTACTACGAATATTTCAAGCTCAGCGACTCCCTGCTGGTGCTGGTGATCGGCGACGTGGCCGGGCACGGCCTCGCCAGCGGGCTGCTGCTCTCGGGCGTGCGCAGTTGCCTCTATCTGCTGGAGAAGGACCTCGCCTCGCCCGTCGGGGTGTTCGAGCGGCTGAACCGCATGGTCCGGCGGACCACCGACAAGCGGACCTACATGACCCTGCTCTGCGCCGTGCTCGACCGCGAGGCGGGGACGATGACCCTGGTGAGCGCCGCCCATCCGCCGATCCTGTTCCGCGACGCCGCATCCGGTGTCTTCGCGGAGGTGGGGGAGGGGGCGCCCCCGCTCGGCACCTTCCTGGACGCGCGCTACGAGTCGGTCCAGCGCTCCTTCGGGCCCGGCGACCTGCTGGTCTTCTACACCGACGGTCTGGTCGAGGCCCGCAACGTCCAGGACCAGGAGTACGGCTACGCCCGCCTCCAGCGCGCCGCCTCCCGCGCCGCCGGCAGCCGCACCGCCCGCGAGATCCGCGACGCCATCCTCGGCGACCTGTCGAACTTCAAGGGCGATCAGGAGCAGGCGGACGACATGACGCTGGTGGTGGTGCGGGTGCGTTGACCTGATCAACGGCTCTGGATCCCGAAGCGGCGTTCGACCTCGTCGAGAACCTCCCGACCGATCGGTTCTCCGGCTATCTCCGGCAGACCCTCTGGGGCTCCGGCTGGTCCGAAGAGAGCCACTCCGGCCAGATGCTGGGCCGGATCATGCCTGAGCAGATAGCGAATACCCCGGAAACCGGCGCGGGCGAAGGCAGCCGCCCAGGCGTGCGTCTCCTCATAGCGAGGCGTCGAGTGAATTTCGCCGGTGATTCCCCAGAGGCGGGAGCGTTCGGCCGTGCAGTCCGCCACCAGGATCTCCTCCTGGAGCTCGAATCGCAGCAGGCGACGGGAGTCCATCTCCGCCTTGGGAATGATCGCGGTGAAGCTTCTGAAGACTTCGAGGATGCATCTCTCGGGACGTTCCGCGAAGTAGCAGCTCCCGGAGCCCGAGGAAGCGGCGAGATCGAAGCGGCCATCACCGCTGCTGGAAAACCAGAGAGGGCGAAGCCCGGTGCGATGAATTCGGTAGAGAACCAACCCGCGAGGCAGACGCAGGCGCGGAAAATCCCGGAGATCTTCCGGTGGAAGGGCGAGAGGGCTCAGACAGGAGTCTCTGATCTAGTAAAGGCCGAGCTCGCCGGCGCTTCGCCGGGCCGCGGCCAGGAGCTGCGACGAATCCTTCCCGGACCGTAACCAAGCCGCCGGCGTCTCATCCTCCAGGAGGTCCTGAGGGCTGGCGAACCAGGAGGCGATCGTATAGGGGGTCTCGACGATTCCCTCGAAGACCTCGAGGACCTTCGCGATCTCAGAGTAAGGACGGCCGCTCGGACTGAATTGAAACGCCGGATAGAGCTTCCGTCCGCCGGAGCCGTCGAGGGCGAGCAGGCGGCCTCTCTTCGCGAGATCGCTGACCGCCTGCCGGGTCGTCACCTTGAGGATCGTCTGGACCTGCTCGACGTCATACAACGGACCCAGAATCTGGCCCCAGGTCATTTCGGAGACAGCCAACAGGGCGGCCCGTCTTCCCAAGGCTTCCGGATTCTGGATCTCGGGAGCGTCATCGGGAAGGTCTTCCCAGGCTTCCTCAAGGGCTTCCTCGAAGGCCTTGGCGGCCGCTGCGGCTGTGGCGCGTGTCATGGGAAGAACTTAGCCCGTCAAGTGCGTCAAGTCAAGAGCGTCAAGCGCTTGTTCCCCTGCGTGGGAACCGGTATTGTAGCCCTCCTTCCAAGGAGATCCCGTGAACGCCCGTCCCCTCCCGCTTCTGCTCCTCGCTCTCTGTTGCGCCTCCGGCCTCGCGCAGGCCCAGACTCCGGCTCCGACCCCAGTCGCCGCCGCGCCCGTCGCCATGGGCGCCTGGGCTCCCGACCGTCCCGAGCCGGGGAGCGTCGAGAAGATCAAGGCGTTCACGACCGCCCCGGAGTACCTGCCGGAGTCGGTCGCCTACGTGCCGGAATCGGACACGGTCCCGTCGCCGACCAAGGGGCTCGGGCATCTCGTGGGGGCCCCGGACGAGCTGTCTCGGGTAAAGGACGTGCATGGCTACTTCCGCCAGCTGGCCCAGGCCAGCGATCGCGTCAAGGTGCAGGTGATCGGCACCAGCGAGGAGGGGCGCGAGATGATCGTCGCCCTGATCTCCGACCCCGAGAACCTGGCGGCGCTCGACCATTACAAGGACGTCACCGCCCGCCTCGCCGATCCCCGCCGCACCCTGCGCGACGACGCCCACCGGCTCGCCGCCGAGGGAAAGGTCTTCTACTGGTTCACCGGCGGCCTGCACTCGACCGAGACCGGCAGCCCCGAGATGCTGATGGAGCTCGCTTACCGGCTGGCGGTGTCGGAGACGCCCGAGATCCAGACGATCCGCAAGAACGCCATCGTGATGATCACTCCGGTCACCGAGCCGGACGGCCGCGACCGCCAAGTCGACTGGTACTACCGCCACCTGCGCGGCCGCAAGGGGCCGCTCGAGGACTTCGAGGAGATCGTCTCGCCGCCGTACTGGGGCCACTATGCCTTCCACGACAACAACCGCGACAACCTGCAGGGCACCCAGGCGCTCACCCTCGCCGTCGACGCCACCTTCTTCGACTTCCATCCGCAGGTGATGCACGACCTCCACGAGTCGATCCCCCTGCTCTACATCATGACCGGCTATGGCCCCTACAACCGGGCGATCGATCCGGTGACGGTGGACGAATGGACGCAGCTCGCCTATCACGAGGCGGGGTCGCTCAACGCTCAGGGGCTGCCGGGCGTCTGGACCTGGGGCTTCTGGGACGGCTGGTGGCCGGGCTATCTGAACTCGGTCGCCAACGAGCACCATTCGGTGGGGCGCTTCTACGAGACCTTCGGCAACGGCTCGGCCGGCACCTTCGACCGCGACCTCGGCGACGAGAAGTTCACCGGCAGCAAGGCGACCGACCTCACCTGGTACCGGCCGATCCCGCCGAAGAAGAAGATCCGCTGGTCGCTGCGCGACAACACCAACTACATGGAGGCGGGCGCGCTGGCGGCGCTGGAGTACGCGTCCCTCCATCGCCAGGAGCTGCTGGAGAACTTCTGGAGCAAGGGGAACCGCGCGCTGGCCAAGGGGAGGACGGAAGCTCCCTACGCTTGGCTGTTCGGACCGGAGCAGCGCGATCCCGCCCGCCTCGCCTATCTGGTGAACCAGCTGCGCAAGCAGCGGATCGAGGTCCACCGTCTCGCCGCCGAGACCAAGGTCGGCGCCAAGAGCTGGCCGGCGGGCTCCTACGTGGTGCGGATGGACCAGCCCTACCGCAATCTCGCCGTCAATCTCCTCGAGGAGCAGAAGTTCCCGGCCGACGAGCCGAACCGCCCCTACGACGACGTGGCCTGGACTTGGCCCCTCCTCTACGGCGTCGCCGGCGAGTCGGTGGCCGACAAGAAGATCCTCGACGCCGCCATGGAGCCGGTGACGGCCGACGTCGCGGCCACCGGGACGGTCGCCGGCGCGGGCGAGATCTTCCTGCTGCGCGACAGCGGCCAGACGGCGCTGCTCGCGGCGCGGGTGATGCTGGGGACGAACCAGGTGGACGCCGCCGAGGTGGCGTTCACGGCCGGCGGCGTCACCTATCCGCCGGGGAGCTGGATCGTGCAGGCGCCGCGCGAGGCGATCGAGGACGTCGCCCACCGCACCGGACTGTCGTTCACCGCGGTGGCCGCGGCTCCCGACGTCCACCGCCACCTCGTCGACCTGCCCCGTCTGGCGGTGCTCCACAACTGGATCTACACGCAGGACGCCGGCTGGACCCGCTACGCCTTCGACCAGGCCAAGGTTCCCTACACGCTGATCAACGACGACGATCTCAAGCGCGGCAACCTCGCCGAGCGCTTCGACGTCATCCTCTATCCCGCGACCTATGGCGGTTTCAGCGATCTGGTGCACGGCATCGATCCCAAGTTCGGTCCGCTGGCCTACACCTCGACGCCGGAGTTCCCCAGCCTCGGCATCCCCGACACCTCGGAGGACATCACCGGCGGCATGGGCTTCGAGGGGCTGCTCAACCTCGACCGTTTCGTGCGCGGCGGCGGCGTGCTGATCACCCTCGGCGGCGCCGGCGCGCTGCCGGTCGAAGGGGGGATCGTGCGCAACGCCTTCCCGGCCTCGGGGAGCATCAACACGCCGGGCTCGGTGCTGCGCGCCAAGGTGGTGCGGCCGGAGCATCCGCTGGTCTACGGCTACGAGGAGCTGACCACCGCCTTTCGCGGCAACGGCCCGCTGTTCGACGTGCCGAAGTCGGAGCGGTCGCGGGTCGTCCTGCAGTTCGGCACCAAAAAGCCGGACGCCGACGACGAGGAAAAGGAAGATAAAGACAAGAAGGACGACAAGAAGAGCGCCGGTGGCCTGGAGGTGGAGGATCTCGACGCGCCGGCCGCCGCGGCGCCCGCCAAGCCGAAGCCCGAGAAGCCGGAAAAGAAAGAGGACACCCGCCTCGTGCTCTCCGGTCTCGCCCGCGGCGCGGACGACATCGACGGCAAGCCGGCGATCCTCGACCTGCCGACGGGAAAAGGGCGGGTGATCCTGTTCGCCTTCGATCCGCTCCACCGCTATCTCAACATCGCGGATTTCCGCTTCGTCTACAACGCCCTGTTGAACTGGAACGACCTCCCGAAGTGAGCGACCCCGCGGAGCTCGTCGACCCGGCGGTTCCCAGCGAGCCGCCGCGGCCGCCGGAGAAGCGCCCCCGCTCGCGGGCGGGAGCGGCGAGCGTCTTCGCCGGCATCGTGCTCAGCCGCATGATGGGGTTCGTGCGCGAGGGGGCGTTCGCCCGCTATTTCGGCGTGGGCCCCCATCAGGACGCGCTGACCGCCGCCATGCGGGTCCCCAACGTCCTCCAGAACCTGCTGGGCGAGGGCGCTCTGTCGGCCTCGTTCATTCCGATCTACAGCGGGCTGCTGGAGGAGGGGAGGGACGAGGAGGCGGGGCGCTTCGCCGGCGCCATCTTCGGGTTGATGATGGCGGCGGCGGCCACCTTCGCCCTGCTCGGTATCCTGCTGGCGAAACCGATCGTCGTCCTGCTCGCGCCGGGGTTCCTGCGCGACGCGGCGGCGGTGGCGGCGGGACATCTGGCGGTGGACCGTTTCGCCCTCGCGGTGACCGGCATCCGCATCCTCTTCCCGATGACCGGCGTGCTGGTGCTGTCGGTCTGGGCTCTGGCGATCCTCAACAGCAACCGGCGGTTCTTCCTGCCTTACTTCGCGCCGGTGCTCTGGAACTCGGCGATCATCGCGGCGCTGGTGATCGCCGGCTACCACCTTGCCGGCGCGCAGGGTGCCGCCAAGCAAATCCAGCTGTTCGAAGCGGCCTGCTGGGGCGCCTTCGCCGGGGGCGTGCTGCAGTTCGCCGTCCAGCTCCCTCTGGTCCTGAGCATCCTGCGCGGCTTCCGGCCGTCGCTCTCGCTGAGCGTGCCGGGGGTGCGCGAGGCGCTCAAGGCGTGGTGGCCAGCGGTGGCGGGCCGCGGCGTCGTGCAGCTCGCCGGCTATCTCGACCTCTTCCTCGCCACCTCGCTCGCCACCGGCGCGGCGTCGGCGGACCGCTTCGCGCAGATGTTCTACCTGCTGCCGATCAGCCTCTTCGGCATCTCGGTGGCGGCCTCGGAGCTGCCGGAGATGTCGCGCCTGCGCGGCGCGGGGGCGGCTCCGGCGCTGCTGGCGCGGGTTCGCCGCGCGCTCTCCTACGTCGCCTTCCTGAACATCCCCACGGTGATCGGCTATCTCGCTTTCGGCTTCCTGGTGGTCGGCTTCTATCGCCGGGGGAGCTTCGGCGTGGCGGACAACTGGCTGGTCTACCTGGTGCTCTGCGGCTACTCGACGGGCATCCTCGCCACCACCACCTCGCGGCTGCTCCAGAACACCTTCTACGCGCTGGGCGACACCCGGTCACCGGCCCGCATCGCGGCGATCCGGGTGGGGACCTCGGTGCTGGTGGCGCTCCCCCTGATGTTCTTCCTCGACCGCTTCCGGCTCGATTCCCTGGTCGGTCCGTTGCCGGGGCAGACGCTCTATCTCGGCTCGATCGGCCTCGCCCTCGCCTCCGGCTTCGGCGCCTGGATGGAGCTCTACCAGCTCCGCCGGGCTCTCCGCCGGCGCCTGCCGGAGTTCGAGCTCCCCTGGCGCGAGGATGGCCGGATGATCCTGCTGGCGCTCGCCGCGACGCTGCCGGCGGCGCTCGTCTGGTGGCTGCTGCCGCCGCTGCGGCCGATCTTCAAGGCCGTCGTGGTGTTGGGAATCTACGGGATGTCGTACCTGCTGCTGGCGAAGCTCGCTCACCTGGAAGAGGTGGAGTCGCTGCTGGCGGGCGTGCAGCGGCGTTTGAAGCGGTCGTAATGTGCCGCATATGCGTCTCAGTGCTCCGCGAATAGAGACGATTGGGTAGCTGCGTGGGAGTTTTATGCCGCGTATGACTCTTGGTGCGCTGTGGAAATCTCGGCGGGCTCTGCAACTTTAGATCATACAGAGGGGTTGGCGATGCATGGTGCTGCGTATAGAGTGAATTACGCTCCCAATTTCGACGAACGATCCGCTTATTTTTCTGTTCATGCCGCGAATTTAGTGAATTGCGCCGCGTATAAGATCTGATGCGCCACCTGTGAGCTCGAATATGCGGAGCCCAGGACGGAACAGGCGGCGTCAATTCTCTCAGGAGCGTTCCCGTCGCCTTCCATAGGACATGAAAAAAGATTGTGACCGGCGCGCCCCGGGTCGGATATCCTGGAGGCGTCAACCGGAGGAAAGGGGAGATTCGATGGAGATCGCCGCCGATGTCGCCGTCTGCCTGGTCGCCCTCCTGCACGTCTACTTCATGGTGCTGGAGATGTTCCTCTGGAAGCATCCCCATGGCCGCCGGGCCTTCGGCATGACCGCCGAACGCGCGGAGATGACCGCCTCCCTGGCCGCCAACCAGGGGCTCTACAACGGCTTCCTGGCGGCGGGGCTGTTCTGGGGGCTCAGCCAGGGGGCGGCGGGCTTCCCGATCAAGGTCTTCTTCCTGCTCTGCCTGATCATCGCCGGCATCTTCGGCGCCGCGACGGCCCACCGCAGGATCCTCTTCGTCCAGGCCTTTCCCGCGCTGATCGCGCTCGCGCTGGTCTGGCTGGCACGGGGTTGAGACCGCCATGCGCCGCCTGCCGTTGATCCTGCTGCCGCTGCTCGCCGCCTGCGCGGCCGCGCCGCCACCCGCCCGGCCGGCCCCTCGCCCGGCGCGCGCCGCGGAGCGCCCGCAGCGCCCCGTCGAGTCCGACGAATACACCCTCTACGAGCTGCTCGGCCCGGATTCGGCCTCGTTCCACATCCTCTATGAGGTCACCGCGATCGATTCCGGCGCGACGTCGTTCTTCAACCCGATCCGCAAGGGGAGCACGGCGAGCGGCGAGTCGGTGCGCGACCAGGCGACCTCCAAGCCGCTCCAGTTCGAGCAGGTGAGCGGCGAGGAAGCCCGGCGCAACGGCCTCGACGACGCCGACCTGTCCATGAGCTACATCCGCATCCACCTGCCGCATCCGGTCCCCGCGGACGGCGGCGGCATCCGGCTGCTGATCGAGAAGACCTACCAGGACCCGAAGAGCTATCTTCATCCGCGGCCCGACCGCATCACCTTCACCCGCACGCTCGGCATCCGCCGCAACGCCATCGTGCTCCCCGCCGGCTGGGAGGTGATCGGCTGCAACGTGCCCGCCCAGGTCCTCACCCAGCCGGACGGCCGCCTGCGCGTCAGCCTGATCCATACCGGGCCGGACGCGCTGCCGGTGACGATCGAGGCGCGGAGGCTGACGAAATGAAGCGATTTCCCTGGGCTCTCACTCTGTTCCTCTGCGCGCTGCCGGCCGTCGCGCAGCGCGGACCCGCGGACGACGAGCGCCTGTCCGAGCGGGCGCACCAGGACCGGACCATCGTCTATTTCCTGCAACCGCCCGAGACCCACGCCTTCGATCTCTACCACGACTACACGGAGTCGCACCCCGGGATCGACCGCTATCTCAACGTCGTGCGCACAGGGAGCGCCGCCTCGAAGCCGTCGGCGCGCATCCTCGACACCGGCGAGACGCTGCGGGTAGAGACCGCGAAGGGGGACGATCTGATCAAAGCCGGCCTCGAACAGGGAGAGGAGGGCGAGGTGCCGCCCGGTTCGGAGGTGGTGGTCATCCATTTCCCCGCGGTGCCGCCGGGGGGCTCGGCGCGCCTGCGGATCTCGGAGACCTACACCGATCCCAAGAGCTACCGCCTGGACGGCGACGAGCTGGTCTTCGACCGCACCTTCGGCCGCCCGCGCGACGCGGTGGTCCTGCCGGCCGGCTGGTATCTGACCGCCAGCTCGATCCCCGGCACGGTGACCGAGACCTCCGACGGCCGCATCCGCCTCGACTTCGTCAACCCGCGCAACGACGAGATCGCCGTGCTGATCAAGGCCAAACGGCGTCCGGCCGGACCTGACAGCAAGCCCTGACGGAATTCGCCCGCCGAAAGTCGCCTTTCCAGGATGGCAGTGGGAAGCACGTCCCGCCGCCATCCTGGATGGGAGACACCCGTGAAGAAGCACCTTCGATGGATCGCAATCGTGCTGATGATGGCGGCGTTGGCGGCGTTGGCGGCGTTGGCGGCGTTGGCGGCAGATACCCGCGCCGCCGCAGCTCCCCGCTGGACGCCGATCGGTCCGCCGTCGGGACCGGTCTCCGCGCGCCTCGTCCTCGACCCGGCCAGCGGTAGCCGCGCTTACGCGCTCACCGGGGTCGGGCTCTCGCGCACGCAGAACGGCGGCCGTACCTGGAGCGTCCTCCAGGGAGGCCTCGATGGACCGGTCCGGGCCCTGGCGGCCGACCCCTCGCACCCCGGAAGGCTCTACGCCTCCGTCGAGAGCCTCGACAGCCGGGAGTCGATCCGCCGCAGCGATGATGCCGGCGATCATTGGACCGTTCTCTACCGGCCTTCGGGGCCGTCCGTGGACACCCCTCAGGACCTCGAGATCGATCCGTTCTCGCCGGCGACGCTCTACTGGCTGCAAAGCGCAAACCTCTTCCGCAGCCAGGACGGCGGCAAGAGCTGGAGCTGCGTGCCGGTGGGGAGGTCGTGCGCCGGCTCGGCGATGGTCCCCCTGTCGGCCTTCGCGCTCTCTCCGGTCCACTCGGGAGTGATCTATGCGCAGTCCGACGCCGGGCTTCACGTCAGCTTCGACGGCGGCGCTTCCTGGTCGCTCTCCCGGCTGCCCGCCAATCCCCCTCCGGCTCCGGGCGGGAGCGCCAGATCTCCCCTGCAGGCGACGCCGCGGATCCTGCCGACCCGGACCCCGGGCCAGCTCTATCTGGCCAGCGATCTCAGCGCCTACTGTTTCCTGCGCAGCGACGACGACGGCACGACGTGGCATGGATACCTGCTGGACCGTTCCTGCGGCAGCCCGGCCGTCGACCCGGCCGATCCGGACACCCTCCGTATCGCCGTCGACGGCGACGGCGGGCCGCGCCTCTGGGTGTCGCACGACGGCGGCGAGACCGGGGAGCTCACGGCTGCCCTTCCCGCGCTCGGCAGCCTGTACGATTTCGCGGACGGTGGCGGCTTCCTGCTGGCCGCGGACCAGGGGCTCTTCCGCGCCGCGGCCGAGGCCGGACCCTGGCTGCCGGCCAACCGCGGCTTCACGGCCTCCGCGATCGGCGCCGTCCTGGCCACGAAGAGCGCCCTTCTCGCCGCCCCTCTGGTGAAGAACAATTACGATCTGACGCCTCCCGTGCTGCCGCTCCAGCGCTCCGCCGACGGCGGGCACACCTGGATCGGCGATCCGTCGTTGATCGATCCCGCGGCGCTCGCTGCCGATCCCCGCGATCCGCTCCATCTGATCGCTTCGGCCTACCGCTTCGAGACCGTGTCCCGGGTGCACTACCGGGTCCTCGAGAGCCACGACGGTGGCAGCTCCTGGAGCGGCGTGGTCGATCCGGAGCTCGAGATCCCGCTCTTCGACAGCCTGGCGATCGATCCCTTCGACGCGCGGACGTTCTATGGCGGCACCGCCGCCACCGGCTTCTATCGCAGCGCCGACGCTGGCCGCACCTGGCAGCGCTCGAACGCCGGCCTGCCGCTCAGCACCGTCTGCAACGAGCTCTTCTGCGAGCCGAACGACGTGACCGCCCTCCTCGCCGATCCGCAGGTGCCCGGCAGGCTGAGCATCCGGTTCCGCGCGCAGGTTTATGGCAGCGACGACGACGGCGCGCACTGGACGTTCCGCGGCCCGCCGATACCGTCGAGCGCCAGCGTGAGCTTCCTGACGCGCGGTCCGGGAGAAACGCTGCTGGCGATCATCGGGGTTTCCCGCCCCGCCGACGCCGGCAGGCTCGGCCTCCTTTACGGGAGCACCAACGGTGGCCGGAGCTGGAGTCTCGCGGGCCGGCTGCCGTCTCCGGGGAACGCGTCGACGGTCGATCTCACCGCGTTTCTGGCGACCGGGGGAGGCCTGTTCGTCGGCACCGACCGGCTGGGGGTCCTCTGGAGCCGCGACGGCGGCAGATCCTGGTCGACGCTGAGCGCCGGCCTGCCGGTCCCCGCGGTGACGGCGCTCGTCGCGGACCCGGCTGATCCCAAGCGGCTCTACGCCGTCCTGTCTCGGAACGGGGTGTACGCGATCGAGGTGCCCTGACCGGCGGATCGAGCCCGGCTACGACCCTCCTGCCGTCGCGCGGAGGAGGCCGTTGTACTGGGCCAGCACATCCTGTGACGAAAGGATGCCGGTGTGGCTCTCGTCGAAGCCGAGGATTTTCTTGGCCTCGGCCTGGGCCTCCGGCCGCAGCAGGCTGACCAGGGTGACCGTCCCGTCATTATTGGGCCGCGCGATACCGCGGCCCCCGCGATGGCTGAACAGCAGGTAATAGTCGATCCATGGCGGTAGCGGCTTCGCGAAGAGGGTCTTCAGGAAGGGCCCCTGGGGGCACAGATCGTTCCAGGAAGGGATCACCACGGGAGAGAGCCGGACTCCCAGCCGGGCGAGCCGTTCGCCTCCCCAAGGGGTCGAGATCGAAATGAACAGTCTCACCCAAGGCAAGGAAGCGCCGTGCACACCGAGCGTGGAACGGACCACCAGCCCTCCCTGGCTGTGAGCCGTGATGTACAGGCTTTTAGGGTGGTATTTCTCCTCGATCTTCAGGAGGTTCTGGTAGAGCAGCTCGGACATGGCGAGGACGGGCGCGCCCGATGGGTAGTAGAAGAACCAGGGCTGATAGCGGGTGCGATCGAGGTGAGCGACGAAATACCGCCAATCCTGCGGCGAGCCGGCGGCGCCATGAACGAAAAGGATCGGCGTCTTGGTCGGATCGTAATCCTCCAGCATGTAGATCTCGGCGCCGAGCTCGTGGAAGAAGCTCCGGGGCGACCAGTATCCGCTCTTGCCTCGGGTCGCTGAGAACGCGTCTCCGTCCAGATCTCCCGAGCGCACGGTCTGGAGCCGCGCGATGCCTCCCGCGCTCTGGAACTCTGTCGCATCCCCCTGTACCCGGATCAGAGAACAACCCGACAGACAGAGTCCGAGGAGCGCCAGCAGGGCGCTCAGCCGGTACGGCTGGCTTCCATTCATGAATCATCCTTCCTTTGGCTGCGGCCTTGAGCTGCTGCGAGGTCCCTCAAGAAGGACCCGGAAGGACCGATTTGGGGTGAGCCGATCGGCAACCTGTAATCTGCCTGCGATCCGCCTGCGATCCGCCTATAATCCGCCGCCGTGAAAGTCCTCGCTTTCGATCGCTTCGGCGGCCCGGAGGTCCTCGCCCTCCGCGACGTGCCCGACCCTGCGCTCCAGCCGGGACACGCGGTCGTCCGCCTGCGGGCGATTGGCCTGAACTTCGCCGACGTCTACCGCCGGCGCGGGAACTACCATCTGGCGGGAGATCCTCCCTGGATCGCGGGCTACGAGGGGGCTGGCGTCGTCGAATCCGCCGGCGAGGGTCCTTTCCGGGTGGGCGACCGCGTCGGCTTCGCGGACAGCCCGTTCGCCAACGCCGAGCTGGTCCCGGTCCCCTTCGACAAGCTGATCCCGCTGCCGGACGACATCCCTTTCGAGACCGCCGCCGCCCTGCTGCTCCAGGGTCTGACCGCGCAGTATCTGACCCGCGACAGCCATCCGCTCCAGCGGGACGAGTCGGCGCTCGTCCATGCCGCCGCCGGCGGAGTCGGGCTGCTGCTGGTGCAGATCGCCAGGGCGATCGGCGCCCGCGTGCTGGGGGTGACGTCGAGCGCGGCAAAGGCCCAGGCGGTGCTCGACGCCGGAGCGGACGCCGTCGTCCTCGATTCGCAGGACTGGGTGGCGGCGGCGCGCGCTCTCGCTCCCGGCGGGGTGGACGTTGCCTACGATTCCGTGGGGTCGACGCTGA